>NZ_JAWQRR010000020.1:0-266462 GCF_033446045.1 Plantactinospora sp. KLBMP9567 | reverse complement strand
TCTAGTACTCCAGCAGGAGATCCGTCGCGGCCGTCGGGAACCGGTGGTCGGCTTGACTCCCGTCCGGCCGGTGCATTGACTGTGTCCGTGCGAATCGTGCCCATGACGGCGGAGTACGCGGCCGACATCGTCACCTGGCAGTACCCGGCGCCCTACGACTGCTACGACATGACCGGGGTCGCCCCGGACTTCCTCGTCGATCCCGCCAGCGGTTTCCACGCCTTGGTCGACGACGGCGGGCTGATCGGTTTTCGTTCGTTCGGTCCGGATGGCCGGGTGCCGGGCGGTGTCTACGACGCGGCGGCGCTCGACACCGGCGGAGGGCTGCGGCCGGAGCTCACCGGACGCGGCCTGGGCCGGGAGGCCATCAGAACCGGGCTGGCGTTCGGCGCACGGCAGTTCGCGCCGCAGGTGTTCCGGATGACGATCGCCGCGTTCAACGTCCGCGCGCAGAAGGCGGTGCGATCCCTCGGGTTCGAGGCGGTCGGCCGGTTCGCGGCGTCGACCGACGGCCGGGACTATGACATCTTCACTGGGCCCGCCTGATCGGCGGTTACTCCTCGTCGAGCAGCCCACGGACAGAACCTGGCCTGCGGTGACGGTGTGGTTTTGTCCGTGGACGGCGAGCAGCCACCGTCGAGCCTGAGGTTTGTGAGGACCAATCAGGATGCGGCGGTGGCTGCCGCCTACAGGGTAGATGCTCGGCGATGGTCGCAGCTGTTCGGCGAGTTGATGGACCCGATCGAAGCACGTTTCAGCCGGCCGGAGCCGCGCAGACGGGTCCGGGACTTCGTGGCCGGCCTGTTGGCGCCGTTGCCGACGAAGAACTGTTGGACGATCGCCGAGCACGCAGGCGACGACAACCCGGGCGGGATGCAGGATCTGATCGGCAGGGCCAGCTGGGACGACGCGCTGGTGCGTGCCGACGTCCGAGACTTCGTGACCCGCCGGCTGGGTCACCCGGACGCGGTGCTGGTGATCGACGAGACGGGCGACCTCAAGAAGGGCGTCCACACTGTCGGGGTGCAACGGCAGTATTCCGGCACCGCCGGAAAGATCGAGAACTGCCAGCTCGCGGTGCATCTGACCTATGCCTCACCGCTCGGGCACACCCTGGTCGACGTCGCGCTCTATTTGCCGAAATCGTGGTCCGACGACCCGCAGCGGCGGGCGGAAGCGGGCGTGCCCGAGCATGTCGGGTTCGCCACGAAACCGCAGCTGGCCCGCCGTCTGATCGAGTCGGCGGTGACCGGCGGGCTGCTCTGCCGGTGGGTCACCGGCGACGAGGCCTACGGCGGCGACCCTGCTTTGGCCACGGCGCTACGAGGGCATCGGTTCGGCTACGTCCTGGCCGTCGCCTGCTCGCACCGGGCACCGACCGGCCTCGGTATTCAACGCGCCGACCAGATCGCCGCCGGCCTGCCCGCACATGCCTGGCAACGGATATCGGCAGGCGAGGGCGCGAAAGGGCACCGCTATTACGACTGGGCATTCGTCACCCTGCCCGCGGCCGCCGACCAGCACGCCGGCCATCACTGGCTGCTGATCCGCCGCAACCGCACCAACGGTGAGCTGGCGTTCTACCGCTGCTGGTCACCGCACCTCGTGCCGCTGCACCACCTGGTCACCGTCGCCGGCCGCAGGTGGAGCATCGAGGAATCATTCCAGGCCGCCAAGACCGGACTCGGCCTCGACCAGCATCAGCACCGCCGCTGGAAAGCCTGGCACCGCTGGACAACCCTGGTCATCGCCGCACACGCCTTCCTCGCAGCCGCGACCGCCCTGTGCACCCCGAGCCCACACGGCCTGATCGCGATCACCGTCAACGAGCTACGCCGCCTGTTCCACGCCCTGGTCATCGAACCCGCCCGACGCACCGCCGATGCAATCGCCTGGTCCATCTACCGCCGCAGACACCAAGACGCCGCCAAGACCAGTCACTACGCCAGACAAGCCTTCACCGAACCCTGAAACAGATCTCCTGCTGGAGTACTAGCTGACCACACCAATCATGGAGGTGATCGATCATTCTCCATCCAACGCAACAGACCCCTTACGGCTTCCGCGAGAGGTCCATCATCCGAACCAGCGAAGTGGGGGATCAGAGAGCCTCACCGCGCCTACTCCTGATTCTCTCCGCTACGGCGTCGGCTGCCTTCCGGTGGAGGTCTTTGGTGACGCTCTGGTAGGTGTCGCGGGTGAGTGTGGTGGTGGTGTGGCCGAGTTGGTCCGAGACGACTTTGATGTCGATGCCGGCGGCGAGGGCGATGGTGGCGGCGCCGTGGCGGAGGTCGTGGAGGCGGATGGGTGGTAGTCCGGCTCGGCGTACGAGTTTGAGGAATCGTTGAGTGACAAGGTTGGGATGCCAGGGGTGTCCGTTCGGGCGGACGAAGAAGAGTCCGGTGTCGGGCCAGGCGGGTCCGGCGGCGAGGCGTTGGGCCGCGCGGCGGGCGCGATAGGCGGTCAGGACGGCGGCGGTGTCGGCGTCGAAGGTGACGTCGCGGTTGCCGGCTCTGCTCTTGGGCGGTTTCTGCCTGATGGTGTGGCCATGGACGGCGATCTGGTTGTTGATCGTGACCTCCCGTCTGCCGAGTCGGACGTCGGCGTCGCGCAGGCCGCAGGCCTCGCCGCGGCGGGGGCCGCGGTAGGCCATGAAGTGGAAGAGGGGATACAGGTCTGGGTCGTGCTCGGCGGCGTGGTCGAGGAAGCGGACAAGAAGTTCTTCGGTCCAGACCATGATCGGGCCGGGGATCTCGCCGGTCGTCTTCCAGCGCTCGACGCGTTCGGGTTCCCAGACGATGGGCAGCGGACGGTCAGCTGGTGTCCTGACGAGCGTGGCCGGGTTGGTGACGCCGACGATGAGCTCTTCGGCGAGGGCGTCGTTGATTGCCTTGCGGAGGGCCGCGCGGATTCGTTGGCGGGTTGACGGGCCACAGGGTCGGATCCGGCGGGCACTAGCCCTGACGTCCGCGTCGGGGCTCGACTTGGCGGTTCGTATCTCGGCTCCGCGTTGTTCGATGGCGGCGAACATGGCTTTGAGATGGTGGGGGCGGAGTGTGTCGAGAGGGATGCTGCCGAGGTGGGGGATGAGGTGGATGCGGACTATGGATTCATAGCCGCGGATCGTGTTCTCATCGACTTTTAAGCCGGTGAGCTAGGTGGTCAGGTAGTCGGCGACGGTGGGGATGTCTGCGTGCGAGCCACGAGCGCGTAGTCGTTGTCGGATGTTGTCGCCGTCAGGCAGGGGTCCGCGGGTGTGGACGGCGTGCTGGAGCATGTCGCCGATCTCGATGCCCCGGGTGCGATCGCGGCCCACGAGAGTGAGCAGGGCGCGGGCGTGGTCGCGTTCCGTCGCGGCGGCGGCGCGGGTGTCGAAGCCTCCCCTGCGCAGTTGCCGGCGGCGCCCGTCGATGGCTCGGGGAAGTTCGATCCGGTAGTGCCAGTGGCCGTGCTCGGAACTCCAGGAGCCGTTGGCGCGTCGTAGCTGGAGGCAGTGGGTGCCGATCAGCTTGCCGCTATGGGTCTCGCGGCAGCCGCAGCGTTTGAAGATCGATCTGTCAGGCACAGGGCCACTGCCTCCTACGTGACGGTCCTGGTTGCCGCTGCGTTCGGCTCGGCGCCGCCCCAACTGCGAGCAGTGCCGTCACGCTGCAGGTAGTCGTACGAATGATCCTTTGTTGCCTGTCCTCCGTCCGTCCAACGAGCCGGCCGGGGAAACAGTTTCTCTGCTAGCCGGCACCAAACGCCCCAGTCGTGGCGCGGTGAATCCTGACGTTCGCAGAGCGATGGGACGCGGGTTGCCGGACCGCAGGGTGTCGAGCCGTAGACTCCGGCGGTGAACGCCGAGGACATCTGGCCGTCGCGCGTCCTCACGGGGAGGAGATCGTATGCAGGACCCTTCGGACTCGATGGAGATCGCCGAGCCTGAGGAGCACGGCCAGAGCGACACCGCCGAGTCGTCTGCTGTATACGATCCGACACCCGACTCGGATATCGACTCAACGACGGAATCGACGGTCATGGCGGAGGTGCTTCCAGGGGTTGCTGTCGTCTTTGGGGAGATCCCGGCGGAACTCAAGCTCGATTTGATCGACTTTGGGCTCGTGCCGGCTGCCGACCGTAGACAGATCGCCACAGTCCTCGCCTCGATCGGAAACACGGCGACCGTGGCCGGCAGCCTCGGAAATGCATTCGCCAGTGTGCAGGGGATTTACAGGATCAGCGACGCGACACGGGCCCTACTGATGGCTGGTGGAACGCTCGCTGTCAAGGACGGCGCGAACCTCGGAGCAGTGATGTCCTCCGGTCGCGTCATCGCTCAGGCCCGCCTTATCCCCTTGACTGCGGTGAGCGCGGCGCAGACTGCGGCTGCGATCGGGCCGGCGCTGGCCTTGGTCGCCCTTCAGATGCAGCTGAGTCAGATCACGGGCCTTGTCAGGACCAACATCGCGCTGACACACCAGGTACTCACGACTATCCGCCACGGGCAGTGGGCCGAACTGACGGCGCTCGTCGCCACCGTCGAACACGTAGTCGACCAGGCGCGAGCGGTCGAATCGGTCCCGACGTCCCTGTGGGACACCGTCGCGGGTAAGAGGGCGGACCTGCGTACGCAGCTCAACCTGTACCGATTGCACGTCGGCACGCACATCCGGCAGATCCATCGGCTCGACACACGTGGCCGCCGCGAGTATCTCGAGACGAATGCCGAGGCAATCCTCTTCGACGCAAACGCCCTCCTGTCTTCCGTCAAGGGATGGATCGGATATCAGGCGCTTCACGCCGCGCGGGCGAGAGCCGCCGGGCCCGAAGACGTTGGCGAGGCCCGGCTCGTCGAGGATATTGCGCGCCGCACTGGCAAGGAGCTCGAGTCCGCCCTCGCCGAGACGACGAGCCTCGTCGACTCGTTGACGCGGGAGCTACGAATCATCGTAGAACTCCCGGGACGCGGCACGCTGCCACTGCCGGGGAAGCGGAGGGACGCGAATGCGGCCCGCCAAACCTCTGCCCTTCTTCTAGCGGCGATCGAGCCTCTTGCCGATGCTCTCCATCCGCCAGCCCCTCCCCTCGAGGCTCCGGACGTCGTTTGCGCACCCGAATCGCTGGCTCTCGAGCCGTACCTTCGCATCCTGCAATGGTTCCTCAAGGACGGTGAGGCCCTGCGTGTCCTCGGCTTCCCCGATCAGCTCGATGCACTCGGTCCCGTTTCTGCGATCTTCAGCGGAGCGAAGGAGAAGTTTGCGGCAGCGAGGGACAAGGTGGTGGCAAAGACGCTGGTTGCCGTCACGGATCACCGCATCATCACGGCCAAGGCGATCGCATTTCTTGAGCAAGGCGAGATCCGTAAGGACATTCCGATTGACCACGTACGATACGTCCGAGCAGCGACCACGCAGGACAGAAGTCCGCGCTTGGCGATCGACCTCATTACGCGCGACGAAAACATCCGCTGGCTCTTCCATGCTGACATCGACAACGCTCAAGTGGACGCGCTCGCCGCCGTGCTTGCCGAGTCAATGACGATCCCGGACGTTGAACGCAATGAGCTTCAACGGCGGCGCTACGCCTCTATCGAGGTGGGCAAGAAGGGTGAGAGGACTGGCACGGGATTCACGGAACCGACTGGATCCGAGGCTACGACCTCCGACGCCGAGTAGGCCTCGAGCCAATCGCCGAGGGCTGCCCCAACCGCACCTACCGAGCCTGCTCACGTGCGGCGGTACGGGAGCCTGTACCGATCGGACGGACTCGGTCATGGCCTGTGAAGTGCTGACCTGTTAGGCGTTGTGCCTGCTGAGGAGGGTGCCGCCGACCAGCCGAATCATGTACCGCTCGGAAACCCGGTTCGGCTTCTGAGGTGCGGTTCTGTCCGGCTCGGCCAGTCGGCCGCAGGGCATGGTGGCGAGCATCTTCCTGTCCTTCGGGTACCTGATCTTGTGTCGGATGCTGCGGCAGGTGGTCCGAGGAATGCGGGGCGAGCGGTCCAAGGACGTCGAGATTCTCGTGCTACGTCATCAGGTCGCGGTGCTACGCGCCAGGTCGCACGCCCGGATGACGACCCGGGCGCCCTCCGATACCGGCGGAGGTCCGTGCCCTGGTAGTGCGCGTGGCCCGAGAGAACCCGACCTGGGGCCACCGTCGGGTGCAGGGGCGAACTACTCAGACTGGGGTACCGGTCGCGGCCAGCACCGTGTGGACCATCTTGACCAAGGCTGGTACCGACCCGGCTCCGCGCCGTGGTGGGCGGACCTGGACTCAGTTCCTGACCGCCCAGGACAGGGGCGTTCTCGCCTGCGATGTCCTGCACGTCGACACGATTGGTCTGACCCGCATCTACGTCCTGTTCCTGATGGAAGTCGAGACCCGGCGGGTACACGTCCTCGATGCCACCGAGTATCCGACGGGGGACTGGGTCACTCAGCAGGCCCGAAACCTGCTGATTGGACTTCGGCGACCCGGTCGCACAATTCAGGTTTCTGATCCGGGATCGTGACAGCAGTACATCGCCGCGTTCGACGAGGTCTTCATCGTCGGAGGCACCGAGATTCTGCGAACCCCGCGCTGCCCGGTCGGCCTGCCCCCGTTTACCCCCCGAAAAGCCGTTGACATCCAGTGACAAGAAGCGATCACTGCTTTGATCGTGTCTGTGCAGTTCGGCGCCTATTTCTGGCAGTCAATGACAAAGCCGGGGTGTTTCGGATGGTAACAAAGGGGTTTTGACGACCAATGACATGCTTTCAAAGAGGAGGCTTGACGGCCGTCGGCCCACTGCGCTGCTGTCTTGGAATGAGATAGGAGAGCGGCCTTCGTTAGGCTGAGGCCATGAGAATTCGGGGAAATGCGTGGGCCAACTTCGGTCGCCGACTGACCGCGCGTGACGACGGATGGCCTGGGCGACACCGACGGCGGGGCTCGGCTCCGGTGCGACCCCAACGAGGAGCCCGCGTTGGAAGGCGGCGACCCTTGGCTCTCCGCTCCATCGTGGGCAGCACCATTGGGCATGCTGTTAGGGACTTGCTCCTGACCTCGCTTGCACTTGCGTAGGAACGGGGGTGCACGTGCTCATGGTTGGCTCGGACTGCAACTGGTCGATGGCTTCCTTCGTGTATCTGCTCACCAGCTCTGCCAGTTGAGCGTCGTCGAGCGATTCGAGGCTGACCACGACCGCGAGTCGCCGGAGTCTGCGGGCGGTGATCCGCAGGATGTCGGTCCGTGCGGTGCCGGCTTCCCCGGCGGTGGTCAGGTGGGCGTGGGTGATGGCGCGGGCGACGCGTGGATGCGCGCCGAGCGTGGGGCGTTCGAGGATCGCGACGGCCTCGTCTTCGTAGATTTGGGCTCCGATGTCCTCGCCGAGGCTGTGGATGCGGGCCCACAGGCGTCGGAACACGTTACGGGGGCGGCCGATAATGCGTTCGTATCCTGGCCGACGTAGCGGGTTGGGCCATCGCCAGAGCGCGACATCCGGCAGTAGGACCAGGCTGAGGAATGACCAGACCTCCTCGCTCGCCGCATCGGCGGGCACAATGGTCATCTGCCGGTACAGGGCCGGTGCCAGCAGCCGGTCGAAGGCCGTGCCGCTCGTCTTGCTCAGAGGTGCCGGCCAGTTTGCCTCGGTGGCGATGGCGCGGACGGTCTGTTGCAGGGCTCGCAGGTCGTCCTCCGCTACACGGTACGGGGCAGTCGGGTACCAGGTGGTGCGTGGGTCGGCGGTGGCCGACAGTCGTCGCAGTTCGACAAGGTCGCGGCCGGTGTGGAGCGTCAGCAGTTGCTCCGCGATGTGTGCAGGCAACCGCGGGTAGACGTGTAGCCGGCTCATGCGAGGACCCGGTCCAGACCTTGGATGACCGCCTCCAGTTCACTCGGGTCATTGCGGTGTTGGCTGCGTAGGTCGGCAAGCGACCGGTCGGGGAAGTACCGGCGTGTCAGGTTGATGAACAGCTCTCCCAGTGTGCCTTCGCCGTGGTCGTGGTCGTCCTGGAGGTCCTCGCACCGTAGCGCTGTCTGGATGAGCTGACGGACGACATCGTGCCGGAGCATGTCAGCGAGGGTCCGGGAGTTCTCCGCGTCCGGATGGTTGAGCATCGTGGTGATTGCGGGGTGGTCGGTGTTGAGGTACAGCCGGATGCTGCCGGTGTCAGAGCCGTCGAGATCCGGGGTGCAGGACAGGTACCACAGCGAGCGCCGTCCCTCGGCCAGCCCGCTGTCGGCGAAGCTCGTGGCCACGACGGGGAATCGGCTGCCGCTGCCTTCCAGGGTGAAGCGCCGTCGGGCCTGCCAGAGGATGGCGCCGGGCAGGCTGGCTGCGAGCGGCGAGAACGGTGCAGGATCAGGGACGGCAAGGACCATCCGGGCGGTGACGGTGAGATTCCCGCCGATCTCGGTTCCCGGGATCACGACGATCAGCTGGTTCCCGCCGTCGGCGAGTCTGGCCGGAGGGGAGTTGCCGCGGCGATTGGTGCTGCTGCTGTGCCAGGTGACGAAACAGGTCACGGCGGCGTCGGATGACAGGCCGCAGTCCTGCAGCACGCCGGGCAGGTCGACGTGCAGAGGCCAGGTCGCCGTGAGGTCGGTGAAGTAGTCCCAGTCCGGTACCGGCTGACCCTCAGCAACGGATGTGCCCTGCGGGGAGGTGACTGTCACGGTTCCGGACTGGATCCGCTCCTCGGCCGGGGTCAGGTAACCCGCGCTGATGGGGGCGCTCACCGCGGTCCCACCTCCTCCTTGCTCACCCGGACGGTAACGGCGGCATCAGCCGGTTGTGTGAGAGTGACAGTCCAGCGTTCCGACGTCACGGCGGTCAGGGTCAGGCGTGGACCAGGCGTGAGGACTCCGCTGTCCCGGTCACGCCAGTGCAGGACTTCGACGGGGGTGGTCTCGTCGGCCGGCTCCGGTGCGCCGTCCGCAACCGCGACCAGGGGATGGGCGGTGAGGGTCAGCGGTGCGCCGGGATTTCCGGTGAGGTCGATGTCGAACTCGACCGCGCGGCCGCCGTCGGTTAGCAGGGCCGGCCGGGGCCGGGGATGGAAACTCACGGTCAGACCACGTGTGGAGCGCGCCCCCTGGCCTTGGCCGTGGTGCCCCTGCTGCTGCCCGTTGTCTCCGGCGCCGGGTGTCGGTGTGTCGGCGGGTTTTGCCGGTGCTCCCGATGTGCTCGGCGGCGGGTGAGGCACCGCGTTGGCCGACCCGACCGGGATGCGGGAGTCGGTGCCACCGGCCTGGGTGTCGAGCAGTACGCCGAGGACGTTCGCCAGTCGTGAAACCCCTGTCACGGCCTCGGTGGTCGGTGCGGTCGCGTTTCCCGCCCGACGCTCCCGGAAGATCCGGTCGATGCGCTGGAGCGCCTGGCTGACCGGGTTACGGGCGTAGCGCTGCCGTTGTGCCAGCCGCGGCTGCCACCTGTCGTGTGTCGGTGGTTCGGCGCGGGCGAAATCCTCATCGAGTTCGGGGTCGGCGATGAACACGCCGCTGATGGCGTACCCGAACGGGTCCGGGGTGACGGTGCGGTATTCGACGACGAGACCGGGTCTGCGCATGAGAGCGATCTCTGCGGGTGGTCGGGCGTGGTTACCTGAGGCGCCTGCCCTGTACGTCCGCCATGCCAGGACGCCGAGACGTTGCTCCGGACGGCTGCCGACGATCTCCTGGACCGCCCAGGGCCAGGGGTGGTCTTCTGCCGCACCCTGGAACACGGCGAGGCAGTACCGGTGCGCCTCGACGAAGTACCGCAGTCGCGCATCGGTGGCCGGGTCCGCAAGATCGATCCGGGACCCGTCGGATGTGAACTGCAACCTGAGGCCGGGACCTGGATCCCCTTGCTCCACGACGTTGGCCCACGCATACCTCGTCGCGGTGTCGGCCATCACGGCGATCACCTCGGCCAGGCGCTCCTGTTCTGTGCGGGGAGCGATGACCATGATGGAGGTGCCGGTGCCGTCCTCGGGCAGGCGTGTCAGTCCGATTGCCCGGGCCATCCGCTCCGCCGTCGGGCCGGTAACGGGCTCCACACCGACGTCCTGGTGGGGGACCCCCCACCAGTGGCGTCCGGTGTACTGACGTCGCTCGGCCCGGTAGGGGTCGGTAAGGGACATGCCAATCAGTCGGCAATGGACGCCCGTGGTGGTTCTGACGCGGGTGAATATCACCACTGTGCCGATGCTGCTCGCCTCGAACAGTACGGCTTTGCCGTAGCCGTAGGTTCCTCCCGCGAATCCCTTGTCGGGGTGTCGTCCGACGTTCCGGATGAGGTCGACGAAATCCCGGGGGTCGTCCTCACCCACCCGGTCGGCCCGGGTGGGCCCGCCGAGTCCGCGTGTCCCGGTGTCGGTGACCGTCAGGACCCGGAGGTCCGGTGCGTCCAGGCCGGCCCCGGGAAGAAAAAGACGCAGGCTCTGCAGTTGCGGTGCGGTCAGGCGCCAACCGTCCACGCAGAACTGGACGGGGCGGTCCCCGGTGGCGGCGTCCCAGCTGTTCTGCAGCGTCTCACGCAGGAACAGCTCCCAGAAGTCCATGGAGTAGGTGCCGAGGGTCCGACGCACCGACCGCGCGTCTATCCCCCCGGAGGCGGGGAGAGGCTCGGCGTACCTGGCGATGCGCGTCATGGCTGTTCCAGCAGCGCGGCGGCTGCCGCGGAGGGGTCGATGAGGTGATTGTCGAAAGCTGACAGGTCGATGCTGTAGGTCAGTCGGACCAGGTGTTGCTGCAGTGAGGCATCGAGCTGCCCTGACGTCACCCGCGGAAATCCGGGGGTGTTGACGTGGTACGCGGCGACGCGTTTCACCCGGTGTCTGTCCCGGCGATAGGTATCGGCGTCGTCGCTGCGGTAACCGACCGCATCCAGCGCGCCCAGCAGGACACGCCGGTCGATCCCGGTGCCGAGGAGCCTGTCGACGGCGTCGGGCACGCTGTCACCGGCACTGTCGCGTTCGAACTGTTCGACGTACAGGTAGAGATCGGTGCCGGGGCGCTCCTCCAACTGACCGGCCCCGTGCACCGCGACGACCAGGCGGTCGCGGTGTGTGGTGGCCTTGACTTCGACGGCAGCGCTGGCCGAGGTGAAGTCCGTACGCGCTTTCTGGTGCCCTGTCCACAGGTCCACGGGCTGCACGCCCCCCTGTCCGCTGATCAGTTCGAGGAAGTGCAGCTCGGCGAGCAGGCCGATCAGCACCTCCGGTCCGAGTGTCGGGCCCGGTGCCGGATAGAGCAGTTCACGCCACCGGTGCAGGACCTCCAGGCAGACCCGCCCCGGATCGCCGGGGCGGCGCTGCAACTGTTGGCGCAGGTCATCGGTGAATGCCGCGAAGATGTCGTTGAGCTCAGGCAGTTCGCACACCACGTCGGCGTATCGTCGCGAGTGACGGGAGTCGTCCTCCAGGCCCCGGGTGGTGACGGTGACGCCGCGGCTGGTGGTGTCCTGCACGGTAGGGTGACGGTCGGTCAGCGGGATGAGCAGATGCCGGCGTCCTGCGGCGTCGATGCCGACGGCGACCGGCCCGGCGGCCACTTCGACCGGGCTGTCCAGCACACGCATCTGCCGTGGCGGGTCGGTCGCTTCCAGACGGCGGAACATCTCCTCGGCGCCGCCTGTCATGATGCGGCGCCATCGGTCATGGCTTCGCCTGCGCGTTCGTCGGCGGCGTCGATCTCGTCGATGTCGACGAACTCGAGCTCCTCGTCGACCGGGGCGAGGCCGGACAGGTCGACCGCGACGTAGTCACGGTCCTCGGGTCCGCGGGCCTCGGGAAAGAACAGGCCGATCCCGAGGATGTCCTCCACCGCCGCGAGGTCGGTTCTCGGGTAGCCGCGGGTGCCGCTGCTGCGCTCGACGGTGGAGTTCCCGCTGACCGGATAGAGACACAGGAGTCCGGTGCCTCCCAACTGCCCGTCGCGCAGCTCCCGCAACCTGCGGTCGGTTGGATCACCGTCGATCATGTCGCTGATTCTGATGGAGCCGGACAGGTCGGCGACGCGGTCCATGGTGGACACCAGTGCCTTGATGTCGGCATAGTCCGCCGGCACCGTGAGCCGGCTGCGGTTGATCCGATGGTACTTGCGGCCCGCCAGTTCCATGGTCCCGAGGCGGTCGCTGCCCTGTTCGATGACGACGACGTTCCAGGTGCGCAGCGCGTCGTAGTCGTTCTGCTTGGCGATGTACTCGCACAGGGCCTCCGGGCGGAGGCTGGGGCTGCGCTCATGGAAACGGTAGTCGCGTAGGAAGGCCATCACTCGTGCGGCCGGCACGCCGGTCAGTGCGGTGCGTCCGGCCCGCACGGACGTTTCCCGGACCCCGGGCAGGCTGCGGGCGGCGGTGAGGAGGCGGTCGGCTGCGTCGATGTTGTGCCGTAGCCAATCCTGGTCGCGGTGGTGGAATTTGATGGTTTGCATGACCTGGGAGCCGTAGCTGTAGCGCACCGTGACGCCCCCGCGCATCTTGGCGGCCGAGGTCACTGCCATGGCCGGGTGTTTGCGGATCATCACCGCCAACTGCCGTGGCGTCTTGTGCTCGGTCTCGTAGCGGCGGATCTGCTGCCGGATCTCGGCCTCGACGGTCGCCAGGTCCACGAACCACGCGGCAAGATCGCCCGTCATCCAGATCCGGGGCAGGTCCTCATAGCCGTGGCGGTAGCCGAACCAGCGACCCATCTGCAGCAAGGTGTCGTAGGCGGAGGCGGCCCGGACGAAGTAACTGCACACCAGGCCGGCGAGAGTCAACCCGCGGGAGAGGGTGTTACCCCCGATGGCGATGGCGGTGACCGGGTCCTCGCCGTAGCTGAGTCGGACGTCGGACTGGTAGTTGTCGACCACCACGCCCACGTCGGCCATGACGCCGGGGATCTGGTCGCAGACCTGCGGCCACGGCACGGGTGGGAGTCCGAGGTCGGTGGCGGGCACCCGGGTCGTCTCCTGCTCCCACTGTTGCCGGAACCGGTCCCGCACGGCAGGGGTCGACCAGCCGCTGCGCAGAGTCCCCAGGTACGCCTGCACGATCTCGGCGGTCCGCTGGTGCGCCGTGGCGCGCATGGATGTGTGGATCAACATGGTCGAGTCGGCCGGCGCGCCGTCGCGGCAGCGGCGGGCGGCGGTGGCCAGGATGAACCAGCGGATGGCGTCGCCGAGGCTGTCGGTGACGGTGGGTCTCCAGTCGCCGAAGCCGGTGCGGGCACCGGGTGGCCGCACCTGGGGGACCTCGTCGTCAGGGACCGTCCGTACGACATCCAGGCCCCGATCGACCGGCCCGGTCTCGTAGGTGAGCAGGTCGCGTCCGAAGATCCGTTCGGCGCCGAAGTAGTCGTCGGGACGGGGCAGGTCGACGATGAAGTCGGCGGGGTAGAGATCGTCGGGCACTGTCGGATCGATGAGCAGGTTCGCGAACGGCGTCGCCGTGTAGGCGACGTAGGCGACCTTCGGTTTGCTCAGGATGCGACGGATAAGGGAGTTGATGGTCGACTGCCGTCCCCTGTTGCCCACGTCGATGCTCGCCTGGTCGGCCTCGTCGTCGATGACGAGGATGGGGCAGTCCTGCAGGATGGTGCCGGCGGCCTCGAGGAAACGGGCCAGCTTCCGCAGCCGGTACGGGTTCTTCTTGACCACGGCGAGGAGCCGCTGGTCGGGGTTGCTCAGCAGGTTCGCCGCATTGCGGGATTGTCTGTCGTCAAAGTCGGTCTCACCGTCGGTCAGCAGGTGCCAACGGCCGCGGTCCTCGCCGACGAGGATCTGTTCCAGTCGCTGCTGCGTCTGTGACCGCAGGTTGTCGGTAATGCCGGACAACACCACGACGAACCGGTAGCGGGCGTCACACAGCTTCGCCGCCACAGACATGAAGTTGGTCGTCTTGCCGCTCTGGACATGTCCGAGAACCAGTCCACGGCTGCTGAACCGCTCCGTCCCGGGCGGCGGGATCAAGGAGACGATCTTACTTGAGGCGTCGTTGATCCGTCCGATGGGCTCGTCGTCGAGACCCGTGCCCTCCAAACGGCGCCGCACCGACGGCCAGAAAACGTCGTCGGACCGGGGGATGTACCACGGCTCCAGTTGTGCCGAGGGGTCTGTCAGAGAACGGGGCTCGTGCAGGTCCCGGGGACGGCCGGCCCGGGCCTGGTACTCCGTGATCGCGGCGTCGAGGATGTCGGCCGGAACGAACCTGCCCAGCTGACGACGGATCGCCGTGATCGTGCTGTTGCCGTACACGGCACTAGCGATCTGTTCGACCAGGTCGTTGAGGTCCTCGTCGCTGATCCGGTGCATCCGTGCCCTTCCGTCATGGCGCCGATGGGTGGGTCTCAGTGAGACAGCCATCAGAGCGATGTTCGGTATCCACGTATACAGCATGGATGGCGCAAGTCACCCTCCGTCAAGACCGTCCGGTTGTCCGGTCGGCCGGGTCGATGACACCGAAGCGATGGGACATCACGCCGGACTTGGGTACCGGGCCCTTCGATCCGGTGACGGACCGCGCTGCGGCGCTGACGTCCCCGCCGGGGCATGCTGGGCTGCGGCCGCCGTCACCGGTAACGTTCGTGCACGTGACCGACCGCGCCGATGCCGAACCCACCGCACCTGATCCCACCGCCCGTCGCGGCAAGTACAAGGTCAGACTGGTGCGTGGACCCTTCGTGCAGCTGGCGCCCCATCCCGACGCCGTTACCGACGGCGAGCACCTGTTGCGGTACGCCCAGGAAGCCCGCAAGGACGGGTTCCGGTTGGCGGCCGATCTGTTCAGCGGGGCGGGCGGTCTGAGTCTCGGTATGCAGAACGCCGGCTACCGGGTCATCCTCGCGGTGGACCACTACCCGGAAGCGGTCGAGACCCACCGGCACCACCACGGTGGTCTGAGCGTGGACTGGGACCTGGGTGACCCGGCCCGCATCCGGGAGGTCGCCGACCTCGTGCGCCTCGCAGGCGTCGAGTTGCTCGCCGGCGGGCCCCCGTGTCAGCCGTTCTCCAAGGCCGGCCGGTCGATGATTCGCCACAAAGTGCGCCATGGTCTGCGTGATCCGTATGACGAACGACGTGACCTCTGGCGGTCGTTCCTTGAGGTCATTCGGCTGGCCCGGCCGCCGGCGGTGCTGATGGAGAACGTGACGGACATGGCTCTGGACAAGGAGATGTTCATCCTCCGGACGATGGTGCACGAGCTGGAATCCCTCGGCTACGCGGTGGAGGAGAAGGCAGTCGACACCTTCCGGTACGGCGTCCCACAGTTCCGTCAACGGCTCATCCTGGTCGGCCTACGGGACGGCCTCGCCTTCGACTGGCCGAAGGAACAGCCCGAGCGGGTCACGGTGTGGAACGCGATCGGCGACCTGCCGGAGGTGGAGGGCGGCTGGCGCCCGGAAGGGGGTGCGGAGGGTTGGGCTCCCTACGACGCTCCCGTGACAGGTTTCCAGCGGCGTATGCGCGAGGGGGTGCCGGATCCGGATGCGCACCGGGTTTTCGACCACATCACCCGCCCGGTGCGGGAGGACGACCTGCGGGCGTTTGAGATGATGGGCCCGACGACCCGGTATTCGGACCTACCGGACGACGTCAAGCGGTACCGCGACGACATCTTCGACGACAAGTACAAACGTCTGGACGAGAACGACCTGTCGCGCACCATCACGGCGCACATCGCTAAGGACGGCTACTGGTACATCCACCCGCGGCAGAACCGCACGATCACCGTGCGCGAGGCAGCCCGGTTGCAGACCTTCCCCGACTGGTTCCGTTTCGCCGGGCCGCCGTCGGCGGCATTCAAACAGATCGGCAACGCGGTACCCCCGTTGCTCGGTGAACACCTGTCGCGAGCTGCGCGACGGGCGCTCGACAATCCTCGTCCGGCCCACGTGTCGACGCGGGAGGTCGCCTCGACGCTCGCGGGCTGGTTCGCCTCCGGTCAGGTCAGCGGTATTCCATGGCTGCGCGCGGAGACACGGTGGCAGGTCCTGCAGGCGGAGATACTTCTCGATCGCGCCCACCCGGATGTGATGCGCCAGGTCTGGGTCCTGCTGCGGACGTGGCGCCAGCCGCAGGACACGGTGGCGGCGGAGGAGAACCTGCGCCGCACCGGCGGGTTCATCTCCCGGGCGAACCGGGCCGGGACGGTGGTGGAGCTCGCCCGGCAACTCGCTGATGATCCTCGGGTACTGCGCGACGACGACGCGTTGCGGCGGGTGCCCGGTCTCCACGAGTCCATCGCCGACCTGGCTGTGCTGGTCGTTCCCGCGGGCACCGAGGACGAGTCGGAAGAGCCCGTTCTCGTCACCAAGGGTGTGTTGCGGGTGGCCGCCCGCTTCAGCGGTCATCCCGTCGACCGGCGTAACCGCCTCACCGACGGCCGGCTGGAGGTCGCCCGGATGATCGGTATCGACAGCGACGCTCGCGCCGCCCACTTGGGCCTGATCGAACTTGCGAACACGCTGTGCCGGCCGGTGGAGCCGTTGTGCCAGGAATGTCCGCTGGTCAAGAAGTGCGTCGGGGCGCGTATCGACGGGCCTCAGCTGTTCTGACCGCGTCGGTCCTGGTCAGCGGTCCAGTCCGAGTAGCTGCGCCACCTCCGGCGACTGGGCGCGCAGAGTCTCCTCGATGCGTTCCCATGCCGCCCACTGATCCGCCTGCATGGCGGCCATCCGTAGGGCGAGGCCGGCGGTGGCGGCCGCGTGGGTAGCGGCACGCACTTCAGGTGATGCGGTGACGTCCGCCGGTACGGGCCGTGCCGAACTCCGTGAGGTCCTGCGGTAGGCGTCGTTGGCCAGGACACACAGTTCGTTGACCGGCGCCTCCAGGATCTGGCGCAGTTGGGCCGGCAGGCTGACGCGCATCTTGGCGACGTTGATGTTGAATGCGGTGTCGAGGTCGTTGTCGAAATCCAACGCTGCCCTGGCCAGCTTCGTGTGCTCGTCGATACCGCGGATCCCACCCCATCCGCCCCACTGCACCAGCCGGTTGGCCCGGTACACGTACAGACCCTGCTGCCGGTTCCAGTTCAGGGGGCCCGAGTGCCGATCGAATTCTGCGGCTGAGGTGAAGCGGTCACGCGGCGGCAGCACGAACCTTCTGAGTTGAACCAGTCCCACGACGCCTGCCATTTCGATTTCGAACTGCTGTCGGGGCAGCTCAGAGGTGTGCGGCTCCTGCGGAGCAAACGGGTTCCACGGGCGCAGCTTCTGCCCGTTCACCGACATCACCAGTGGCGTGAGTCCATCGGATCCTTCCAGAAAGCGGTGGAAAACCATGCTGAGATGGTCCGATGTCCGCGCCGCCAGGGTCTCCAGACGCCGTCGGGCCCAGCCGCCCGACGGGCGCTTCTCGGGCAGTACGCGATCGAGCGCCTGCCAGACGACCACGGTGCCGGTCCCTTCGGCCAGCCCCTGCCGGGCGCTGCGGACCACCGGATCCTGCGGGGACGGGTCCACCACGACCCACTGGTCCCATTCCTCCACAAGGTCGAGGTCCAGCTGCCGCGCGCTCGTCCGTGCCACCGATCGGCTGCTGCGGCTGATCACGGTGAGCGTCCGGCATTGGGACAGTGACGCGGTCTTGAGGCCCAGACCGTAGCGACCCAGTTCGCCGCGCCGGTACGAACGCCTCGTGCCGAACCGCAGAGCCTCTATCAGCTGGCCGGCTGACATGCCGTGACCGTCGTCGGCGATCACGACGCGGGAGTCCTCCCCGTCGAACTCGACGGTCACGTCGATGCGGGTGGCCCCTGCCGCGACGCTGTTGTCGACGATGTCTGCCACCGCGGTCGGGAACTCGTACCCGATGTCCCGCAGCGACCCGGTCAGCCGTGCGGCTGAGGGCGCCACGTCGTACCACGCTCTAACCGGCATGGGCACCTCCGCTCACGTCGTCCGTGAGGACCAGGATGCCACACCCACCCTGCCTCGCGTGACCGGCCATGCCGTGGCGTCCGATCGGCACCGTGCCCGCCAGAGTTGTTCGACGATTTCCGCCACGGCCACGGGGTCCTCGTGTTCCCAGACGTGCAGCGCTGTCCAGCCGAGCGCTGCCAATGCCTCGTCCTTTTCACGGTCACGCTGCACGTTACGTTGCAGTTTCTCCCGCCACCACGTGGCGTTGTTCTTCGGCAGCACCGCGTGCTGTGGGCACAGGTGCCAGAAACAGCCGTCGACGAACACTGCCAGTCGTGCCCGTGTGAATGCGATGTCCGGTCGGCCGGGGAGGCCGGGATGGTTCACCCTGAACCGTAACCCTCGTCGGTGCAGTTCCCGTCGCACCGACATCTCAGGTTTCGTCCGCGTCCGCGGCATCCGGCTCATCTGCGCCGACACGGCGGCGTTGAGAGCGGTGGGGCGTCGCGTCATCGCCGACAACGTACCCCAACCCGCGCCGCTGGGCGACGGCAGTTCCCGGGAAGGAGGGCCTTCAGGACCATGTCGTCGACCCCGGTGGTTAATTCCGCCCCAATTGCGAGATTTCGTCGGTTCTGTCCGGTCTCATCAGGCGGGGAGGACGGTTGCGGTGGACGATGCCGCTCCGTCGGGCCTCCGACAGATCGTCGGACGGGTCGCACGTCGGTGCTGTTCGGCCCGCACGAGCCGGTGTCGTGGACCGTGTGCCGCCCCGACGTTCGCGCAATCCGACATCAGTGCACGAGATCATCGCCCCTCGGCGCTGCGCCGCCCAGACGTGCCGTCATGCGCTCGCGTAGCTGCGGCAGTGCCTTCTTCTCCAACTGACGGACGCGTTCGCGGGTGATCCCGAGCCGCTGTCCGATTTCCTCGAGAGTCATGGGCACGCCGGTGCCGACGCCGGCCCGCCAGGCCAGGATCGCCGCCGAGCGCCCGGGGAGATCAGCCAGTGAGGCGCGGAGAATCGTCAACGTCTCCTGACGCTGTGTCACCACATCGGGTCTCAGAGTGTCATGGGACGCGGTCACAAAATCGGCCAGCGACGCGTTGCCGTCCCCGATGAGCAGATCCAACGACACTACCCCGGCATGCAGTCTCAGGCATTCGAGTACCGTCCCCGGGTCCAAGCCGAGTTCGTGACAGATTTCCGACACGGTCGCCGTGCCGGACCGGGTCAACAGCCGGTTCCGGCTCGCCACCACCCGACGCACCTGATCCGACTTGTGCACCGGGAGACGGATCAACCGGCTCTCATTGGCGACCGCCCTCGTCACAGCCTGACGGATCCACCAGACCGCGTAGGTGGAGAACTTCAGACCACGGGTGGGATCGAACCGCTCGACCGCCCGCATCAGTCCGACAACGCCATGCTGGTCCAGATCCTCACTCTCCAGCCCATGTCCCAGGTGACTGCCGGCAACGGACATCACGAGCCGCCGGTTGTGCAGCACCATCGCGTCGAAGGCCCGCGCCCGCTCATCAGAGACGTCGAGACCTGCGCGAAAGCCGTGCGGGACCCCCTCGTGTGGCCGGTACTGTTCCCCGCGTAGCAGGAGCGCCAAGCCGACCTCCTCGGACGCCGTCAGCAGTCGGTCCCAGGGCCGCGACGAGACCCTGTCCCTACGCAGTAGCCGCCGGGCGTCGGCGATTGAACGTGCAGCCTGGGCCGGGTCGATGACGCCGGACGGCCCACGACCGTCACGCCCATCGCCATCCGGCGCGGCGATGACGACCACACCCCGCCCGACCATCCCCTCGATGACCTGCTCCCGTACCGCCGCGCGGGTGTCCCCGGCCAACTCGAGAACGCTGTCGATCTCCCAGTCCCCGACCGTACCGTCCCGCACATGCGCCATTAGCAGCTGCACACACATCTGGACAACCTCTTGGTCGGCTGAAGACGTCACGGCCACCATTGTGAACCTGGCGACCAAAGAGAGGAATGACGTTGAGCCCTGTCATCGTGCACAATCCTGCGGGTGCAGATGGTTCCTGACCCGATCTCCCCGTTGATGAAGAGCGCCGCCGAGGCCGAGATCTACCGACGCCTCAAACTCGTGGATGCTGGTTGGAGCTTCGCTCTGCACAGCCTCAATCTGCCTGCACACGTCTGGAAGCGCGTCAGCGAGATCGACTTCGTCCTGGCCGGACGGCGCGGCGTGTACGTGATCGAGGTCAAGGGCGGCTATGTCGGCTGCACCAATGGCGTCTGGACCTACCGCGACCGCACCGGCCAGGAACGCCGGCGCAAGGAAAGTCCATTCGCGCAGGCGACCAGCGCCATGTTCACCCTGCAGCGCCGCCTCGAGGAGCGCCTCGGCCGCGAAACGTTGCGCAACATCCCCATTGGCTTCGCCGTCATCTTCCCGGACTGCCAGCTACCCGAACAGACCTCGGTCGAGTGGGACGAGGAGACCCTGATCGACCGCAGGCAACTCGACCGCACCGATGGTCTGCAACGCAGCCTGGGCCGAATGGCGGACTACTGGCGGGCCAAGCCCGGAGGGCGTTCGGCCATGCTCGACGAACCACTCCTGCGGGAGATCCTGCAGGCCCTGCGGCCCGACTTCGACGCCGTCCCCACCCTGCGCCAGATTGTCACCGATGCGGAAGCCGACCTCGTTGCCCTCACCGCGAGCCAGTACCGCACCCTCGATCACTGGGCAACAAACCCCCGGCTCCTCGTGGAGGGCGGGGCGGGCACCGGCAAGACGATGCTCGCGGCCGAACTGGCCCGCAGATCTGCCGCGAGCGGCAAGCGGACCCTGTTCACCTGCCGCAGCCAGGTGGTCGCCGGGTTCGTCCGGCATCAACCCGGAATGCAGGACGTCCATGTCGTCCCCTTCGCCAATCTCATTGCCGACAACGACACACACTTCGACGTCGTCGTGGTCGACGAGGCGCAGGACATGGTCAATTTCACCGACCTGTCGTGCCTGGACAACCGACTCGTAGGCGGCCTCGGTGACGGCAGTTGGTACCTGCTGCTCGACAGCAACAACCAACGTGGACTGGTCGGCTCCTGCGACGACGAGGCCTTGGACTATCTGAGGTCCTTACGGCCGGCCCAACTGCTGCTGCAGGACAACTGCCGCAACACCCGACAGATCGTGACGTCGACACAGCAGATGACCGGGGCGGACACCGGTGTCTCATCGGCCGGCGAAGGGCCCGACGTGATGGTGGTCGACGAGCCCGACCCCTCCCGCCGGGCCGCGGCGGCCGCCGCCGAGCTCGACCGCCTTCACGACAACGGAATTCCGAACACGGACATCATCCTGCTGTCCCCGCTGCCCCTGCAGGAGTCTCTGTTCGCGGATCTGCCGGCCCGCTGGCGGCACCGCATCGACGTACTGGATCTGCACACGCTACGACGACCCGCCAGGGGTCGGATCGCCTTCGCGAAGGTCGAGGACTTCAAGGGCCTCGAGAGCCGATTCATCCTCCTGGGCGACGTCGGCCCAGCTGATCCTGGCCGCATCCGCAACCTTTACGTGGGAATGACACGCGCGAGGGTCGGACTCTGGATGGCCACCGGAGGGCAAATGCACCAGCAGAAGGAGGACCGGTGACCACCACACCCGCTCCCAGTGAATCCGACGACCGGATTCTCGTCCTGGACTACCTGCGCCGGCAGCTTGTCGGGCCGTGGTACGGGGAGGACGAGGTACTCACCGAGCGACCCGACCGCCGGTACCTGGCCGGCATCCTGTTCCCTGGCGAGACATCCCTCGACGCGCACGACGACGACATCGTCGACGATGCTCCGGCAGCCGGATCCACCGAAGAGACAGAGAGCGACGAGGATCCGGTGGCCCTGGCCGGCCAACTGATGCCGAGTTCGGTCGGGCTGAGTTTCGTCGTCACCAAGCGGTCGGCCCTCCGGATCGAGGTGACAGCTGCGCGCTACCTCCGAGAGGACCGGCAGAAGTGGCGGCGTCAGCCATTGGCTGCCACCGGCACTGCCGCCCTGTACGCCGAGCCTCCGTCAGTGGGCCGCCGGACCGACCACTACCTGTTCAATCGTGACGCCTCCGTTGCCGTCGTCTGGCGTGAGTTCGGCGACGGCATACTGGTCACGGTCTCGCTCGTCAACGAACGGAAACTGTCGGACCAGGGGAGGCTGGACCCGTCCGACTGCCTGTTGCAGGTGACGCTACGGTGCAGCCCGGTCGAGGGCGGCATCGCTCCGTACCCGTCGACGCTGCGACTCCATTCGGACCGCGAGGAAGAGGAAATTGCGCTCCTCTATCGGAAGGTTCCCGTCTTTGCTCTGGGTCACGGCGCCGCCGCGAGCTGGGAGGCGCAGGGTGACTGTGTCACGTCGGTGCAGACGACCTTCCTACCCAGCCACGTCGTCCCCGACGTTGCATTTGAACTGCCGGGCGATCAGGAGGCACTGAGCCTGAACTACCTTGCCGGGCTCGAACAGGACCCGGAAGGGGTCATCAGCAGGCTGTACGCCTTCGTCGAAAGCTACGACCGCTGGGCGGAGAGAACCCGCACCGGCCGGGACAACATCGCCCGCCCTCTCATGGAGGCCGCCGACCGGCTCCTGGAACGCGTGGATCGCGCCCGGGCCCGGATGCGTGAAGGTGTGCATCTGCTCGAACAGGACCCCACCGCCCGACGCGCCTTCGTCCTGGCGAACAGGGCCATGCTGATGCAGATGGTCCGAAGCGGGCCCCGGTTCGCCGGCACCGGTCGTGCCTGGACCGACCGCCTGCCGGCCGCGCCCGACTACGACGACCCGGACCGTCGCTGGCGGCCCTTCCAACTCGCGTTCGTCCTCTTGTCCCTGCCCTCCATCGTCGACACAGAGCACGACGACCGTGATCTCGTCGACCTGATCTGGTTCCCCACCGGCGGCGGGAAAACCGAGGCGTACCTCGGTCTGGTTGCCTTCACGGTCTTCCACCGACGCCTGACGCTCGGCGACGCCGGCGCCGGGACCACCGTCATCACCCGTTACACCCTGCGGCTGCTGACCGCCCAACAGTTCCAGCGGGCGGCCACCTTGATCTGCGCATGCGAACTCATCCGACGGGCGCGCCCGGAGGAACTGGGAACGCGGGCGGTCTCCATCGGAATCTGGGTCGGCGGCAACAACAGCCCCAACAACTTCGCCGACGCCGTCGACCTGCTACAGACGATCAGGAACCACGAACCGACGACCAAGAGCTTTCAGGTCGAACGCTGTCCCTGGTGCGGCACCCACATCCTTCCGACCGGCAACGCACCGGACGACGCCTGGGGAGTGCACGCGGACAACAACAGTTTCCGGATCAACTGCCCCAACGTCGACTGCGACTTCCACATTTCTCTGCCGGTCTCGTCGGTCGACGACGCGCTCTACACGGACCCTCCGACGCTGCTGGTCGCCACCGTGGACAAGTTCGCCCGGTTCACCCGCGAACCGCGGGCGGGGGTGTTCATCGGCACCGGCGTCGACCCTGGTCCCGCGCTGATCATCCAGGACGAGTTCCACCTCATCTCCGGGCCGCTCGGCACCGTCGTCGGGCTCTACGAGGCTGCCTTCGACGTGGCGATGGCGCGCCACGGCACCCGCCCGAAGATCGTCGCCTCCACTGCCACCATCCGTCGCGCCGATGCCCAGTCCCGCGGCGTCTTCGGGCGTCCCATCGCCCTTTTTCCGCCCTCCGGCCTCGACGCCGAGGACTCCTATTTCGTCCGATCGGACCCGGGCCGGCCCGGCCGGCTCTACGCCGGAGTCATGCCGCAGGGACATACACCTCTCACCGCGATGGTCCACCTCTCCGCGGCAATGCTCAACGCCCCCGTCGAGCTGCCGCTCGGACCGCAGGCCGCCGATGCCTACTGGACCCTGATCGCCTACCACAACAGTCTGCGGGAACTCGGTAAGACCGTCACCCTGGCGCACGACGACATCCCCGCCCGTCTGGGCGTCATCGCGCCCGCCGAGGACGACCGACGCGACCTTGACGACGCCGAAATCATGGAACTGACCAGCAACATCCCGCCGGCGGACATCCCCCGGCATCTCCAACGGCTGTTCATCGAGCGTGGGCAGCCCGGTGCGGTGTCGTTCGTGCCGAGCACGAACATGATCTCCGTAGGTGTCGACGTCCCCCGACTGGGCCTCATGCTGGTCGTCGGGCAGCCGAAAACCACCGCCGAGTACATCCAGGCCACAAGCCGGGTCGGGCGTCGCCAACCCGGGTTGGTAGTAAGCCTCTACTCGCCGTCCAAACCGCGTGACCGCTCGCACTACGAGTCGTTCATCCCGTACCACACCTCTCTCTACCGGGTCGTCGAACCCACCTCCGTGACACCGTTCTCGGTGCCGGCCCGCACCCGCGCGCTGCACGCGGGACTGGTCATCCTCGCCCGTCACGTGCACACCTGGCGGGACGACCGCTCCGCCGCCGCGTTCGACCCGAAGGATCCCGCCTGGCGGACCCTGGTTGCGGAGTTCATCGCCCGCGCGCGGGCAGCGGATCCGGACGAGGCCGCCGATGTCGCCCGGCACGTGGAGCAGCTCGAGGAGCACTGGGCCGGGCTCGTCGACCGCGCCCATCCGCTCGGAGGGCTCACCTATACCGGGGGAGGGCGCGAGCGCATCCAGCTACTGAGGAAGTTCGACATGCCGGGACTGGGATGGCCGACACTCGACTCGATGCGCAACGTCGACACGGATGCTCGCGTGCTGGTGCGGGGTGAGGGACAGTGACGGACCGTCGGCTGCGACGCATGCAGGCCCTTTCCCCGTTCGGCGTCGGCGCTATCGTGGACATGCTCGGTGAATCCTTCGTCGCGGAGGACGTCACCCGGTGGAAGGGACGGCGGATGACCCTGGCCGCTCCGCGCATTGCGGCCCACTTTGGTGCGGAGGAACTACGCCTACCCCCGGCGCCGCGCGACGGCAGGCTGCCCTACTACCGGTTCCCGCAATGGTTGTTCTGCGGCACCTGCCGCACGATGACACACTGGAGCGTCCGCCAGGAACAGCCAGGAAAGATTCCCCGCTGCCAACACTGCGGCCGCAGCCCTCAGCTCGTGCCGATGAGGTTCGTCGCGGTCTGCGGCAACGGCCACCTCGACGACGTGCCCTGGGTCCAGTGGGCCCACTCCGGGGGCGGGCAGGGACGTGAGCAACGCCAGTGCGGACGAGCCGAGCTGCAGTTCGAGCACCTGACGACCGTGGGTGGTGGCCTGGAATCACTCCGGGTCCGGTGCCGGACCTGCCGAGCCGGCAGGAACCTCGCTGACCTGACGTCGCCCCGCGCGCTCGGCCGCATCAACATCCGCTGCAGGGGGAGGCAGCCCTGGCAGCGTGACACCGAGGCGGTGAGCTGCGATCAGGCACCCGTGGTCCTGCAACGGGGTGCATCGAGCGTCTACTTCCCCGACACAGGGTCCGCGATCGACCTTCCCCCCGACTCCGACTGGGTCACCTGGGGTGGTACGGCTGCCCGGGTCGAGCAGAACGCGTACTTCGCCCTACTCCATAAGGACCCCGAGGGCCCGCTGCGTGAGCAGTTGATCGGCTTCATCGCCGAGCAGGAAAATGTCAACGAGAGCCAGGTCATCGCCATTCTGAACGACCGTCTCGGTGCCACGGGCGCCGACGCCGGTTCGGAAAGCTCCGAGGACCTGGCGGAGCGCGAATGGCAGGCACTGATCAATCCGCGCGGCGGACACCATCCGGACGACCGGTTCATTACCCGGCACACGCCCTTCCCGGCATCCACGGGCCACGGCCGGTTGAATCCGGTCGTCGACCGGATG
Organism: Plantactinospora sp. KLBMP9567; assembly: GCF_033446045.1. NCBI lineage: Bacteria > Bacillati > Actinomycetota > Actinomycetes > Micromonosporales > Micromonosporaceae > Plantactinospora > Plantactinospora sp. KLBMP9567. The sequence goes on along the minus strand of NZ_JAWQRR010000020.1, from coordinate 240,843 downwards.
AAAACGGCCATCTCCGACATTGTCCTGGTCGACCGGTTACGCGAGGTCCGGGTCCTGCGTGGCTTCCGTCGCCACACGATGGACAACCACATCCCCGCCGACCTGGGAACGCGCAGCGCCTCCCTACCGGCCGTAGAGGTATACGGCGAGGGCATCTTCATCGTCTTCGACGAGGAGAACCTTCGACGGTGGGATCTGCAGACTCCGGTGGTGCGACGTGCGGCCACGCTCCACAAGCGTTTTGCCGGCAGCATGCACGCCAGATGGATCGAGAGAAGCCCCACGCCGCGTCTGGTTCTGCTACACACCATCGCCCACCTCCTGATGCGCCAGCTGGCCTTCGACGCCGGCTACCCCTCCTCGTCGCTGCGCGAACGCATCTATGCGAGCACACCGGACTCCGACACCCCGATGGCCGGGGTACTGATCTATACCGCTGCCGGCGATGCCGAAGGCACCCTCGGTGGCCTCGCCCGCTCCGGCGAGGCGGGACGGCTCGTCACGACCATCGCCGCCACTCTCGCCGCCGCCCGATGGTGCTCTCTCGACCCGGTGTGCAGGGAGTCGACAGCCCAGGGCCCTTCCGGCCTGTCGATGGCCGCCTGCCACGCCTGCGCGTTGGTCCCCGAGACGAGCTGCACGATGGGCAACGTCCTGCTGGACCGGACTCTAGTGATCGACGACGAGTACGGCTTCATGCGTGACGCCCTCGCCGAACTCATCGCCGTGCAGGCCGGTGCGACGTGACACTGCTACTGCCACCGCTGCTCGACCTCAGCCCCGTCCAACGGGAGGTCCTCGCCCTACCGTTCGAGGAATCGCACCTCGTCACCGGTAGTCCCGGGGCGGGCAAGACGATCACGGCGATCTACCGGGCAGCTGCCCTGCACCGGTCGGGCAGACCGACCGTGATGCTCATGTACAGCAAAGTGCTGTCCGCCTACACGCGAGCCGCAGTGGCGCAGATCGGAGCGGCTGATGTCGCTACGACCTACCACAAATGGCTGCACGCCTTCTGGCAGAAGCACTACCGGCGGAACCCGCCGACGCTTGATCGGTACGACATCGATTGGATGGCCTGCCTGACAACAATCACCAGCGACCCACCGACCATGGAGCCACGGCCGTACTTCGTCGTCGATGAGGGCCAAGACATGCCGGCCGACTTCTACCTCGCCATTGGTGCCCTGTCCTCGTCCGTGACCGTGTTCGCCGACGAGAACCAACGCATCGGACTCCGTCAGAGCACCGTCCGGGAGATCGCCGCCGCGGCAAGGACCAACCAACCCGTGGCACTCCCAGGCACCGTGCGCAACAGCCGACCGATCCGCGACCTCGCCGACCACTTCCGCCCCGGCGGCAGCAGCACGGACGTACTGCCGGACGGTCCCATACCCCGCCTGATCAAAGTGCAGCACAAGGCTGACGTGGCCGAGCACCTGCTTCTACACGAGAAGCAGCACCCGAACGAAACGATCGGAGTGATCCTTCACCGCAGCAGGGACCTGTTCTACTACCACCACCAGCTCGACCACCGCACCGTCAACCCGTTGCAGGGCTATGTCAGCGGACGGCGTGCCGGGGCCCTCTCAGACCCTGCCTTCAGCGGACCCGGCCTCAAGCTGATCACCTGGCAGAGCGTGAAGGGCCTCGAATTCGACTCGGTGATCGTTCCCGAACTTCAGACTGTGCCCGGCGACATCAACAGTGACAACATGCGGATGAGCCTGTACGTGCTCGTCACAAGGGCACGGCGATGCCTGACCTTCATGTACTCGGGAACGGGCGAGCCGGAACTTGTGGGCGCGCTGCCGAAAGACCTGCTCGACCTGTCGCAATACACGCCTTGAAGTCTGGTGGGCGCGGGCCGTCAGCGCCTCCAACAGTCCCAAAGGGGAAGACCCGTGCACTAACGAGCTCGTGCGCAGGTCCTACGGGCCGAGGCGACGGTGCGGGTTGCGGTGGGTACGAGCGGGCTGATGAGCCGTTCGCCCTGGTGGGAAGTTGCTGGCGTCATACGGGTACAACCTGTGTGGATCTTCTGAAGGCTGATCTGGCCGCCGAGCCGGTGGGCGGAGATGCCTTGGGGCAGATGGGGCGCGGACACGCTCGCTGATCCCTGCTTCGAGCCACGGAGGCACCGGCCGAGTTGACCGCTTTGTCGGCCTCGTCAACGCATCCTTAATGTACATATAGTGATCGATGTGGCTGGTTTCTGTGATGGGACGGGAGCCGTGGCGATGGCGCAGCGAGGCCGGGGACAGGGGTCGGACTGGGAGCGAGGAGGAATCGTCATGACCTGTGGATCGGTGAGTTCGCAGTGGGGTTGGGTGCTACTTCGGGTCGTCGGTCTGCCATGGGTGGAGGAACTGCTCGGGCCGCAGGTTCCATGCTTCGAGGGCCGCGACGAGTTGGGCCTCGCCGATGACGGTGGTGGCGTGCACGAGGCTCGCGTTGATGTCGTGGTCGAAGCCGGCGATCTGGTCGGCGTCGTAGTCCCAGTGCTCCAGCTTGAAGGTGCGTTCACGGTCGGATCGGTTCCAGCCGTGCCGTCGGGCGTCGGCGTCGGCGGCGGTCGTGAGGGGTCGGATGTCGACGAACGCTCGCCGGCCTGGTCGGGAGGCGGTTACCTCGGTCACCAGACGCCGGCCGAGGCGCAGCGCGGTCAGCTTGTCGGTGGGCCACTGCGGTCGGCTCTCGCCCGTGGTCATGCTGCGACCTGCTCGGTGGGGCGCTCGACGAGGCGACCGCCGATGAACGTGGCTCCGGTGCGGACCAGCGCGACGAGGTGGGGTGCGTTGACGGCTCGCCACCGATCCTGGGCTGCCTCGATGAGTTTGAACGCCATCGCGAGGCCGGCGGCCCGGCTGCCCGGCCCTTTGGTGACACGGGTGCGGTGCCGGACGGTGGCGAAGGTGGACTCGATCGGGTTGGAGGTGCGTAGGTGCACCCAGTGCTCGGCCGGGTACTCGTAGAATGTCAGCAGCTCGTCGAGGTCGTCGGTGACCTTGGCGACGGCCTTGCCGAACTTGGCGCCGTACAGATCAGCGAACCGCCTCGCGGCGAGCTGGGCGTGGGTCTTGTCTTCGGCTCCCCAGATCTCGGCCAGCGCAGCCTTGGCGCCCGGATGCGCGGACTTCGGTAGCGCCGCGAGCACGTTGGCGGTCTTGTGCACCCAGTCGCGCTGCTCGCGGGTGTCGGGGAACACCTCGCGCAGCGCGGCCCAGAACCCCAGCGCGCCGTCCCCGACGGCCAAAACCGGGGCGCGCATGCCCCGGCGGGCGCAGTCACGCAGCACATCGGCCCAGGAGCCGGTCGACTCGCGGTAGCCGTCGGCCAAGGCGACCAGTTCCTTGGTGCCGTCGGCGCGGACCCCGACGATGACCAGCAGGCAGAGTTTGTCCTCGTCGAGGCGGACGTTGACGTGGATGCCGTCGGCCCACACGTACACGTAGTCGACCTGCGAGAGATCCCGCTTGCGCCAGGTGTGGTAGTCGTCGGTCCACTGCCGGGTCAGTCGGTGTCGGCGTACGGACGAACGTGCACGGTGAGGTACGAATGAACGTGCACAGCGTGACGGCGTGTCGGAGTGGCTGCGTCGGTCCAATGAGTCAGACTTCGCCCGTTATATCCGATGGGCGAGGATGGTAGCGCGGCGGTGGTTCTGGACGCTGAACGGTGGTTGGAGCTGCGGCCGTTGCGGGCACTGCTCGACGCTGGCGTTAGCGTTGCGGAGATCGCGCGGCAGACCGGGCTGAACCGTCGGACGGTGAAGAAGTACCTGTCCCAGGAGGCACCGATGTCCGTGCCGCGCCGGGTGGTGCCGGCGGGTCACCGCACGCCGGTGTTGGGACCGTTCGGGCATGTGATCGATGCGTGGCTGCGGGCAGAGTTGTTGTTGAAAGGGACGGTGATCCACGAGCGGCTGGTCGCGCAGTACGGGTTCACCGGCCACTACCAGCGGGTGAAGCTCTACCTGCAGGAAGCCCGGCCGCGGATCGCCGCGGAGATGGGGATCGGTCCGGACGAGTTGGCGGGGCTGCACCGTCGGTTTGAGGTGGTACCCGGCGCACAGGCGCAGGTGGACTGGGGCGACGAGGGCGGCATCCTTGCGCACGTCGGGATCCCGAAGGTCTACTCGTTCCACATGGTTTTGTCGTACTCGCGGGACCCGTTCTGCTGCTTCACGACCAGCCAGGACCTGGCGACGTTCTGGAGGTGTCACCGGCGGGCGTTCGCCCACTTCGGCGGGGTCCCCAAGTCGATCGTCTACGACCGGACCAAAACAGTCGTGCGCCGGCACGTCGCGCCGGGGGTTGCCGTGCCACTGCACCCGGAAGCGGTGGCATTCGCCGGGCACTACGACTTCGACGTCGACGTGCTGGCCGCCTACCGTCCGACTGGCAAGGGCCGCGTCGAACGGCAGGTCACCATCGTGCGCGACCACGTGCTGGCTGGGCGGGGCTTCGCCTCGATCGAGGAACTCGATGCGGCGTTCGCCGCGTGGGTGCCGCTGCGGCGGGCGCGTACCCACCGCACGCATGGTGAGGTGATCGGCGTTCGTGCCGCGCGGGATCACGCTGCCCTGCGCCCGATCCCGCCCCGGCCGTACCGGGTCGCCGAGCGGCATCTGCGCCATGTCGGCAAGGACTGTCTGGTCGCCTTCGCTGGCAACCTGTACTCAGTGCCAGCCCGCCGTGTCCGGCACCGGCAATTGGTCGAGATCCGCGCCACCGCAGGCACCGTCACGCTGCATACGACCATGCCGGGCCCGGGCGGCGAGACGTTGCTGGCCTCCCATCCCCGGGCGGTGGGCCGCGGTGCCCGCATCGTTGACCCCGCCCATTGGGACGGCCTGCCCGACGGACACACTCGCGCGGTCACCACCGGCGACCCACCGGCCCCACCGGCCCGGCCTCGGCCGCCCGCCACGGCTGGCGGCCCGTTGCAGGCGCTGCTGAACCGGGCCGCCGCCGCCCAAGTCACCGTGGACCGCCGTCCGCTGTCGGTCTATGACCAACTCACCGGTACCGCCCCCTTCACCGCACGCTCCGCCTCGAAGGATGCCTGATTCGTGAGCGAACTGGTCAGCACCCGTATCCGTGCCACCGCCACCAAGCTCGGCCTGCCTCATCTGGCCGGCTGCCTGGAACAGTTCACCGCCCGCGCAGACAGCGAAATGATGGGCTACCTCGACTTCCTCGACTTGATCCTCGAAGAAGAACTTGCCGTGCGCGACGAGCGACGCTTCCGCAGCGGGCTGCGCCTGTCGAAGCTGCCGCACCACAAGACCCTCGACGAGTACGACTTCGCGTTCCAGCCCGACCTGGATCCACGCAAGGTCCGCGACCTGGCCAGCCTCGCGTTCGTGCAGGCCAAAGCCAACGTTGCACTGCTCGGTCCACCCGGCGTCGGCAAGACCCACATCGCCGTCGCCCTCGCGGTCGCGGCCTGCCGAGCCGGATTCACGGTCTACTTCACCACCCTCGACGACATGGTCCGCCAACTCAAAGCCGCTGACGACATCGGACGCCTGCTCGGCAAGCTACACACCTACCTACGCCCCAACGTCCTGATCATCGACGAGGTTGGCTACCAGCCCCTCGAACGCGCCGAGGCCAACCTTGTCTTCCAGGTCATCTCGAAAAGATACGAAAAGGGTTCGACCCTTCTAACATCGAACAAGAGCTTCGGCGAATGGGGCCAGGTCTTCGGCGACGAAGTCCTCGCTACCGCCATCCTCGACCGGCTCCTGCACCACTGCGACGTCATCGCCATCAACGGCCCCAGCTACCGGCTGAAGAACCGCCTTACCGCTGTCGAAGGCGCCGCAACGACCAACGTCGCCTAACGTCAGATCGCGCTGAGGGTAGCGCGACACCCCGCACGGGCGGATGATCTCGTCGTGGACACCCACGAGCAGCTTCTGCACCTCGCCATGTCTGACAGGTACGCCGAGCGTGTCCGTGCTGGACAACTCCTGAGCCGGTTCGCTGGCGAACCACGCACCGACAACGTCCTCCTGAAGCTGTTGCTCGACTCCACGGACACCGCTGTCACCGACGCCACCGCCGAGACGCTACTCGCCCGTCAGGACACCGCCGGGCTTCGGCTATTCGCCGCCGCCTGGCATCTGGCCCAGCCCGAGACCGGAGAGCACCTCAACAGCGCATGGTCGAGCGCCCTCTATCGCCACGCCCGCTACAACCCGGAAGATCAGCAGCGGCTCCAAACCACAATTGCAGCCCTGCGCGACGACCCCAACGAAGCCGCACGCCAAGGCGCGCGGCACCTCCTCAAGACACTTCCCTCCAGCCCTGCCTGACCATCAGAGCTGCCTACCCAACAGGACCAGCCCTGTGCATGTTCATTCGTACCTGGCTGTGCACATCAACCCGTACGCCGACAGTCGGGTGATCGCCGCTGCGGACAGCCCGGCTGCCGAGCCGAGAAACTGCTCCAACGCGGGCACGAAGTCCCCGGACGACAGGCCGTGCAGGTACAGCAGCGGCAGCACCTCGGCAACCTTCGGGCTCTTGCGGCACCACGGCGGCGGAATCGCCGAACGGAACCGCCGACGTTGCCCGGTGACCGGGTCGGTCCGCTTGTCGTTGACCCGGGGCGCGACCACCTCGATCGTCCGCGCCGACGTGATCACCTGCCGCGGTTGGGCGTGACCATTACGCACCACCAGACGCCGGCCCCGCTCGTCACGCTCGGACGCCAGCTCGGCCAGATAGGCGTCGACCTCGGCCTCCAACGCGGCGGCCAGCATCCGCCGCGCCCCCTCACGAACGACCTCGTCCAGCAGCGAGACGCCATCGCGTCGCTGCCCGTCCTCGGCGACTACAGTCAGCACGGGCGTGCCTTCCCGGCCGACGCGCCAACGTCGGCCTTGCTCGAGACCTATACCAATCGATCACCGGGAAGGTACGCCCCTTCCCGGCCGATCCACAGGTCTTGAGCATTGCTCGGGAGCGAGCGGCAGCTGCGCAACGACGCTAGGCGGAAGCGACGCGTCGGCCCGTAGCGAGGCAGACCCGCGAACAGGCAACGCTGGCGTAGCAAGGCGTTGGGGACGCGAGGACCGCGGCACTGGCAGCCCGGATCAAGGCGTGGACGAAGTGTCGCCGTCCGCGTTGCGGCGGCCTGCATCCAGTTTCGGCCGGCTGAGGGTCGTGGCCAGCATTTCGGTCTTTGAGCCGGGTCCGCTGGGGTCCCTGTAGCCGCGCCGGGTTGGATGTGGTAGGCGCCAATAGATCCAATGGGCTCGGCTCATTTTCTGATGGGGATCCCCGGCCCGCACCCGGTGTTTGGCGAACGCGCCGTAGACACCTTCAAAGACCTGGGAGATCCTGATCAAGCAGCGCTGCTGCCCACGGCCGTGCCACTGCGCTCGTAAGGACCTTTTCGTCCTTGAAGAAAACAAGACCGACCGCTACTCGGGATGAAAAGGCTCATTGTCGTACCGTGCCGCTACGGTAACCGCTGGTGGACCACTGCGATCGTGGGGAGGCTCGATGGGCGGTCAACGGCGTAGCACCAAACGGCGCCGCCGAGAACCGCTCCGGAAGCCTGTCCCCGCGCCAGGGCCTACAACCTCCGTGGAGGGGCATCGGCGTTTGCCGATGATCTACTGCTACCCGGCTACGAGGTGTTCATCGCCGGGACGCTGCTTGTGGTGCCAGTGGAGGCGACGCCGGTGCAGGCCATCGTGGCGGCCGCGCACCAGGCGATCGGGGGCCGGTCTGCCTACCCAGGGGTTCTGGCGGCTGGCCAACTGGCACGAGGCCTGAGCCTCTTGGGGTTCGACACGGAGCTTATACCCGCTTGCACCGTCGTCTGCTACTCGGATCACGGGAAGACGAGGTTTAGGGATGTCGGAGTCTGGAAAGAGGCGCCCGTGGTCCGCGCGGACGGGAGCACCGACGGGCACGTTGTGGTGTGGTGCGACTCGCTGAACCGGTGTATCGACCTTGCGCCCTGCCAGGATCGGATGCTGCGAGGAGCCTCAACCCCTGAAGAGGCCTTCGATCACCCTGTGGTACTACCAGTCGTCGGCGGGCGGCGGCAGTTGCTGGATCGCCAGCGACAGATAATGGCCCCACGTCCACCGTTCGCGCTGCATTGGACGTTCTTCCCCGATTGGGCACCGTTGTTTGATCCCCTGCTAGACCGTCATTCGGCCGCGATCGAGCAGGGTGGGCTGGCGATGGCGCACGCTGCGGTGGACCTTCTGGCCGCTGTCGCGGTGGTCCGCGACCTCAGCCAGCTCGACGAGTGGTATCCGAGGCTGGGCGACTTGCTCTCGGGTCGACAGTCGCTACCCACCCGCGCCGAGGATGGGTCCCCTGAGAAGTGCGACCCATCGGCATCCGACTGATAGGGCCCTGCACCGTCGAAGACGCGGAGCCACGATCCGACGGGCACCCGTGCTGCCGTGGGCAGATGTGGTCTCGGCCTTGGCGGATCAAGATGCGATGAACAGAAGGAGAGGAGGTAGACGTGGCGGTCGACGGTGGGCGTGTGGCCGCACGCGGATTTCAGTACCAGTACCTGCGCACCTTGGAGATGATGCTGACGCTCGTCGACGATCCGGCGGTCGCATCGGTGCGAGTCGAAGGCCCGTCGAGCCAGGACGGCGCCGTCGATGCCGTGGACTTCGACGTACTTGACGTGGACGGCACCTGCCGGTTGGCCGTACAAGTCAAGAGCAAGGCCCCTGGCGGAACCGTCGGCGCCGCAGAGACCGTCGGCGTCCTGCTTCAGCTCATCGCCGGTGCCGACGCGGCCCGCTACCAGGTCTTGACTAACGGAACGCCGACCCCCGGCGCCGCGCAAGTCGCCGCCAAGCTCCTGGCAGACGGATCGCCGGAACAGCTGCGGGACGCCCTCGTCGGAATCCTGACGAACGCGCCGGCACGCGTGGCCCAACTCCGCGCGTTGCAACCTGCCCAGGTCAGCCGACTGGCGCGCTGCCGCGTGCAGTTCGACAGCCGTGACGAACTCGAAATCCGGGATTCACTGCGGGAAAAGCTGCGGACCTATCGCAACCGGACGCGGGCCGGCCTAGGCCAACAGTCGGCCGGGCTGCTGACCGGTTACCTCGTGGCGGAGATCCTGCGCCGGGCCGCTGACGGCGGCGATGCGGCTTACAGCGTGGAGGAGTTACGCGTCCATCTCCTCATCGATTCTGATGATCTCGTCCGTGTCGGCGGTGTGCGGGACTGGGGGGTGTCTGTCGGTTCAATGCCCTCGATTCCCGACATTGCCCGCCCGGCCCTGCTCGACCAGATCGTGGCGGCGTTCGATGGCCCAACGGGCAATGGCGTGCGACGCGTGGCGTTGGTGGGCCTCTCCGGCATCGGCAAGTCAAGTCTGGCCGCTGCATACGTCGCAGACCGTGCCGATTCCTACGACTGGATTTTCTGGATCGACGGGGAGACAGACGCCTCCCTGCTGACGTCGTTCCAGCACATCGCGGCGCTCCTGCGGCCCGACCACGCTGTCGAGGCTTACCACGCTCCGGCCAACCAGGTCCGCCACGATGTACACACCGAACTCGGCCGGATCCCTGGCCGCTGGGCCATGATTTTCGACAACGTCGGCGACCAGCGCCGGACCGATCCATGGATTCCCCGCGCGGGTCGCGGCGACGTCATCACCACGTCGATCGACAGCACCGCCCGCCACGGCGCCGCGACCCGCGTCGAGGTGACTGCGATGGCCCCGTCCGAGGCGGTGCAGCTTCTCCAGCGGCGTCTTCGAGTCAGCTACGCTGATCAGCTTCGATACGCTAGTGAGCTCCGTCGACTGACGGATGCACTAGGCTGCTGGCCGCTGGCGCTCGAACTGGCCAGTGGCTACCTCGACACGTGCGGCGTCCGGCTCGACGACGTTGACGGCTACATCGACCAGCTCAAGGTCCGGTCGCTCGCCGACGTCGACGCGCTGCCCCCGGACTACCCGCGCACGCTGGCGGCGGCTCTGTCGATGTGTCTGGAGCAACTGCAGCGCCGCATAGTCCGTGACAGCGGCAGCGACGACCGTCCCTACTTCGCCCTCGGGATGATCACCTACGCGGCGTTCCTCGCCGCACGGCAGCTGCCGGTTCATCTCTTGGCCGCGGCGGTCGTCTCCGATCCTCCGCCGGAGGCGCCACTTGGCCCGTTCCTGCTGGACCCGACCGAGATCAACCTCGGTGAGGTCGTACGGGAGCTGCGCCGGTTCTCGCTCGTCAGCTTCGATGAGGACCTGCTGGCCACCGGTGGCGAGCGTTTCGCCGACGCCAACCGCACCATCACCACAAACTCGATCGTGCAGGAACTCATCCGATTCGACGTCGAGCACGACGAGTCGACTCCCGCCGCACTGAACCGGCTCGCCAACCACGTCGAGCGGTGGTTGATGGCCGCCATCGAGCTCAACCTCATGCCACGGGCAGCCGCCATCGTCAACCACGCGGAGGCGCTGGCTAGCCATCTTCGTCGTCTCGAAGTGGGCGGCGAACGCGTTCCGCTGCTGTATGGGAACCTGGCGGGCGCCTTCCGAGCCAGAGGCGAGCCCAGCCGCGCGGAGGAGTTCCTCCGCGCCGAACTCGACCTGGTCGCCCAACTGGCCGAACCCAACGAGCTGCTCGCAGTCCAGGCCAAGCTGGTCCTCATCGACATCATGCTCGACACACCAGGGCCGATGTCCATCAGCGTCTCGCAGGCCGTCGCCTACCTGGACTACGTGTACCAGTACGCGCTCGACATCAGCGCCGACTATCCCGACGCGGCTGTTCGACTCGCTGCGACGGTGGCAGCGCTACTGGAACGTCCGGAAGCCAAAGCTGCTAACTGCCCCGACCTCACGCGCATCGAAGGGGAGTTTAACCGGCTCGAAGACCGGCTCGGCCCCACCCCGTACTCGGAGGTGATGCACGCCGTCACCCAAGCCAACCAACTGTCGAGCAGTGACCAACCTGGCGATGCCGAGCGGCTATGCCGTCATGCGCTCGATACCGAACTGCTTACTGGTGTCGCTGAGCTGACCGCCCGGCGGATTCTCGTCGAGGCACTCGTGCGCCAGCACAAGTGGACGCCGGCCCAGCACGCATGGGACGAGTTCCGGCAACTGTTCGGATCGACCGGATTCTACCTATCGATCATTGTCCAACTCGTGCACAACGTTGGTCACCTCTGCGCAGCCCCGGCGCTGATCGCACGCACCCCGCAAGCCATCGCCTTGCTGGAAACGATGTTGGACTGGCCGGTCCTCGCCAACACATTGGCCGATCCCGCCCCAGGTTGGCGTGCCCGACTCCGTCTGCTTAGGGTGGTGCGGCACCTGGCTAGCGGCGACCACCAGACAGCAGCCGCGGTCATGACAACAGTCCCGCCTCAGGAACTTCGCGAGGGGACAGCGGAGGAGACCCGGGCCTGGTGCGCGCTGTGGCAGATGACCCGCCTGGCGCTGTTACGCGCTGCCACGGCACGCTACGCGATGGTCCACCACTGACGCCACCGTGCCATAGATTTTCCGCGATCGGAACCTTCAATCGTCCACTACAGCGGTGTCCCGTCGAGGCCAGGTGCGCCTCACTCGTGTTGCAGAAGGAATTCGTCGATCGAGTCGAGGATCAGGTCTGTTGGGTCGTCGCCGCGATCCTTCATATCCAACATCTCGTGTAGATGGACGGTGGTGAGGAAGAGGATGACCTTGTTCTCCTCGGAGTACACGATGTTGCGCCGTCGTCGCGCCGACTCGTGCGGCGACTTGTTGCATACCACGATCGCGAGTCGACCCAGCGACTTGTTCATGTAGTTCCTAGTCTGGTCAATTTCCTCCTTACCAATCTCATCGCGCTCGTAGTTCTTGAACTCCACGAGGACGTAGCGGGCGTCGTGGTCCATACGGAGGAGCCCCCACGCCTGGCTTGTATCGCCTATGCGATTCGGAAATACCGCGTCGCGGCGGTCGATCCCAGATAACGACCGAGGTTGGATGAGCGGTCTCGTCAGCGGTGGCACGAGCAGATGGCAAAGAGTTTCGAGCGCGGCGTCCTCGAACTCTCGCCACCCGTTCTGGCCGGGCGGGCAGGCGTCGAGGCGGTCGCGAAGCAGACGCGATCGGCTGAGCGTATCGTCGCTGGTCATCGTCTACCTGCCGACGAAGTGGTCGACGATCAGGTCGGGGTGACGCAGCAGTAAGGAGCGCAGCCGAGGACCGTCGACGACGTCAACCACTACACCGCCGACTCGCGCCCTTGCCAAGCGCCTCCCGGAAACGCTCGTGAGTTGCCCGTTGGTGACGACCATCCCACGCCACGGCTGCCCTGCATCGGCCACCAGTTGCACAAGCTTGTCGACATCTCGGAAGGACGATCGGCCGACTCGCGCCTGGATCAGATACTGCGTAGCGATGCCGAACCCGTCAGGGTCTTGGAAGGTCGCAATTATGTCGACCCCGCTATCGCCGACGCTGGCAGCGATTGATGGGCTGGACCTAAAGCCCAACCGATCAAGCAAGACAGAGACTAGACGCTCGAACCGCATTGGGTCGAGCGTCTCCAGGTCCAGCATCGCGCCCGCCTGCAGCCGGCGCAGCAGGCCCTCGGTCCCATTGGTGATATCGACAGGGAGGCGGGCGGCCAGCTGCGCGGGCACAGCGGAATACTCCGTGACGACCGGTACCACATCGACCCCGCGCCGCTCCAACGAACGGCCGACCTCGTCATCGACCAGTGGTGTCTGAAGGCTGCTGGGTGACAGAACGGAGACGAAGACGTCTCCCGGAGCAGCGTCTGAGGGTATGCCCTCAGACGCCTCGGCAACCCGTATCCCGGCTCGACGTAAATCCACTGCAAGCATCTGGACCGTGTTGCGATCCTGTTCGGCACCTCCGAGGAAGACGCGGCGTTGACTGTGGCTGGGGTCCCGGGGATTGAATGACGGCCACCTGCCACTCTGATCGGTGCGTCCTTGCCTGAACGTGTCGACCAGTACCCCGTCGGCGAGCGCCGCGCCGATGTCGTAGGTGAAGACGGGCTGACCGATCGAGTCCCCGCGAGGGAGGTGGGAGCTGAAGGCGATGACCGTCGCATCTCTCCCGATTGCAGCCGCCACCGTGGTCGTGGGCCAGTCGAGGTCGCTGTCCAGTTCGTCGAGGACAACTACGTCGAACTCGGGAAGACGCCGTGTTCGGTGCATCCTGCGAAACTGGGAGGAAGTGGCTACCGTTACGGTGCCGCCTCGGATCTCCGCCTCGGATCCTGGCCGAAGCAGGTGCACTTGGTGCGTGTCGCCCAGCAGGCCCTCTTCTCCGAGGTCGAGGCTGCGCAGCCGCGCCACCATCTGCTCGGCGATGGCGCGGTGAGGAGTGAGGTACAGCGGCTGGCGGGCATGACCAGACGCCAACAGCGCCGCAAGGGCGTGTCCCATCACCGCTGATTTGCCCGAGCCGGTAGCCATGACGACCCGCATCGTCTTCCTTCCAGCTGCGACGGCCTGCTCGATGGCGTTTACGGCGGCCACTTGATGCGGTCGGAGGCCAACGCCGACAAGGTCGTTCACGCTACCAATCTTCCCACTACGACAGCAGGCACTCGCTTAGAGCCTGGTAAATAAGGGTTTCAGGTAGCTTGGTGGCGGGCGAGGCGGCGGGTCATGATGATGATCATGAGGAGGTCCTCGTCGCCGTCGAACCGCTGTACCTGGTCCTGCTCGCCGTACTCGGCGTCCGTATCCGGTGGATCACCGACCCGGTGGCTGAGTGGTCGGTGACGGAAAGCGTCTTGAAGGAGTGGGGATGGTAGTAGCGCGCAGGTTCGAGGGACAGCGGACCTGGCGCATGTCCCGGCCGGTGTTCGACACGGCGGCTGAACTCATCGTTGAGGCGGAGGAACCTCACCGGCCCCAGCTCGTCGTCGGTATCGAGCGCGGCGGTCGAGAACTGGCCGCGCTGGTCGCGGCGCTACGGGTCCGACAGCGGTCCACGTGGTCGGTGATGCAGTTGTACGAAGTGGCGCGAGGCGCGGAGACGGCTACTACGTCCGTTGTCGCAGCGCTGTCGGCGCCCGGGGCGAGCGGCGGTGTGCCGAGACATCACATTGAGCCCACGGCCTCCGACCGTAGGTCGGTCAAGAAGCTACGAGCTTGGTCGCCGGTCACGGCGTCAGCGAGGAGGTTGTCGTAGACCCGCTGATAGACGGTGATTTCTTCGGGGTCAGTAAGTGTCAGTTCGCGGGTGTAGGTCTCGATGGTCGCGAAGGTGGTGTCGTCGGGCATGGTGTAGACGACGAACGGGTGTGCGTGGACCGCCGAGGGTCGGGCGCCGGTTCGGAGGATTGCGACGTTCACGCTGGAGAGCGTCGAGACGGACAGGATTTTGTCGTACTGCGCGGCAAGTGAGTCGGACGTTACTGGGGAGAACCGCAGTGCGGCCTCAGAGATGAGGAATTCGTAGCGTCTTCCAGTTTCGTAGAGTGCCGCCTGCCGTTCGATTCGCGCCGCGGCTGCTCTCGCCGTGTCGCCGATTTCGAAGACGTCGGCGAGGGCGAGGACACTCCGCGCGTACTCGGCGGTTTGGAGCAGGCCTGGCACGGCAGAGTTCTGGAAGACCCGCATCTGCGTTGCGTCGGCAAGGAGCCGGGCGATGGTCCGCTGATGTTCTGCGCGTCCACCAGCCAGCGTGCTGTCCCAGATGATCGCGGCTACCTGGATGGACTCTGCGATGTTCACCAGCTCGGACGCGATCTCGGTTGGTGCGTCTGTGGCGGCCACCCATGCTCGGACGTCGGCGACAGAGGGCTTTGTTCGGCGGTTCTCGATCTTGGAGACCTTCGACTGCGACCAACCGAGCAACCCGGCGAGCCGTGTGGTCGAAAGGCCTGCGTCCTCGCGCAGCTCGCGCAACTGGGCGGCAAGCCGGGCCCGGTCGTCGGTCGCGGCGCTCACCAGGATCTACGTATCTCGTGCTGGACTAACGGCAAGTAGTCCAGTAACGGGACGGAGTAGCGCGTCGCGATATCGCGCTGCCCGACGAAGCTGCTCACCTTCTTGGTTGGTTCCATGGTCAACCGTCGGCCGTCGTGGTCGTACTCGATGATCACCGCAAGAGCCTCGTCCAGTAGCCAGAAATCGCGCGTCATCGCGTTCAATGCCTCGGGGTGCGTGGCGCGCTCCGCGATGCGGACATCCTCGCCAGCGGCAACGTTGCCCTGATAGCCCAGTAGCTCGAACCGGAGGTAGTCCGACAGCGGACGGTCCAGGACGTGAACCCGGCTCCAGGACGTGCCGTCTCGCACGCTGTCCGCGACCATCCGTAGCCACGGATCAGTGTCAGGGCCGCGGGGTGGGAGCGGCAGCCCTGCCTCGAAGGCACGGAGCAGCTCCGCCTCGCCGGCCGCGGTGTAGGAACTCAATGTTTCGAGCCGGAACACCGACTGCCGCGTGTTGCGCAACAGGTCGATCAGCTCATCCATCTGCATCGGATTGTCCGTTCTGCCGCCACCTGTCGATCAAGTCTAGTCGAGCATGACGACTAGTCGAACGAGTCGCCTTGTGGCAGTCTCGATCCTACGCAACGAAGGGAGTCGACATGACAGATGGGTCCGGGCGCCCGGTCTGGCGCAAGAGCTCGGCGAGCCTCAACGGTGACTGCGTGGAGGTGGCGTCATTGCCTGATGGCGTCGGGGTGCGCGACTCGAAGAACCCCGACGGTGGGGTGCTCCGGTTCACGCGTTCGCAGTGGCGGGCGTTCCTCCAGGGACCCGGTCGAGGCGAGTCTGTGTATCTGTGATCAGCCTCGAGGGCGAGCAGGTGTGCGCCTGGCTCGGTGGCTGCCGCCCGAGCCAGGCGTCACTGCGCCGAGCGGACCAATCAACCCAAGCGCGCATCCCCAGCGCTAGAGGAGATCGCCGAACTCGCCCTTCGCCGCGCCGTTCAGGAACGAAGCGAAGTCTCCCTTCCTGAACACCAGCACTGGACCATCAGGGTCTTTGGAGTCCCGTACGCCGACTACCTCGCCTACCCTCGCTACCTCGACGCATTGACCGCTCTGTTGGGTCTTCGTGCTCTTCCGCCAGGTAGCGTAGCTAAAGTCGATCATGCAAGCTCCTTCACTGCGTCCTGAATCAGCGACGCCGAGTCGTTCGGGCTCAGCGCCATCGCCCGCAGGCGGTCGAACGCTTGAACTGCCGCCTGGACGTCCGCGTCTCCTTCAGGATAGAGATCACCGGCCATGGTCTCGATGTAGACGACATCCCGATCTGCGGGATCGGCGAACCCGAGGACGACGAACGAGCCAGGGGTCCCGGGATGGGCGCCCGTCCCGAACGGAATCACTTGAACGTCCACATGCGGCAGGTTTGCGATCGTGGCAAGACGCTGCATCTGCTCTGCCATGGTCTGTGGGCCGCCGACCTGCCGACGAATAGCGGCCTCATCGAGAACGACCCACAGGGCTGGTGGATCGTCCCGATGCAGAAGAGACTGCCGACGCATCCGAACCTCGACCCGCCGTTCGATCTCCTCCTCCGTGAGGCGAGCCACGCCACCCTGCAGGATCGCACGGGTATACCCCTCGGTCTGCATCAGCCCTGGAATCGAGATCAACTCGAAGTTCCATATCCGCGACGCGTCCGACTCGAACCCGATGTACGTCGCGTAGTCGTCAGGGATGCTGCCTGCGTATCGGTGCCACCAGCCACGCTGTGTGGCCGTCTGGGCGACCTCCACGAGGTTGGCCACCGTTGGAGCGTCGGCGCCGTACGTCATCAGCAACGCCCGTACGACAGGCACCCTGACGCCGACGAGCGCGCGCTCAACCCGAGACAGGTGTGACGGTGAGATTCCGGCGTTAGCTGCAGCTTCCTCGATGGTCATGTGGATGGACTCGCGCAGGACGCTCAACTCACGAGCGAGCCGCCTGCGTCGGAGAGTGGGCCAGTTCGGCATCGGGACAGCATGCCATGTCCAAACAGACTGCCCAAGGCAACTTGTCTCGATCTAGTCGGAGCTGTAAGACTAGGTACGCCTAGCCGACTAGCCCTAGTCGACCTCGCATACATGCGGGCGAGCGTGGGTTCGCACGACGAGCGACATACGCCAGCGATCGAGAAAGAGCAGGCCGGAAGGGGTGTTGCGCCATGGGCGCTCTCGTCATGAAGAACGGTTCGCACATGGCCAACCTGGTGGTTGACGTCTTCAGGACGCACGAGCCGACGGCGACCGGTTGCGCTTGTCATCGTCCTGGTTGCCGATCCCGGTTCCACGCGACGAGGCTCCTCGCCGCGATGCTGGACGGTCCGGATTCTGCGGACCAGCTCTACCCGCTGTGGGGCTTGCTGGTCTGCAGCGGCTGCGACCTTCCTCTGTGTCCGCTGCGATCTCTTAACGGTCGTTGCTACCGCTCACCGTGTGGTTGCCGGATGAGCCCGGTCGACGCTGCGGCTGTCGAGCGACGTACGTACGACGCCTTGGTGTCGCGAGGTGCCGTACCCGTCGAGGGCGTGCCCGAACCCGGTTGGGGAGTGCTGTTCGCGGGAGCGCTGATGGCCGTTCGGATCGGCGCGGTACCAAGCGAGTTGTCGCTCGTCTGGCGGGCCTGATGCGACCGCCCGCCGATGTCAGGAGACCTGTCCATCGTTTCCATCCCGTTGAAGGGCACATTGGTCGTGCTCGCTGATGACTACTTTCGACTGGCGCATCACGACGTTGACGGGCGGCCTCGTCTGCACCACCGCGCCGTCGAGATCGGGTTGGCAGCCGCGCTTTTGGGTGAGTTGCTGTCGACTCGCCATATCGAGGTTCACGACGGTCACCTCGTGGTGGTCAACAGGACGCCACCGGTCGACGCGCTGTCTCACACCGTGCTCGATAGTCTGCTGGCGGAGTCGCATCGACAGACGGTGCGGACCTGGTTGCTGTTCCTGTCGCAAGCGGCTCGGACACAGGTGGCCAGCCGCCTGATTCGTCACGGGCACCTGCGGGCGGAGACCTCACGAAGGCTGTTCGGACCGCCGACTACCACATACCTTCCCACCGACATGAACCAGGCAGCCTGGCCGTGGTTGTCGTTGTCGATGCGGCTGCGAGACGGCCAGCAGCTCTCGTACGAGATGACATGCCTGGCAGGGCTGGCCCTGGCGACGGGCCTGGACAGGTGGCTGCTCGCGGGCGCCAGTTCGGCGAGCGTGGCCTACCTGCGGGAAGTCGTCACTCACACGTGGAAACCAATGCGAGAGCTGCTCGTGCATACCGAGGCCACGATCGGCGATGCGGTTCTGGCCCACCGCACCTGAGCGCCACTCCCTCCGTCCGCATACCCCTCGATTCCCGGAGTTGCTCTTGAACAGCCCACCAACACCCGCCAGCAACATCGCCGCCACCCTCGCCGCCAACCGCCTCGGCGTGCCGGCGGTGGTGTTCTTCGTGATCAGCGCTGCCGCGCCACTGACCGTGGTCGCTGGCGGCGCTACGACCGGCTATGCGATCACCGGTGTTCCCGGTATCCCTGTCGCGTACTTCGCGACGGCGACGATCCTTGCGCTGTTCGCTGTCGGCTACGTCGCCATGTCCCGGCGCGTTGTCAATGCCGGGGCCTTCTACACCTACATCGCCAATGGGCTCGGCCGACCCGCTGGCGTCGGTGGCGCGATGGTGGCACTGCTGGCGTACAACGCCATGCAGATCGGGCTCTACGGCGGCTTCGGTGCCGTGACCGCCGACTTTGTCAATCCGCGACTCGGCGTTGATGTCGCCTGGTGGGCCTACGCGCTCGCCGCCTGGGCGGCCGTGGCTGTCCTAGGCGTGATGCGGGTCGACCTCAACGGTCGAGTCCTGGCGGTGGTGCTCAGCGCCGAGATCTTCATCGCGGTGCTGTTCGACGTCGTGATGCTCGCGCATCCCGCACCCGCTACGGGCCTGAGCCTAGCCACGCTATCTCCAGCACATCTGGTCGCCCCCGGAATCGGCGCCGCCCTAGTCACGACGCTCACCGGGTTCGTGGGCTTCGAGAACACCACAGTCTTCGCCGAAGAGACCCGGGACCCGAAGCGCACGGTCGCGCGTGCCACCTACATCGCGGTTGCCATCACCGGCCTGCTGTACGGACTCAGCGCGTGGGCCATGTCGGTCGCCACCGGGCCCGACCGCATTGTCGCCGCAGCGACCGAAGACAGCACAAACCTCATCTTCAACCTCGTCCAACCACACGTGGGGCGCTTTGCCGTCACCGTCGGACAGGTGCTCTTCATCAGCAGTCTGTTCGCTGCTGTACTCAGCTTTCACCACACAGTGGCCCGTTACACCTTCGCCCTCGGCCGGGAAGGGGTCGTCCCGGCGTGGCTGGGGCGGACGAGCCGTCGTAGCGGGGCCCCCGCCGCAGGATCGCTCACCCAGACCGTGCTTGCGCTGGCGGTGTTGGTCGGCTACGTAGTAGCCGAGGCCGACCCGATCAAGCACCTGTTCTTCTGGGTGACCGTGACCGGTGGCCTCGGTGTGCTGATCCTCATGGCCAGCACCTCGGCCGCCGTGGTCGGCTTCTTCATCTTCCAGCGGCGGGGCGAGACCCGGTGGCGATGGTTGGTCGCTCCGGGCCTCGCGACCGGCCTCCTGGGCCTCGTGCTGTGGGCGACCATCGACGACTTCGCCACGCTCCTTGGCGTCGAGCCGTCCTCGCCGCTGCGGTGGATCTTCCCCGTCGCTTATGCGGTCGCTGCCCTGATCGGAATCGGCTGGGCGCTGCTCCTGCGTGTGCTTAGACCCGCCGTGTACGAGGGGATCGGCCTGGGCGCGCGCAGCGTCACCGCCAGGGCCCTCGCCCCGCTCGCCCGCTCGATCCCCGCCGGAGCCGAGGAAATGGACCGATCCTGATGACCCGTGTTGCACCTCCGGCGGTGATCCGCCACGCAAGGGCCGGCGATCAGCAGCATCTCGTCAGCCTGCTGGCCGTGGCTTTCCATGACGGCCCGCTCGCGGACTGGCTCGTGCCTGATGACACTGCCCGCCCTGCCATCTACCGCGACTACTTCGGGATCTGGGTGGAGCACGCACTCCAGCACGGCATGGTCCACGTCACTGGCGACCTCTCCGGCGTCGCCATCTGGTACTCGATGACCGATCCGATGCCGGATCCCAATGCCGACTGGCGCCTCATCGCCGGATGCGGTCGCTGGTGGCGGCGCTTGGACCTGCTGGCCGACGTGTTCGCCGAGCATCACCCAACCTGGCCTCATCACTACCTGGCCTTCCTCGCCGTCGCTCCCGACCGACAGCAACAGGGGATCGGTGCAGCCCTGCTGCACCACCACCACGCTCAACTCGCCACGCTCTGGCTACCGGCCTACCTGGAAGCGAGCAACCACCGCAACCGCGCACTGTATCTGCGCCACGGATACCGGAATGACGGACCCGTTCAGCTGCCGGACAACGGGCCACAAATCTGGCCGATGCACCGACCGCAAACGGCTGCGGCGAAAGCGGACGGGGGCACACCGTGAACAAGCTCCTGCGCATCGGTCGGGCCACCGCCGTCGAGATACCCGATGTCTCGGCGCTGATCGCCGCCGCCATCGCCCCGCAGCCGCTCGGCGCCTGGCCCGTTCCGGACCCGGGCCGTCGCGGGCCGGTGCTGGCCGCATGGGCTCGGATATGGACCGAGCACGCATTCCTCTGGGGAGACATCCACCTCCTCGACAACCGCACCGCCGTCGCTGTCTGGCTTCCCCACGACCGCGAGACACCCGGCCCGGTCGACTACCGGAGGCGACTCACCGCCGCCTGCGGCGAGTACCTCCACCAATTCCAGCACCTGGACGAGCAGCTCGCCAATCACCATCCCACTCAAGCGCACACCCAACTCGTCTTCCTCGCCACCCATCCCGGCCATCAGCGGCAGGGACATGCCGACGCTTTGCTGCGCTACCGCTCCGAACACCCCAGGCGTCTTGGGGAACCCACCTGCGGCCATGTCATCACCACTGCCGGACGGCGCCTGCTGAGTGCCCACGGCTATGTCAAGCGAGAACCCATCACGCTACCGGCAGAGGAAGGCCAAATCGTCCCTATGTGGCGCGACTGCCAAGAACCCATCCGATCGAATCCGCAACTTCCGCTCCCCAGCGAGGGCTAATGACTCGGGGTAATGCACTCGCCGACGGGAACGCTCTTCCGCTTTGGTGTATGACGCACTACCGCTTGTGGATCTCCGAGGTCACTCCGGCCTGGACGGTGCCGCCGGCGCCGGCTCGCGCCGGTGGCGTTACGCCATCGGCCGCTGGCCGTGCCTTCGCCTGGGGCGACTTCCACTAGTCGGCCCAGGCAGCCGGCCCGTCTCGGCGTCCCCCGGCGACGAGACGGGCCGGCGTCAGGCCAGCCGATCCATCACAGACTTCGCTGCCGCCGGCAGCGGATACCCGGCGTCCGTAGGTCAGGCCCCGGCCCACCGAACTGAGCCAGAAGCCGGGAGAGGAGGTGAGATCCATGACTGTGGCAGTCCACCAGATTGAAGGCCACCCCGACGCGCCAGCGACGCGTCGAGGTGGTGCTCTGAAGCGCTGGCTGGCCAAGCGCACGCTCAAGCGGCGGCTGCTCGCGCTGATGCTCATAGCGCTGTAACCAAAAGCCGGGGCCGGCGAGTTTCCCACCGGCCCCGGCCGCCGGCGCCCCGGGCACTGCGCACCCGGACGCCCGGCGCAGCCAGCCTGCCCACCCACCGGTCCGTAGAGAGGTCACCATGCGTATATCCGTCGCGCTGTTCAACTATGAAAATGGCGGGCGCGCCGCCGATGGGACATACAACTTCACCAAGCTTCAGGCCGCCTTCGCCGATGTCAACGAGCCGCCGAGCCTGATTCTCTTCTGTGAGGCGAAGAACTATCGCGACCAGGCGGGCGAGGCCAAGTACGCGGCAGCGGAAGCGCTGTCGGACGAGCTGGGAGTGCCGTACTCGGTCGAGCTGGGATCGATGCACCGCGGCCCACTCCCGCCTGCCATCTTTTACAACCCGGACGTTCTAGTACTTCGGCGTTGGTGGAATCAGGACGATCCAGGGGCATACGAGGATCAGCGCAACGTCGCGAGATTCGCAGTACGTGAAAGCGGTCGGATCGCTGAGGAGCGGACAGAGTTTCTGGCCTTCGTTAACCACTGGGAACCGCTCTCCGGCGATGTCCGCTTGGAGGAAGCCAGACGACTGAGCCGATACGGCGACCGGCAGCCGCTTCCTGTAATTGGAGGTGGCGATTTGAACGCCACGGCGTCGGGCGACCACCTGCCACAGAGGGACTGGATGGCTGCGGGTTTCAGTCACCGATCCCACAAAGGCATCCTCGGGCCCGACGGCAAGTGGGGGCCAGACACCCGCGCAATGGACTACCTCCTCGGTACCTGGAATACGGAGACCCAAACTCGACAAGATGGTTGCGGCCTCTACGCCATTGCCGAGATGGCTTGGCAGAGGAACCCCAATCGACCGATCCTGCCGACGGTCAACGCTGGCGTCGATGCTGGTGGCGGTCTCCTCATCGACTGGCTGTTGGTCAACGATGTCATGGCGCCCTACGTGATTGCCGATAGCTACAAGGTCCACGTCCCCGATCCCGGCGGCGTGGTTCCGTCGGACCACCGACTCGTCACCGCCGACATCGATCTGCCCTCGCCGCTGCTGACGGCCACAGGCGCCGGTCCTGAATCGATGCGCCACTTCCAAGGACCAAACCCTTAAGCGGTGTCGACTCATCACCCAGAGAAGGGCGTGAGATCATGAGCAGCAGGTCAACGTTGAGCCCTCCAGGGCGCCTCGGCGTTCTCGCGCTAGCCGCCGGGACTACCCTCGCCCTCATTGCCTCAACGACTGTGATCGTGCAGCCACCGGAAGGGGAAACATCGGCCCTGCACCGGGCAGCATCGACGCCACCTCCGGTCGCGCCGTCACTACCCGTCCGCCCGAGCGTAAGCGATCGGCTGTTCGCACTCGCCGCGCGAATCGATCCCAAGTCCGATGACTCGCACGCCGGCCCCTATACGTATGTGCACACCCGGCAATGGGCGCGGAACGGCCAAGCGCTTGCCCGGTTCGAGGTTGAGCAGTGGCGGCATCCGAACGGGTCGGGCGTCATAATCGAGCGGCGTCCGCCGGACCGGAGCATCCTCACCGGCCTGCCTGCCAAGGAAGAGCTGGCGGTGTTCCGGCGAGCCAGGGCAAAACGAGAGCAGTACGGTCCAGGACGTCTCGCACCCGAGCTGGCCGAGCCAATATCTGCGGACCCGGGCACGCTGGTCATCCAACTCCATGCCCTCGTGCCACCGCAGAGTGGACCCGGGGCGCTGGTCACCGCAGTTGCCAACATCCATCGGACGCACTACCTCGACCACCGCCAGCGGGCAGCGGTTCTTCGTGTGCTGGCGCCGATTCCATCCTTGCGTTACGAGGGCGAGGTCACCGATGTTGCCGGTCGGGCCGGTATCGCTGTCAGCCTGAATGGCGGCCCATCGACCACCACGCTCGTCTTCGATCGCACAACAGGGGCACTGCTTGCGCATCAGGAGTCTTTGAACACTCAACCACCCGCACTCTTTCAATATCAGCTCTTCGAGCACGGGCGCCGATCGCTACCTGGCAAGTAATCGGCTTAACGCATGTACCGGGACCGATCTGGCGGGTGTCTGGTCGGAGTGAAAGGTATGGAGGCACGGTGGCGGTGAGCGATCCCCCAGGATTCGTGCGTGCTGAGGCGGCGGATGTGGACGCCGTTGCCCGGATCATCGCCGACGCGTGGTGTGATCTTGATCAGGCGGCGTGGCTCGTTCCTAACCGCAGGGAACGACGAACGATCCTCGGAGAGGTCGCCCGCATACACGTCGAGCACGCCTTGTTCTATGGCACGGTCGAGGTCTTACGTGATGGCACCGCCGTCGCTGTCTGGTTCGACCGTCATCGACCCCTGCCTCCTCCGCCGGATTACGAGTCAAGGCTTCTCGCTGTCGCCGGCAGCAGCAGTCACCGGTTCGTGGTGCTGGGCAAGCAACTAGATATGTACCGGGAGCCTGCCGGCTACGAGCACTTGGCGTTCGTCGCAGTGACTCCTGGGCTAAGAGGACGGGGAATCGGTCGGATGCTGGTGCAGCACCATCTGGCGAGGCTCGACAGGGCCGAGGTCCCGACGTACGCGGATGCTGCGACGAACTCCGCCCGTGAGTTCTACCGGGCACTCGGCTACAGCCCGACCTGTGCCGTCACGGTCCCCAACGGAAGCCGAGTCTGCCTGATGTGGCGACCGGTGCCGGCGGTGGAGGGTGGTGAGGATTGCCGAGCAGAAAACAAATCAAGTGGCCGTACCTTTGTGGCCGTTTCGGCAGGAAAGATGACGATGGCGCGACCGATGAAGGTATTGACACCGGAACGATCGCCGCGCGACCGTTTCGGCGCTCGTCTGCGTGGTCTTCGGTTGCGCGAGGGGCTGTCGCAGAACGCTCTAGCGCGGTTGATCCGCCACAGCCCGGGAATCGTCGGAGCGGTGGAGCGCGCCCAGCGATGGCCAACCCGGGAACTTGCTCAACGGTGCGACGAGGTGTTGGGGGCGGGGGGTGAGTTACTGATCCTGTGGCCTGTGGTTGACAAAATGCGGGAGGCAAGCGACGGCAGGCGTCGACGAGTCCGGCGTGCCCGCAGTCAATAGTTGTCCGTGAGGCGCCAGCTTGCCTTGCGTGGGGAGTCGCTGTCTTTCGTCGGAACGCGCCCGGCAAATCCAATCGCACAACAATCATCCTGTGTATTTGTGCGAATCGCATCCCTAGCGCCGAGGCCGCAAAGACGTGTTAATGGATATGGCGGGGCGACCGCCCCGTCAGATTTCAAGAACCGGAGGAGGATGACATGGCACCAGGTTACCCGGCCCACGCGGGCGTGACCGAGACGGCGTCACCGTTCGGGCGCGGAACCGTCCCGGCCGCGACGAGCGCAACCGATGGGCCTTCGGACGCGGTGACGAGCTTCGCCACGGTGGCGGACGCGTCCCTGTCGCTGGGCCACCGCACCTACTCGGGCACGGTCGCCACGACCGAGCGGCTGCCCTGACCACCCGCCCGGCTTGGTCCCGGAGCCGGGCTGACACACAACGTTCCTGACAGCCAGGGCGCCGGACGCGCATCCCCCCTGACGCGTCCGGCGCCCTGGCGCCCAGCACCCGATTTCCGGAGGTCGCCCATGCCAGCGCCACCGCAGGTCCCACTCGCAGTGAGCACCGCCACCGGCCTTCGGCCCGGTCTTCGGCTGCGTCACGAACACTTCGGCGCCCTTGCCTGGAACACCAACCCACGTCGCATCCACCGACTGCCGCCCACCGCAACGGCGCTCACCCTGCTCCACCAGACCCCGCGCCCGCCTCAACTCGGTGAAGCCGAGGCGGCACACGCCCAGTCCCGCCTGGGTATCGACCTGACCGCATGGGCGCACCTCGCCACCGAACTGCTCGCCCAAGGCATCCTCGTGCCGGTCGACGGCCCGGCCATGCCGGTCGACACGGACGCCATCGACGCGGTCGTGTCGCGGATCGCCGCCCAGACCCCCACCGTGCCGGTGCTGAAACCGCTGTGGGTCCACCTACAGCCGTTTATCCGCTGCAACCAGCGCTGCCTGCACTGCTACTGCTCCGGCGGCCCGCAAGCAGACGATTTCCTCCTCGACGTTCCAACGTGGCTGTCACTGGTAGGCAAGCTCGACGACTACGGCGTGCTCGACATCTACGTCACCGGCGGCGAAAGCCTCCTGCGTGACGGGTTCTTCGCCATCGCCGACGAGATCCTGGGCCGGGGGATGGGGTTCGGGGTCAGCACCAACGCGACCGTCCTGTCCGAACGCGTCATCGCCCGGCTACGCCGGTTGCGCATCGGCAGCGTGCAGGTCTCCCTCGACGGCGGCACGCCGGCCACCCACGAGCTGATCCGCGGCGCCCCCGGCTCCTTCGCCCGCACCCTGACGGGGATCGACCGGATCAGCGAGTTCTGCGACGTGGTCATCAACACCGTCGTCAACAAGATCAACATCGGTGAGCTGGAGCAGGTCGTCCAGGTCGGCATCGCGCACGGGTGCCGCCGGTTCAAGTTCTTTCCGCAGAAGCCCGTCGGACGCTCCAGCCGTGACCTGACACTCTCCGACTCCGAGATCATGGACGAACTGCGCGCCGAGTGTGTCCGCCTGGCCGAGGCGCACCGGGTCGAGATCGAGACCGTCAACCCCGGGCAACCCTGTGGCAACGGGTCGGTCGGCTTCGCCGTCGACCAACGCGCCGACATCTACCCCTGCATCTTCGGTGTCGAGAATCCTGCACAGCGGTGCGGCAACCTGCTCACCGACGACCTGGATCAGGTCTGGTTCGCCTCGCCGATCCTCGCCGCCTTCCGGGGGGAGGTGCCGACCCCGTGCCGGCGCTGCGAATGCTGACCCAGCCGACCCCGAGTACCCGGGCGCGGGTGTTGCTGTACGCGCCCGCCCTGTCCGAGCTGCACTTTAAACAGCGCCACGTCGACGGGGAAGCCCTCGCCCTGCACGCCCATCTGCGAGCCGCCGGTCACCACAGCACGCTGCTCGACGCCTACTACCGCGCCCGCCGTGCCACCGCCCTCGATGACGTGATCGCGAAGCAGGGGCCGTTCGACGTGCTGCTGGTCCACCTGTGGACCTCCGACGCCTACGGGCCACGACTACGCAGCATCGCCGACGAGCTGGCCGCGACCCGGGCCCGACACCAGATCCCGGTCGTCGGCTTCGGTCCTCTGGCCACCAGCGCCGCCACCGAGCTGCGCCACCACCAGGCCGTCGACCACACCATCAGCCTCGGCCAGCACCCGGCGGCGATCAAGAACGCCACAGTGTCCGCCGTGATGGCCGACGCCGCAGCCCATCTGACCGGCCACACCCCGCTGACCGCATTCACCGACGCGGACGTGCCCTACCAGCCCGACGCGGTGGTGTCGGTCAGCGCCAGCCGGGGCTGCCGTAGCCGGTGCACCTTCTGCGCCTACAACGCCGACCTCGGCGGCGGCTGGACCCGGCTGCCGATGGCGGCGGCGGTCGCCGACATCGCACACCTGCATCACCTGACCGGCGCGACCCGGTTCGCGTTCGCCGATTCCGACTTTGGCAGTACCCGCGCCGTCTGTGCGCAACGCGCGGCCGAGCTGCTCGACGAGCTGCACCAGCGTGGCCTGACCGGGCGGCTGAGGATCAGCCTCAACATCCGCAGCGAAACCCTGGACCCGGACATCTTGACCGTGCTCGCGGCGGCCGGCGTCGACGTCATCCTGATCGGCGCCGAATCCTTCAACCCGGACACGCTGCACCGCCTGTACGGCAAACGCCAAGATGTCGGTCACCTCCATGAAGTGGTGGCGGCGGCGGACGTTGCTGGCATCACCACCGTCGCCAGCTACATCCTCTGGCACCCCTGGCAGAGCATCGAAGGATTGCGACTGGAACTCGCCGCCATCGAACGTTTCGGCCGCCACCGGATACCGCAGTTCATGGCCCGCAGCCGGCTCCTGGTCATCCCCGGTACTGTCGCCGAACGGCACATCCGTGGCGCGGGCCTGCTTGACGCCGCCCCGTTTCGTCGTGCCTTCCGCTTCGCCAGACCGGACGTCGCCGACCTCTACGATGCGCTCGCCGCCTGGTTCGTCCAGAACGTGACACCCGTCCTGCCACGGCTGTCAGAGAACCGGGCAGACGACATCAAGGTCCTCGCCGAGCTGAAAATCGCGGAGTGGCGATGGCTGACCGCCGCCCTCGGCATCCCCACCACGACCGCCACCGGAGCCGCCCGATGACGAACCTCGTTCTCGGTCTTCACGCCGGCGCGAACTCGGCCGCGGCTATCGGCAGCGCGGGACGGCTGCTGTACTGCGTCCAAGAAGAGCGTCTGACCGGCATCAAGGGCTACATGGGCTTCCCGACCCAGGCCGTCACCGCCTGCCTCGACCAGCTCGGTGCCAAGCCCGAAGACATCACCCACGTCGCCTACGGATCCCGATCAGGCTCCACCGAGCACTGCCCCCGCGAGGAGTTCCTTCGCCGGCTTGCCGCCTTCCACGACCGCCCTGACCGCGCAGAGCAGGAGATGGCGCTGCTCGCCGACGAATCCCCAGCCATGCAGAACCGGATC
Source organism: Plantactinospora sp. KLBMP9567 (assembly GCF_033446045.1). Lineage (NCBI taxonomy): Bacteria > Bacillati > Actinomycetota > Actinomycetes > Micromonosporales > Micromonosporaceae > Plantactinospora > Plantactinospora sp. KLBMP9567. The sequence continues at coordinate 212,699 of NZ_JAWQRR010000020.1, read as the reverse complement.
CGAGCACACCTGGCCGACTTGGGAATCACCGCGCCCGTCACCTTCACCGACCACCACCTCACCCACGCCGCCACCGCCTACTACGGCCTTCGCGCCAACCCCCGTAAGCGGTACCTCGTACTGACCTGCGACGGGTTCGGAGACGGCGCCTGCGCCACCGTCTCCCTCTGGCACAACGGCCAACACCGCGAGATCGCCCGCACCGACCTACGAAACTCCGTCGGCCTGCTCTACTTCTGGACCACCCACGCATACGGCTTCACCCCGCACGAGGATGAATACAAGCTCATGGGGATGGCGCCCTACGCCAACCCCGACCGGGCCGCCGCAGTCGCCGCCATCTACGCCCGCTACCTCACTCTCGACGCCAGCGGCCTCCGGTTCGTCCGCAACACGGGCGCCAGTCTGGAACAGTCCTGGCCGGCCATCCGCCGTCAGCTCCACCGGCACCGGTTCGACGATGTGTTCGCCGGCCTCCAACGCTTCACCGAAGACCTGCTCTGCGCCTGGACCGCCGCCGCCATCAAGCACACCAGCATCCCCGACGTCCTCGCCAGCGGTGGCGTCTTCATGAACGTCAAGGCCAACCAGCGCATCGCCGCCCTACCGGAGGTCCGCACGTTCGCCGCGTTCCCGTCCTGCGGAGACGAAAGCCTGCCCATCGGCGCCTTCTACCTCACTAGCAGGAACGTCGGCGGTCACGACGTAGTTGAGCCGCTGGGCGATTGCTACCTCGGCGACGATGTCACCGACGCACAAGCCACTGCGGCGCTCAGCGGCATCAAGTGGAATGTTCGACGACCGTCCGACATCGATGGGACCGTCGCCGACCTCCTCGCCAGCGGAGAGATCGTCGGCCGGTGCGCAGGACCCATGGAGTTCGGCGCCCGCGCCCTCGGCAACCGGTCCATCCTCGCCGACCCCGGCAACGCCGACCTGCCCCGCGTACTCAACCGCCTCGTCAAGCAACGCGACTTCTGGATGCCGTTCGCCCCCGCGATCCTCGCCAGCCGCCAGCACGACTACCTCGACAACCCCAAACGGATCGACAGCCCGTACATGATGATGGCCTTCCCCGCCCAGCCGGCAGCGGTGCCGCAGATGATCGCCGCCCTGCACCCGGCCGACCTCACCTGCCGACCACAGATCGTCCCCGACAACGCCGACACCGGCCTCGCCCGCATCCTCACCGCCTACCAACACCGCACCGGCCGCGCAGTCCTGCTCAACACCTCGCTGAACCTGCACGGACACCCGATCGTCCGTACCGCAGGCGAGGCGCTCGCCGTTCTGGACCGTTCCGATCTGCGACACATGCAGGTCGGCCCCTACCTCGCCAGCAGAGACGCCCCCGACCTGCGTCCGCAGGATACGTGACCGTCGCTACTCGCCGCCGACATCCTCGATATGGATATCCAGCGCCGCAGCCAGGGCGTACGACAAAGCAATGAGATCCTGATGGGCGATGACGGCCCCGCTCATGCTCGTCACGCCCCCGATCCCAGCCAGGTTGCAGTTGGCGAACCGCGTACCCGCCATCGTGGCCTGCGAGAACTGGGCCGCCGTCAGGTCGCAGTTCGTGAACCGCACCCCACTCAGATCCGCATTCTGAAAATCCGCCTGCGTCAGGTTGCAGCCCTCGAACACGACGCTGGCGAAGTCCGTGAACCGCCACGAGGACAGGTCGAGCCGACACTCCGTGATCGTCACGTCTCGCACAGCCCCATTGATCCAGTGCAACCCCGTCATCCGGCTGGCAGACAACCGCGCCCGGAGCATGGACGACTTCTCCGCCCGCAGGTTCGCCAGGTTCGTACGCTCGAACAGGCAATCAGTGAACGTCCCACCGTCAAGATGGCCACCGCTCAGGTCCGAGCCCCTGAAGCGACACTGTGCGAACTCGACGCCATCCGCGGACTGCGCCGACATGTCCAGATCAAAAAAGCCGAGTCGTCGGAACGTCGCCTCGTCGTCCAGAGCGTGGTCATCCATAGTTGCGAGGTCCAGCGACGACGGCGGCCTGGGCTTCGCTGGCGCCCGCCAACGAGCGACACCACCACGACGGGACGACCGCACAGTCATCCCCGCACGCTAGCCGAGGTGATCGTCCAACGCGCCGGTCCACACGCCGGACCCATTCCTACAAATGCGCCCGCCCAACGCCAGTGAGCGACGGCGGCCTCGGCTGTCCGACATGGGCAACCGCGCGTCGGCGCCTCGGCTCGCAAGTATGCCCGGTGATGGCCAGCACCCCGATAGCCGCGGCCAAGAGACGACGGCCATCGGGCGTTGAGGCAGTGGCCGGTGCGAGATGTCGATGCAGGTGTGAGTGGGCGTACGGCGAGGGGTGGTCGTAGAGAGCACGACCCCTCGCGTTCGTCCGGGGCACCACGAAGATCACCGACCTCCGTTCCCCCCCCGTTACCTTTTTGATCGTCCCCAGCCGGGGACCCTCGGTCGCCTGGCCCGGTATGACTTACTGCCCCTGTCGTACGCATGATCCGGGGGGTGTTGTCGCCGGGTCGGGTGGCGTCGGCGGACCGCTGATAGGGACCAGGCCGCCCCTTTTCGGGGTAGGTCTCTTCGTAACGTGGCTGCCGGCAGTCCGACGCCCAGACCGGCCGAGGCGCGTAACGGATTGTGGAGGCGACAGAGGTGCACGGCGACTACCAGGTCTTCCTGGGCTTGGACGTCGGTAAAGGTGATCATCATGCGGTCGGTTTGGCTGCGGATGGCAAGCGGCTGCACGACGCGCCATTGCCCAACACCGAGGCCCGGCTGCGGGCTCTGTTCGACAAACTCGGCCGTCACGGCCGGGTCCTGGTGGTGGTTGACCAGCCCGCGTCGATCGGCGCCCTGCCCGTCGCGGTCGCCCGTGCCTGCGGGCATCAGGTGGCCTACCTGCCAGGTCTGGCGATGCGGCGGATCGCTGACCTACACCCCGGAAACGCGAAGACCGACGCCCGCGACGCCTACGTCATCGCGGACGCGGCCCGCACCCTGCCCCACACCCTGCGGCGGGTCGACACCGGCGACGACACCCTGGCCGAGCTGGAGATGCTGGTCGGCTACGACGACGACCTCGCCGGCGAAGCCACCCGAGTCTCCAACCGCATCCGAGGACTGCTCACCCAGATCCACCCCGCCCTCGAACGCGTCCTCGGCCCCAAAATCCAGCACCCGGCAGTACTGGAACTGCTCTCCCGCTGCGGCGGTCCGGTCGGGCTGCGCAAGGCCGGCCGACGCAAACTCACCTCGATCGCGGTCAAGAACGCGCCCCGCATGGGTACGAAGCTGGTCGAGGCGATCCTGACCGCCCTCGACCAGCAGACCGTCACCGTCCCCGGCAGCCAGGCCGCCGAGACGATCCTGCCCCGCCTCGCCGACTCCCTGCGCGACGTGTCGCGCCAACGCGACCAGGTCGCCAGCGAGGTCGAGAGGATGCTTGATGCGCACCCTCTCGCCGAGGTCCTGACCTCGATGCCCGGCATCGGGGTCAGGACCGGCGCCCGGATCCTGCTCGAAGTCGGCGACGGCTCCGCCTTTGCCAGCTCCGGGCACCTGGCCGCCTACGCCGGCCTCGCCCCCGTCACCCGACGCTCCGGCAGCTCGATCCGCGGCGAGCACCCACCCAAGGGCGGCAACAAGCAGTTGAAACGCGCCTTCTTCCTCGCCGCGTTCGCAGCCCTGGCCGACCCCGCATCCCGCACCTACTACGACCGCAAACGCGCTGAAGGCAAGAAACACAACGCCGCCCTCATCTGCCTCGCCCGACGCCGCGTCGACGTCCTACACGCGATGCTCCGCGACAAGATCCCTTACCAGCCCCGGCCGCTGCCGGCTCTAGCATCAGCGACGTGATGGACCTGGACCTCGGCGACTTCACGGACGCCGTCACCGCCCGCACCGCGCAATGGGCAAACGCAGGCGTGCGATGGGAGCTCCATCGCGGGCCCACCCGTGACAAGTCAGCGGCCTGGATCATCTGCACCACCGCCGACCGCGAGGCCCAACTCACCGTCTGGACCAGCGGCGAGGCCGAACTCGACATCGCCCAGATCTCCACAGGCACCGTCACAAGCACCCACTACGACATGTCCACCGCCGCCGACCTCACCACCTGCCTCGACGAACTCACCCATCAGTTGACGTCGGCCCCTTCTGGGACTTGACCAAACCCATAGGGACACCCCCCCGCGAGTTCCCCTCAGGGAACTGTCGGGATTTGCTGTTCGCGGAGAGGACGGCTCCTAGCTGGGCTGTTGGGTGAGGGTGGTCGGCCTGGCCCCGGCAGTACGGTGCCCGGGCACTGGCCGGGTCGGTGGCCGATGCGAGGACCACATCCTGGCCGGGGCGGCAGAGCGGGACCGGACCGGTGTCGCCTGGGATTCCACTTTGGTGACCGGATGGTGGCTGAGCGTACGCGATGCGGTACCTCGGCGGCTTCCCCTGGGGGCCGCTGAGGAACCTCGCTGCCTACCGCCGACGGTGTATGAGTACTGCCTACAGCGGTCTGGAGAACGAGCGGCCTCGAATCCGAGTGTTGCCGAATGCGTCTGTTGGATTACGCGGGGTCTTGTTGGGTTGCTGTTGGGTCGACCGAGTCCGGATCGCCGCGGGGGGTTGTCGGCTCCGCGGACGAGCTGGGGATCGCCGATCGATTTCTGGCGGTGCCCGCCACCGCACCGGCGACTGCCCGCCGAACCGCACTGGCCCAGCGACGTGCTGGCGAATGCGGTGACCTGTGGCGGGGTGGTCACGTCAGGGCTGACGAACGCGGTGGCCGACAGCAGTTCCCACAGGCGTTCAGTACGCCGACCTCCGGTTCGGCGAACCACTGGAGGATGGAGCTGATCAGCTGCTTGACGAACCAGTCGTCCATGTCAGCCCCCGATCCGGCCCTGCACGATCGCGAACAGAACCGGCGCGAGGTCCGCTAGCACGTAACCGAGGAGGGCGTTCTTAGGGCGGAGTTGACATCTCGATCTCGGTCGGGTCGCCGCCGGCGGCCAGCCGGCGCAGGCCACCGATGGTCAGGAACAGAGTCGCGACCCTGACCAGCAGCCCGACGATCCAGGACGTGATGTTGCCGATGATCACTGGCAGCGGATACGCGGCCAGGATTCGCGGGTCGGCCGCGTACGCCGGGGCCGAGCCGGTCACGGTTACAGGACCGTGACCGTGATGGTGAGGATGCGGTAGACGTTGCGGCGGAACATGGCGGGCACCTCCCGCCCCGCGTGCGGGGCTCGGAATGGGGTTGAGGTGGCCCACCAGGGATCGGGGCAGGGGTCGCTCCTTCCACCATCTGTGATCGGGGGCGAACACGGCCACTCAGGCCGGCCGCGCCCTGATCCCCGGGGCGCCGACACCGGCCGTTTCTCGGTCCGGTGTCTTGCCCACGAACGTCCGCTGTTGGGTGGCCAACACAACGTCCGGCGTGGACCCACGACCCAACAGCGACCCAACAGCGACCCAACGGCGACCCAACAGTGCGTCGCTGTTGGGTCGTATCCGTAGCAGCGACTTGCTGTTGGGTCGGCGCCACTCGTTGTTGGGTCGCCGCGACCAGATGTTGAGTCGCGCCGTCGGCAGGAGCGACGGGCTCGCGCGGCCATACGCTGTTGGACTGCAGTCATCCCTGTTGGGTCGTGGCGATGCGTTGCCGAGTCAACGCCTGCCGCCTCGACCAGTTAACCCCGGCTCCGCATGGCTGCCCCCTGCTATTGCTGTCTGGTCGCCCGCCGCACGATGCCTGCTGTTGGGTAGCCAACAGCAGGAGCGGCTTTCGCTGTTGGCTAACAGCGGATGCTTGCCAACAGTCACGGCTGTTGGGTCGACGCCGACGACCTGTTGGGCGTCGCGGCGCGACCTGTTGGGCGGGTGCCGCCCCGACAAGCCCCGACCTGTTGGGATTCTGTTGGGTAACCGACGACATGAGCGGATGGTCTGTGCCGGTCTGGCAGGGCCATTTGTAGGTGCGAACACGGCCAGTCAGCGCGGGGGCCACCCGCACATGATTGCAAAGCCTCACTCCACGCCCAGCGGCGTGGTCCGTCCCAACCTGTCCGACCAGGAGGCACGAGAACACGTCACCGTTCTCGGAGGTGGCGATGTCCCGATCGCCGTCTGGCGGCTCGACAACCGCGACGACACGGCACCCGCCACTGCCGGCAGCCGACTCGCGTCGCGCTTGGCACAGCGACTCATCCTCATGTACACCGGGCGCGGCGACGCGGTCGTCGACTTCGACAGCGACCCGTACCTGGAACACGCCACCGCGCGCACGTACCGCTCGTACCTGGCCATCGCCGATCCCAGCATGATCGCCGAGCTCGACACGATCACCGACCCGGTCAGCCTCGTCGTCCTGCGATGGCCACCGTCGCACACCACCCGGACGTCCGCCAGGGTCACTGATCTGTTTGCCGCCTTCCGGCTCATCATGACCGGCGACATCTGCGCCATCGCCACCGTCAGTCCCGCGGCACCGGGTCAGCCCGGCACGACGTATGCCGAGTACCTCGACGAACTCCTGCCGGCTGCCCGCGCCGCGGGCCTGACCCACGTCCTGCAGATCGTCGCGGTCACCGCACCCGTCGACGGCGAACAACTCCTCTGCTACGCCACCCGTCTGAGGCCGAGGCGGCGCGGCAGGACTGGTCCACTGGCGACAACGGTCCGAGCTACAGCGTCGACCTTCTAGTCTACACCAGCGGGAGTCGTGACGACTGACTGCGACACGCCACACGCCGCGCTCGGTGCCGCAGGCCCCGAACGTCGCCGCCGGCTGACATGCGAACGCCCTGCCACGTCGACCCGCTCGTCGATCCCAGGAGGCTGCCATGACTGACCGGGACTCACGACAGGTCGGGTGTGGCGCGTCGCGGTGCGCCACACCCCGCCGCGGTCACGGCTGCGATTTAACACAGGTCGGAGGCTATGGTGCTACCGCACCGGAAGGAGACCGCTCCTCCGCTTGGTGCGATGTCGACGACGCACCGTTTGAGAACATGAAGCTGGAATCGCCGCGGCACACGGGCATGGGCGCGGAGATGCGGCCCATGGTGGGGCTGCCGATCCCGGAGCCGCCAAACGTTGCGGATGGTACTGGGATCCGCTGCGTGGTCACGCCCGTTGACCGCGATGGGCGGCTGGCCGATCGGTCAGCGGTGAGGTTCATGGGTTGGGCTGCCGGGCATGCGGTCGAGTTGGCGATTGAGCCTGGCCCGCTTGGCCCGATCGTGGTGGCCCGCACCGGGCGTACGGTCCGGATGAACCCCGGTGGCCATCTGCGGCTGCCTCTGACGGTACGCCGCGCGTGTCGCATCGCTGCCAAAGATCGAGTGCTGGTCGTCGCGAACCGGCGACGGAACGAACTGCTGGTGATCCCGGTGGCCACCGTGGACGAGATAATCGCTCGCTACCGCCAGCCAGACGACAGCCGGGCCAGCCGATGACCGGGCCAACAGATCGGCGCGCTGCTCAGCTGGAGACGCTACGGAGCCTGCTGAAGCAGCTCGGTATCACCCCTGACCAACTGCTCGCCGACGCGACGGCAGCGCCGGTGGCGGCGCCGACGTTCGACGAGTACGTATGGCAGGTTGCCGAGGCGGTCTCACCCGGCACCCGCCGGGTATACAACTCGTACTGGCAACGGATCTGTCAGCATTGGGGCACCCGGCGGATCACTGAGCCGACACCGCTGGAGATTAAGCGGCTGGCCGAGGAGATCCGCAGCGAGGTGGTCGTGCGCCGCAACGCCCGCGGTGGTCGTACCGCCGCCGAACATCTGATAGCCGCTATGCGCTGCATCTATCGGCACGCGGTCATGGATGGTCTGATTCGAGAGGCCGACAACTCCGCAGCCAGGGTTGCCAAGCCCCGACGGCTGGCCAGCACCCGACGCGCCATCCCAGAGGCGCAACTGGCCGCGATCAGCCACACCGCGGCAACCACCGGCAACGACCCGCACCTGGACAGCTTGCTGATCCGGCTGCACCTGGAGACCGCCTGCCGCCGAGGTGGGGCGCTGGCGCTGCGTCCACGAGATTTGGATCCGGAGCAATGCCTGATCTATCTGCGGGAGAAGGGTGGCACATCGCGGTGGCAGCCGGTCTCTCCGACTTTGATGCGGCACCTGTTGGCCCACCACGCGGAGCGGGGTGACGGCGACCGCAACGGTAGCTTGCTGCGCTACCGCGACGGTCGGCCGTTGACCTACCGTCGCTACGACCACCTATGGCACCGCATCGGTACCCACCTGCCCTGGGTAGCGGCGCAGCAGGTCAGCACCCACTGGCTGCGGCACACCACCCTGACCTGGGTCGAACGCGCCTACAGCTACGCGGTGGCCCGCGCCTACGCCGGCCACAGCGGCAGGAACGACGTCGGCACGACCATGACCTACGTGCGCGCCGAAGTCCAGGAAGTCGCCGCCGCCCTGGCCGCACTCACCGGCGAGTTGCACCCCCTGGCCGGAACCCAGGGCAGCACACACGATCGTCCAGCCACGGACGATTCCGCTTCCGCATGACCATCACCGCCGTGGACCGCTGATGGCTCGCAGCGGTGCCGGTTCCGCAAAGGAACCGGTGGCCTCCCTCGCGGGATGGGGGGAGGCCACCGGATGATCTAGGTTTCCGTGGCGAGCGGATGATCCTCACCCGTCAAGGCAGCTAAGGCTATGGCGACCTCCTGCAGAGTCGCCCGCACATACGTGGCCGTCGCGCCACTTCCGCCGTCGGTGTGGCCGGCGTAGGCGCGGGCCACGGCATGACCGTAGGTGCGCTCCACCCACGTCAGCGTGGTGTGCCGCAGCCAGTGCGTACTGATCTGCTGGGTGTGCACCCACCGCAGATGCTGCCCGATTCGCGCCCACAGATGGTCGTAACGCCGGTAGGTCAGTGGCCGACCATCGCGGTAGCGCAGCAGGCTACCGTCCCGGTCGCCGTCACCCCGTTCCGCATGGTGCGCCACCAGGTGCCGCATCAGTGTCGGGGAGACCGGCTGCCACCGGGACGTGCCGCCCTTCTCCCGCAGAAAGATCAGACACTCGTCGGTGTCCAGATCCCGTGGCCGCAGCGCCAGCGCCCCGGCGCGGCGGCAGGCAGTCTCGATGTGCAGCCGGATCAACAAACTGTCCAGACCCGGGTCGTCGCCCGTGCTGACCGCCACCTCGTTGATCTCCGCCAGGCGGGCATCGCCGATCGCCCGCCGGGTGCTGGGCAGACGGCGTGGCTTGTTCACCTTCAACGCCGGGTTGTCGGCCGCGTCCAGGTACCCGTCCGCCACCGCCCGCCGGTACAGGCAGCGCAGCGCGGCCACCACATGCTCGGCCGCGGACCGGCCGCCCCGGTTGTTGCGTCGCGCCACCACGTTGGCCTGTATCTGGGCACGTAGCTGCTCGATCTCGGAAGGACGGGGTTCGTCGATGCGACGATCACCCCATGCCTGCACCACCCGGTTCCAGTACGTGCCGTACGCCCTGCGGGTGCCGGGCGACACCGCGGCGGCGACGACCGGCACGTACTCGGCGAACGTCGGAGCCGGCGGACGGGCCGGCCGGACCTCCAGCAGGTCGGCGGGGGAGATGCCCATCCGCTCCAGCAGCAGCCGGGCGGCCTCCAACTCGGGCCGGATGGCGATGCTCTGACTCACGCCACCTCACCCCCTGCCACGACTTCGTGTGCGCCCGCCAGCAGCCGGTCAAGCGTCGCCAGGGGATGCGCCGCCAACACACCGTTGATGGGGTCGGCGGCAAGCAGAACCCGGTCCCCGGCCGCGAGCCGGCACCACCGACGCACCGCCAACGGCAGGACCAGGTAGCCGCGACTGTCGATGCGGTGGACGCCGTCGAGGGCCGCGCGGACCATGATGATCCCGGCCCGCTCGCGAATGTCCAGGCGGGTTCCCGGCGCCCAACCAAGTACCTGGACGATGCTGCGATCACCGATCCGACCGCGCTTGTCGACCGCACTCAAGGCGTAGACGGTGTCGGTCGCTCGCGCGAACTGGGCATCCGAGGCCGGCACGGGAAGTGGCTGTCGAGTGCGGCCCGGTGTCTCCGGGTCGGCAGCAGCACCTCGGGGAATCGACTTGGGAACCACCGGCGGCACGGACGTGGTCATCGCGACCACCTGCGCCCCAGCGCGCCGGTTACCGACAGTGATGAAACACAATGAACTGGGTGTTCAAGGGGACTTGAACACCCACACGGGGATTGCGCACCGATGCGTAAAATCTGTGTCCGAGGGGGGACTTGAACCCCCACGCCCTATACGGGCACTAGCACCTCAAGCTAGCGCGTCTGCCATTCCGCCACCCGGACCTGCACTGCGTCGCCTAAAGACGGCCGAGGCGAATGATCTCGCCCGTTGGTCGCTTGCGGCGCCGCACGGGGGACAACTGTACACGGCACCGGTGGATCACGCACGGCGGCATACCCCTAGCCGTCCTGGACTCGGCTATCCGCAGAATCGGCGACATGACGATCTCCCGCAGCAACCCGGACGGCCTGCATGTGACTCCGGGTCACCGCCATGTCACGGTCGTCCCGGCGGGAGTACCGCCTATCTGGCGGGGCAGTGCCCGCTGGACGCCGGAGGTGACCTGGTCGTCCGGGCGAGGTCGGCGCACAGGCGGATCAGGTCGCCGTGAACACCATGACCGCGCTTGGCTCGATGGGTGCGGGCCCGGCACACGTGCTCCGCACCGTGATCTATGTCGTCAGCGCGGACCGGCACGTGCTTGCCGAGGTCTGGCGACGCTTCCAGGCATCCCCGCTCGCCCCGGCGTTCACCGCCGCCAGCACCCTGCTCGGGTGGCTCAACTCGGTTATCCCGGCCAGTTGGTCGAACTCGACGTTACCGCCGCCCTGTCGGTGTGACCGCCTGGGCGGCGACGCGACCACGCCGACGGGGTAACCCTCGGTGCTGAGGGGTGCGTCAATGGCGACGATCATGGGATGTCTCACGTGCCTGCTGGCCGCCGGCTCGACGAGCGTGATCGTGCGGGCGCCGGGCACGATCCGCTCAACATCCGCCAGGCAGCCAGGTCAGCCGCCGTCGAGTGCGGCGTCCCGGACGGTCCGGCCACCGGGGCTGGTGCCGTGAGTCGGCCGGCCCCCACCGGTGGCGAAGATGCCCACCGGCTCTGCCCGGTCCGGCCGAGGGGTGGGGGGCGGCGACGTGTGCGGCCACCTCGACCGCCGGCAGCTCGACGGCCACCGGCCTGGCCGGGAGGAGGCCGGCGGACGGTTCCTGATCATGTCCGTGGTTCTGTTGGTGGGCATCCCGAGTACCTATCGGATAGATAGGGTCACTGAACGTCTGCGCACCAACACCCCGATCGACCCGGGTGGCCGTATCCGGCGTCAGGGTGACCGCTGTGCACGGCCGGGCGACACCGGCCACCGGGAGGCGCTGGACCCGGCGCCGGACGGAGGAACACGTGGTCGTCGTCATCTCCGGCAACCCGCGACCTGGGTCGCGTACCCGACGGCTCGCCATCTCGGTGGCCGAGGAGATGGTCCGGCGGGAGAGCGCCACGCCGCCGGTCGTTCTCGACCTGGCGGAGTACGGGCCGGCCCTGCTGGTACCCGGCGATTCCGGGCTGGCGGACGGCGTGGCCACGGCGCGGGCGGCCCGGGTCCTGGTGGTGGCGACCCCGACCTACAAGGGCAGCTACACCGGAGTGCTGAAGGTCATCCTCGACCATCTGCCGTACCAGGGGCTGGCCGGAGTGGTTGCGGTGCCGGTCACCGTCGGCGCCACCCCGGCCCAGGCCGCCCAGTCGGAGCGGCACCTGCGCGGCCTGCTCGCCGAGCTCGGCGCCGAGGTGCGACCCGGCCTGGCGGTGCCGGAGTCCAGCCTCGACGACCCGGACCTGGCCGCCGGCTATGCCGCCACGCTGCCCGTCCGAGCCTGACGCATCGGTTCGCCGCCGGGCCGGCTCCGATCCGACGTCTACGAGGCCGCCCGATCACCGCCCTACTTGTCCGGGCACGCCGGTCGCCGTCACCGGTCCGGGCATGCCGGGGCGCGTCGCCGTCACCGGTCCGGGCATGCCCGGGCGCGTCGCGGTCGCGGTGGCCGGTCCGGCATGCCGGACCGGGCCGCCGTCCTGGATACGATCACCGGCCGGCAGGGTGGGCACCGGCCGGTCAGGTCCCCGCGCCGCCGTCCTGGTCCGGGCGTACGCCGAGCCGGTCGAGCAGGTGCCGGCGCAGCGGACCGAAGCCGGGATGGGCCGGGGGCACGGGGCCGGCTCAGCGGTACTGGTGCGTCCTCCACGATGCGTCCGTCGTCGACTATGAGGATGCGGTCGGCCAGCAGCAGTGCCTCGTCCACATCGTGCGTGACGAGCAGCGCGGCGAAGCGGTGCTCGGCGTGCAGTCGACCGAACAGGGTCTGCATCTTCAGCCGGGTGAGCGCGTCCAGCGCGCCGAACGGCTCGTCGAGCAGCATCAGTACCGGCTCGCGGACCAGCGCCCTCGCGAAGGCGGCCCGCCGGGCCGGGCCGCCGGAGAGTCCGGCCGGCCACGCCCGGCCGCGCTCGGCGAGCCCGGCCTTTGGCGAGCGCGGCGGCGACCCGCTGCCGTACTCCGGGGCCCGGCGTGCCGGGTGAGACGGCCACTGCTCGCGCTGCACGGCGGTCCCCCGGACCGGCTGGAGGTGTCGCCCAACCTCTGGGCCGGGTTCGAGCTGGTGTGCGGGGGTGCGGGTACGGCACTGGTCGGCAGCCACCAGGAGGTGGCCGACCGGATCGCCGAGTACCACGCCCTCGGCATCACCGAGTTCATCCTCTCCGGACATCCGGACCTGGAGGAGGCGTACCGGGTCGGCGAGGATGTGCTGCCGATCCTGCGCCGGCGCGGGCTGTGGCAGCATCCGGCCGGTGACGCGTAGGCACCGGTTGCCGAGGTGCCGGTCGCGGCCTCGACGTCGAACGGCACCGCCGGCACCCCGAGCGGCGCCGGCCGGTGAGCGATCGCTGGTCGCCCGTAGTCCGGCCGACCCCGCCTCGGGGGCCGCGGCCGGCGCCCGGGCCCCCCCCCGGCGGGGGCCGGCCGGGGGGGTGTGGGGGGGGGGGGGGGGGGCCCCCCGGCCCCCCCCCCCCCCCCGGGGGGCCCGCGCGGGGGGCCCCCCCCACGACCGGCGGCGGGCGCATGCCGGTGGATGAGCGGGCCGGCAGTGTCCGCCGCGTGCACGCCGTCCGGCGGGTGATCGGCGGGGTCGCCGGCGGCCGGGTTTCCGCTCGTCGTGGTGTGCCGGGGGAGGGTGCCGGGTGGTCGCCGGATAGCGGCCGTGACGTTCCCGGCGCCTGTGCCACCGTTTCGGAAAACCGTTCCGTCGCCTATCCGGGCATCGTCCGTCCCCGTCGGCACTCCGGCGACTTCGGGTACGCCCCGCCGGCCGCGATTGTTCACAATGTTGTTGGCAATAGTGTTGCCCGCACCTATGATCGGTCTGCCTCCGACAAGCATTGCGGCTTCCGCTCGGGGACGTACCGACGTACTCGCGGAACCGCTCGGAAAGGATTGTCGATGACAGCGTCTCCGATCGGGCGGGGTCCGATCCTCGTGGTAAGCGCACACGCCGCCGACTTTGTCTGGCGCGCGGGTGGCGCCATCGCGCTCGGCGCGTCCCGGGGCCAGCAGGTCCACGTGCTGTGCCTCACCTTCGGTGAGAAGGGTGAATCCCAGGGGTTGTGGAAGCAGCCCGGGATGACCCTGGAGCGGGTCAAGGAGGCGAGACGCGACGAGGCGGGCCGGGCGGCGAAGGTGCTCGGCGCCGAGATCGAGTTCCTCGACGCCGGGGACTACCCGCTGCGGGCCACGGACGCCCTCTACGACAGCGTCGTTGCGACCATCCGCCGGGTCAACCCGGCCGTGATCATTACCCATCCGACCAAGGATCCGTACAACCTGGACCACGCGCTGACCCACGAGATCGTGCTCCGGGCCCGGATGGTGGCCCAGGCCGCCGGGCACGACCGGGACAGCCGGCCGATCGGCGCACCGAACGTGTTGCAGTTCGAGCCGCACCAGCCCGAGCAGTGCGGCTTCGTGCCGAACCTGCTGCTGGACATCAGCCCGGTCTTCGAGCGCAAGGTCGAGGCGATGCGGATCATGGGCGCCCAGGGGCACCTGGTCGCGTACTACACCGATCTCGGCGTACGGCGCGGGGTGCAGGCGGTCCGCAACGGCGGCGACCGGTCGATCACGCACGCCGAGGCGTACCAGCGGGTCTTCCCGGTGGTCGGAGGCGAGCTGCTGTGACCGGCCACGTCATCGTCCGTACCGACGCCGCACCGCCGGCCGACGCCGTGGCCCAGCTCGCCCGGCAGGGCGTGTCGACGGTGCACGAGGCCCAGGGCCGGACCGGGCTGCTCGGGCACCTGCTCCGGCCGATCTACCCCGGCGCCCGGATCGCCGGCCGGGCGGTCACCGTCTCGGCCCAACCGGGCGACAACCTGATGATCCACGCGGCGGTCGAACAGACCCGGCCCGGCGACGTGCTCGTGGTCGCCTTCACCTCGCCCAACACGGACGGTGCCTTCGGCGAACTGCTGGCCACCTCGCTACGGGCCCGGGGCGTCCTCGGCCTCGTCATCGACGCCGGCTGCCGCGACGTGGCTGCGCTCACCGAGCTGGGTTTCCCGGTGTGGTCCCGGGCGGTCTCCGCACAGGGCACCGTGAAGGCGAGCCCGGGCTCGGTGAACGTCCCGATCGTGCTCGGCGGCGCCTACGTGCGCCCCGGCGACGTGATCGTGGCCGACGACGACGGGATCGTGGTGGTGCCCCGCGAACGGGCCCGGGAGGTCGCTGCGGCCGGGGCCGAGCGCGAGGCCAAGGAGGAGGAGAAGCGCCGGCAACTCGCCGACGGCGTGCTGGGGCTGGACATGTACAACCTCCGCCCACTGCTGGACCGGCTGGGCGTCCGGTACGTCGACGCCACCGAGCAGGGCGGCACGGCGACCAACAGTGCCGACCCGGCCGCGACCGGCGCCGGGTCCACCGGCCCGGCCTGACCGGTACCGGACCGCTCGCCCCGACCAGCCCATGCTCGCCCCGACCAGCTCATGCTCGCCCCGACCAGCTCATGCTCGCCCCGCCCGGCCGGCCGCGGACTCCCGCGACCGCCGGGCGGCGAGCCGCACCGGGGGCCACCGCCGAATGGAGTTTCTGGTACGGCAGCTCAACCGGATGCCGGCCGACGAGGAGTCCCGCCGGCTCCGCGAGGAACTGCGCCCACCCGAGCGCCAGGTCGCGCAGCAGCTGCGGGACGCGGGCATCCTGCGCCGGCTGTGGCGGGTGCCAGGCACCCAGCACGCGATCGGGCTGTACGGGGCCGAGGACGCCACGGTGTTGCACGACGCGCTGTCGTCGCTGCCGATGTTCCGGTGGCTGGAGATCGAGATCCAACCGCTGGCGGTGCACCCGCGGGAGAGCGCAACGTCCCTGTTTTCTACCTGACAGGTCTCTCTACCCGACGGGACAGGGCGGTCACTACCGCGAAACGACTCGTCATTCCCTGGCACGACTCCGTCGCCAAACAGTGAACCCTTTTCAACCTCCCCCGCGGTTCGTCGTGGCCGCAGGTGGGAGTCGGGGCGACGCACCGCGCTGTCCAGGTTGAAAAGGCTCAGTAGAACCACGGGGTCGGCGCACTACCGCAGCGAGATCACCAGTTGCTGCGCGCGGTGGTCGGAGGCGCCGTTCGTCGACCCGCCGAAGCGGTAGGAGTGCACCCGGACCGCCGCCGAGACGAAAGCCCAGTCCAACCGCCACCAGCGCGGCCAGCCGGACCCGTCCGACCAGGTCGCCGGATAGCGCGCCGAGGACGCGTAGCTGGCGTCTCGCAGCCGGTCGGGCAGCTTGGTCAGGTCGCCCATTGCCGGACTGGTGTTGAGGTCACCGGCGAGCAGCATCGGATGCGGATTGACCGCCACGTCCCGGGCCAGCGCCCGCCACTGCGGCTCGCGCTGCGCGTGCTGCTGCCGGATCACCCGGTAGAACTCCCCGCCCAGCGGGCTGTGGTCCGGCACCAACTGCACCGGCATGTGCAGGTTGTAGACCGACAGCACCCGCCCCGCCCCGAGGTCGAGATCGGTACGCAGCACCTTGTACCGCCACTGCTCCGTCGTGCCCCACAGCGGCGGCGGCATGTCCGGGGCGTCCAGCGGTAGCCGGCGCAGGATCGGATGGCGGGACAGCGTCACCAACTCGCCGGCGACGGCGACGTGGAAGCCCGGGAACTCGGCACGCAGCCGGGCCAACTCTGCCTCGCCCGGCCCGGCGGAGTGCTCGTACCAGTACTCCTGGAGCAGGTAGACGTCGGCATCGGCGGCCCGGAGCAGTGCGTACATCCCGGCGGTCTGGCCGCCCTCGTCCCAGTATCCGGTGTTCCAACCGAAGACCCGGACCGCGTCGGCCGGGGCCGGCCCGTCACCGCCGGAGAGCCCGCGCAGGTTCAGCCCGGACAGCGGCCCGCCGAGCAGCAGCGCGGCGGCGGCCAGCAGTGCCACCGGCCGGCGTGACCGGCGGCACGGCGCGGCGGCCCCGGCCAACAGCAGCGGTACGCCGAGGAAGGCCGGCGGCGGCACCGCGTCGACCGCCAGCCACAGCCACCACCGACCGCTGAGCACCAGGTGCGCCACGGTGAAGGCCAGCCAGAGCGCCCCGGCGGCGACCAGTCCGGTGTAGAGCCACCACCGCCAGCCGCGCCGGGCACCGTCGGCCGCCGGCTCCGCACCGGCCGACGGTGTGCTGCCCACCGATTCGGTGCCGCCAACCGCCGCAGTGCTGCCGGCCGACACCGTGGCGCTGGACGCCGGGGTGGCGCCGGTCTCCGGTGCGTCGGCGGCGCCCGGAGTGCCGGTGGTCGGCCCTCCGGACAGCAGCCCGTCGCTGCCGGGAGCGGCGATCGTCACGCCGGACCCCGCAGCGGGGTCGGGTCGACCGGGAACGAGGCGTCGTAGAGCCGGCGGAACGTGCCGGAGGCGAGCCACTGCACCGCGCCGGTGGCGACCCCGGCGGTGATGGTGACGTTGACCAGGAAGTGCAGCCCGGCGAAGAAGACCAGGAAGGGTATGCCGTGCCGGCGGCGGACAAAGGCGTACATGCCGGCGTCGCAGGCCAGCGAGGCGGCGAGCAGCCCGGCCGGGACGACCAGCCCCCACGGGCCGAGCAGCAGCGGCACCACCAGCGCGGGCAGTACGCCGAACGCGGCCAGGCTGCCCCAGGCCCGGGCGGCGGTCTCGAAGCCCTGCCCGAACCGGCGGGCCCGGGCGTACAGCGGGATCCGCAGCCGTCCCCGGTGGAACAGCTTGCGCAGCAGCCCGCGCAGCTCGTGGTCGTGGTCGTGCCGGCCCCGGACCAGCGAGGTGAGTACCAGCCGGTAGCGGCGGCTCAACCGGTAGCCGTAGTCGACCTCCTCGGTGTGCCGCAGCCCCGGGTTGAACGGGCCGATCTCCTCGAAGACGTGCCGGCGCAGCATGCAGACGGCCGGAAAGAGGAACGACACGTCACCTTCCGAACTGATCGACCAGTAGTGATATTGCAGGCCACGGTACCGGGCCACCGCCGTGTCGTGCAGCAGCGGTTCGGGGTCCTCGATCCCGCAGACCGCGCCGATCCGCCGGTCGCCGAGGATCAGCCGTACCGCGTTCGTCACCGCGTCCGGGGCCAGCACCAGGTCGGAGTCGACGTAGCAGATCAGCTCGCCACTGGTGTGCGCGGCGCCGATGTTGCGGGCCCGGCCGCAGCCGCCGTTGCGGCCGGTGCTCACCACCCGTACGCCGAGCGCCTCGGCCACCGCCACCGACTGGTCCGTCGAGCAGTCGTCGACCATCAGGATCTCGACGTTCGGATACGTCTGGTCCAGGATCGACCGCAGGCAGAGGTCCAGCGACTCGGCGTAGTTGTAGTTCGGCACGATCACCGAGACGAGCGGGCCGTCGTCCGGCCGGGTACCGTTCACCGTCATCGGGTGGCCACCTCCGGCCGGTCGTAGAGTCCACGGAACCGGCCCGAGGCGAGCCAGGCGGCCACCCCGGAGATCGCGGCGACCGCGATCACCAGGTTCAGGAAGAAGTGCATCGCGACGAAGTAGCCGAGGAACAGCACGCCGCGCTCCCGGCGGACGAACCGGTACATCGGCAGGTCACCGGCGAGGCAGGCGGCGAGGGTCGCCAGCGGCACCGCCAGGAACGCCGGGCCGAACAGCACCGGCAGCGCGCACGTCAGCACGGTCAGCAGGGCGGCGACACTGACCCAGGCGCGTGGCCCGCTGCTCAGCCCGCCCGGGAACTCCGGCTTGCGGGCGTACATCGGGATGTGCAGCGCGGTGCGGGTGAAGACCTTGCGGATCAGCACGCCCAGGTCGGCGTCGTGGTCGTGCACGCCGCGCACCCGGGGGGAGAGCCAGATCTGGTACCGCTGGGCGAGCCGCATTCCGTAGTCCGCGTTCTCGGTCTCCCGCAGCCTCGGGTTGAACGGCCCGATCTCGGCGAAGACCCGGGCCGGGATCGCCAGCAGCGCCGTGTAGAGGGTCATGATCCGCCCCTCGTCGGCGATCAGCCAGTACGACTGCTGGAGGCAGCGGTACTCCTCCAGCAGGCTGTCCCGGACCAGCGGCACCGGGTCGTAGTTGCCGCAGATCGCCCCGATCTGCGGGTCGGCGGTGAGCAGCTCGACCGCGTTGGCGACCGCGTCCGGTTTGGCGGCCACGTCCGAGTCGACGAAGAACAGGATCTCGCCGCGCGCGTTCGCCGCGCCGAGGTTGCGGGCTGCCGCCGGTCCGGAGTTCGTCGGGGTACGCAGCACACGCGCCCCGTAGGACTCGGCGACCGCGACCGAGTCGTCGGTGGAGCAGTCGTCGACCACGATCAGCTCCAGGTTCGGATAGGTCTGGGCCCGGAGCGCGCCGAGGCACAGCCCGAGTGCCCTGGCGTAGTTGTAGTTCGGCACGATGACCGAGACGAGCGGTCTGTTCATGAGTCCATCCAGTTCACCAGGTTGGGATAGCGGGCACCGAGTTCCGCCAGGGTCAGCGTGGCGCCGATCAGGACGGCGCTGGCCACGATCATCCGGTCCCGCAGCAGGGCCTGGATCGGGTCACCGCCGGCCTGCCGGACCAGTACGGCCTGGAGGTAGCGAAACGCGGCGAGCAGACCGAGCGGCACCACTACGGCGAGGGTGACCGGGCGCCAGTGCCCGAGTGGCGCGTCGGTGTTCAGGTAGAGCAGGAAGGTGGTGCTGGCCAGCGCGGTGTTCAGCCCGAGCAGGTGGTCGGCGAGCAGCACGTTGTAGCCGGCCAGTGCCGGCCGGTGCGCCGAACCGGCGGCGGCCAGTTCGTGCCGCCGCTTGCCGAGGATCAACACCAGGCAGCCGGCGAAGACGGCGGTGAGCAGCAGCCCGGACGGCGGCGCCCCGGTGGCCGCGTACCCCTGGAGGACCCGCAGCACGAAGCCGGCGGCGACCACGCAGATGTCCAGCATCGGCAGGTGCTTGAGCCACCGGCTGTAGGCGACGCTGAGGCAGAGGTAGCCGACCAGCGGCCACCACGGCAGTTCGGGGCCGACCAGCACCAGCCCCAGCAGCAGCCCGGCCAGCCCGACCGCGAGCAGCCAGGCCAGCGGGACCGGGACCAGGCCGGCGGCGACCGGGCGGTTCCGCTTGACCGGATGGGTACGGTCCAGCCGGCGGTCGACGATGTCGTTGACGACGTAGATCGTCGATGCGGCCACCGTGAACACCAGCACCGCCCAGCCGGTACGCAGCACCGCCGACCCGGTCCAGAGTGGCGTGTCGAGCAGCGCCAGCGGTACGGCCAGCAGGTTCTTGACCGCGTGGCCGGGTCGGGTCAGCACCAGGAGTTGCCGGGCGAGCCGGGGGACCCGGAGGCTGCGCCCCGGGCTGGCCGGTACGGCGGTCTCGACGGCGGTCACCCTCGACCCCGATCAGCAGGAGACACCTTCGACTCCGATCAGAAGAAGATCTTCGCGAGGGAGAGCGCGCCCTGCCGCCACGGGTCGCGGCTGGTCCGCCCGTCCCGCGACGGCCGCGCCAGGTGGCGTTCGGCGCGCCACCACTCGTACGTGCGCAGGATCGCGTCCTCGTTGGACAGCTTCGGGGCGAAGCCGAGCCGCTCGGCGGCCTTGTCGATGCTCACGTAGGAGTCGTGCCGGAGCTTGTGCAGCAGCCGCCCGTATACCGGGGAGAGCCGGCTGCGTTCCAGCAGATCCAGGGTGAACAGCGCCGGCCGGGCGGGCACCCCGATCACCCGCTTGCCGTGCCCGGCCGCGTCCAGCACCGCCTGGAAGTCCTCGCGCAGGGTGCGGAACCGCTCCGCGGCGAGGTTGTAGGTGTCGTCGGCCACCTCGTCCGGCGCGGCCAGCACCGTGAGCACCGCGTCGACCAGGTCGTCGACGGCGAACATCTGGATCCGCACGTCGCCCCGGCCGAGCACCGGGAAGTTCCGGCCCTCCTCGGCCCACTCGAAGAGCATCGCGAACAGCCCCATCCGGCCCGGCCCGAGAAAGGTCTTCGGCCGCAGGATCGCGACCGGCAGGCCACCGGCCCGGTACCGTTCGGCGATCTCCTCGGCGGCCACCTTCGCCGCGCTGTACGTGTCGACCGGCTCCCGGGGGTGCTCCTCCGGCGTCGGCACCTGGCGGGGCAGCCCGTACACGGCGGTCGACGAGACGTGCAGGACCCGGTTCACCCCGGCCTTCCGGGCGGCCCGCAGCACGTTCCCGGTGCCGTCCACGATGATCGAGCGGATCTCGGCGGCCGGATAGCTGGGCAGCGCCGCCGCGCAGTGCAGTACCGCCGTGGCGCCGTCGGTGGCCCGGTCCATCACCCGGGGATCCCGGATGTCCCCGACCAGGGTGACGCCGGGGTCGGCGCGCAGGTCCACCCCGCACACCTGGTGCCCGTCGGCGGTCAGCCGTTCGACCAGCCGGGAGCCGAGCATCCCGGCCGCCCCGGTCACGGTGATCACCACAGTGAACCCTTTTCAACCTCTCCTTGCGGTCCGTCGGACCGCAGGGTCGAATGCTGTGCGTGAGCGCCGCGTGGTTCAGGTTGAAAAGGGTTCAGCGTGGACCCCACCTTCTGGGCGACGAACCGGGTGACCAGTTTGGCCAGACCCTGCTCCAGCACCTCGCCGAGCGCGTCGGTGGCGCGCTGCACGTCGGCCGGGTCGGTGACCAGGGACGGCCCGAGGATCAGCGGGTTGCGGCCGTTGAGGGTGTAGTAGGTGAAAATGTCGTGGTCCCGGTAGAGCGCCTGTATCACCGCGCAGGTGACCAGCTTCGCCTTGAACCTCGGGTCCCGGGCCATCCCGGCGGGGGCGAGCCGGGCGACCAGGTCGAGGATCTTCGGGCCGCCGTCGATCTGCACGCCCCAGAGCGCGCCCGCCCCGGCGACCCGGCCCACCGCGTCCGGGAACTCCTTGGCCAGCCGCTTCAGCGCCGGTTCCAGCACCCGTTCCAGCTCGCGGGCCCGGGCAGGGTAGTCGTCCTCCACCACGATGTTGATCGCCTCCAGCGCGGTGACGCACTCCTCGCCCATCCCGTAGTAGGTGGTGCTGGTGCTCTGGAGTAGGGCGTCGGTGAGGTTGTCGTACGCCTTCCGGAACACCCTTTCCCGCGCGACGAATGCAGAAATCGATGACTTTCCACCGCCGAATGACTTGGATGTGGTAAGGACGTCCGGCACCAGCCCCGGATACCGCATGAAGTAGAAGAGGCTGCCGGTCTTACCCCAACCGGTGTAGATCTCGTCGAAGATGAGCACGATGTCGTGCCGGTCGCACAGCTCCCGAATGCCGCGGAGGAAGTCTTCGTCGCACCATGTCACGGTGGAGGCGCTGAACGGCTCGACGATGAGAGCGTACACATCGCCGGGATGCGCCTCGACCGCCTCCCGGACCGAGTCCAGATTCCCATAGGTAAATGGAACTATGCCGGGAATGGTGGGAAAGTTGAACGACGGTTGTCCGGTCAGCCCGCCCGATCCGAGCAGCTTTCCGTGAAACCCGCAGTCGGCCCGCAGGATGGTGCCGCGCCGGCCGCCGTGGTACTTGTACGCCAGCTTCACCGCCCCCTCGACCGCCTCCGCACCCGAGTTGGGCAGGAACGACATCCGCAGGTCACCGGGGAGGAGTTGGGCCAGGTTGTGGCCGAGCGCCGCCAGGTACGGCGAGAAGTACGTCTTGTGCACCTCCATCCGCCGCTGCTGCGCGAACCGTTGCCGGGCGGCCAGGATGCGCGGATGGTTGTGACCGTGGTTGAGTACGCCCACGCCTCCGGTGAGGTCGAGGACGCGGCGGCCGTCGCGGAGCACCAGGTGTGCGCCTTCGGCGTGGTCGACCAATTCCCGGCCGAACCCGAACGAGGTCATCAGGCTGACCTGGCTCGCGTTGACGTAACGACGATAGAGGTCGTGCACCTCGCGAACGGTGAGTCGATCGCAATCGGACAGGCTGACCAGATTGGGCATGTCGTGACGCTATCGATTGGTACGGGATCTTCTCTGGACCGGTGCTGTACGCAACCTTGACTACGTAAGGCAACGCTTGCCAGTCGACAACCGACTGGATAGCTTGGTCGCGACGGAGTAGATCTCGGAATGTCAATGTCCCGGACAGTTGTCCCGCAATACCGCTGAGGTGGGCGAACATGTCGCCGACGGTGTCGGTCATCATCCCCGTACACAACGGCTCGAAGACTCTCCGCGCGTGCCTGGCGGCCGTCTACGCCCAACGGCACCCGGTCACCGAGGTCGTCGTCGTCGACGACGCCAGCACCGACGACACCCGGGAGATCGCCGCCGAGTTCCCGTGCCGGCTGCTGGTCACCGACCGCAACACCGGACCGGCGGCCGCCCGGAACCGGGGCATCCGGGCCAGCACCGGTGAGCTGCTGTTCTTCGTCGACTCCGACTGCGCGCCCGAGCCCGACGCCCTCGGCAACGCCCTGGCGATCCTCAACGAGCAGCCCGACGTCGCCTGCGTACACGGCATCTACGCGCTGCGGCCACTGTTCGACGACGGCCCGGTCGAGGCGTACCGGCTGCTGCACGGCCACTACTGGCGGCTGCGCCACGTCGGCCGGGTCCGCACCACACTCTTCGCGGTCTGCCTGATCCGCCGGGCGGTCTTCACCGACGTCGGCGGATTCGACGAGCGGCTGCGCGCCTCCGAGGACGTCGAGATCGGCGACCGGATGGGGGACCGGTACGGCATCGTGCTGACCGACACGGTGGTCTGCCGGCACGACGACGACAGCCACCTGGGCCGGCTGCTGCGCAAGCAGTTCGGCCGCTCCCAGCTCCTCGTCCCGGTCGCCCGGGCCGAGCGCGGGCCGGCCGGGATCCGGGCCAACACCCCGGCCGGGCTGCTCGGTGCCGCTCTCGTGCCGCTGACCCTTCCGCTCGGCCTCTACACCCCGGTACTGCTGGCGGTCCCATTCGCCCTGCTGGCGCTCTTCGTCGTCGCCGACCCGGGACTGCTGCGCTTCGTGGTACGCCGGCGCGGCCCCGGCTTCGCGACCTTTTTCTACGGGGTGCACCTGCTCGTCCAGTTGGCCGTCGTCGCCGGTGCCGTCGTCGGAGGGCTCCGGCACCTGGTGGACCGGGACTTCGGCCCGGCCCGGGTGGCCGACGCGAAATCGCCGCGATGAACGGGTCGTCGATCGCCGGGCGGGATCGGCGCAGGTCCGCGGCGGCAGGCGCGAGCCTTCGCTGCGCGCGGCTCCCGGTCCGGCGGAACCTCGGCCCGGACGAGGCGGGGCGGCGATGACCGCGGAGCCGGGCACCGGGCGGATCTCCTGGCCCTACCTCTCGGCCCAGGCGCTGCACTACCTGTTGTTCGCGCTCCGGGCCCAGCAGTTCCGGTGCCGCCGGCCGATGCTCGGTGACCGGCACCGGCCGGTCTTCGGGGTGGCCGGGCACAGCGTGGCGCTGACCATCGACGACGGGCCACATCCCGAGTGGACGCCCCGGATGTTGGACCTGCTCGACCGGCACCGGGTCCGGGCCACGTTCTTCCTGATCGGCGACCGGGTCGCCGAACACCCCGAGCTGGCCCGTCGGATCCGCGATGCCGGCCACCTGGTCGGCAACCACTCGATGTCCCATCCGCAGCCGTTCGCGGCGCTGCCGGTGCAGCGGCTGCGTACCGAAATCGTGGCGGCGCAGCGGCGGATCGAGGACGCCGTCGGGATCACGCCCCGGCTGTTCCGCGCGCCCGGCGGCAACTGGTCGCCGACGGTACTGCGGACCACCGCCGATCTCGGCCTGGTGCCGGTGGACTGGACGGTCAACCCGAGCGACTGGCGCAGCCCGGGAGTGGACCGGATCGTCCGGCGGCTGTCCCGGAGCCGACCCGGGCACGTCCTGCTCTGCCACGACGGCGGCGGCGACCGGTCACAGACCGTCGCGGCCCTGGAGGCCGTACTGCCCCGGCTGATCGACCGGGGACTGCGGTTCGTCGTACCGGGTGCCGACCGGTAGGTGACGACGTGCCGTTCTGTCGTACGACGACGCCGGGCAGTGCCGCCCGGCCGTGCGGGGGGAAGCAGCGATGCCTGTCTAGGGGGAAACGAAGATGTCGGAAGACGACCTGAAGATCCTGCTGCTCGGCCCGATCCGGGCCGAACGGGGCGGTGCCAACCTCTACCTGGGCACTCCCCGGCAGCGGGAGGTGCTCGCCGTACTGGCGCTGCGCTGCGGGATGGTGATGTCGGTGCCGCAGATCGTCGACGCGGTCTGGAACGGGCGCCGGCCGGACTCGGTGGAGAACATGGTGCACACCTACATCGGTCGGCTGCGCCGGGTGCTGGAGCTTCCCGGCCGGCCGCCGGCACTGGCCCGGGTGCTCCGCTCCACCCGTCCGGGATACACCCTCGACATCCCGGCGGTCGCGGTCGACGTCACCCGGTTCGAGCACGACGTCAGGGTGGCCCGGGCGGCCCGGGCCCAGGGCGAGTTGTCCCGGGCGCTCGGCTCTTTCCAGCAGGCGCTGGCCCGCTGGTCCGGCCTGGCGCTGCAGGAGGCGACCGGGCCGCTGGCCGAGGCGGAGCGGATCCGCCTCACCGAGCTGCGTCAGGATGCGGTGGAGGAGGCCACCGGGGTACGGCTGCTCCTCGGGGACGTGGAGAACCTCGTCTCCGAGCTGCGCTGCATGCTTGCCGAGCAGCCGATGCGGGAGCGGCTCTGGGAACTGCTGCTGGTCGTCCTCGGCCAGACCTCGCGGCGGGCCGAGGCGCTGACCGCCTTCGAAGACGCCCGGGTCACCCTGGCCGACCGGCTCGGGGTGGAGCCGGGGCACCGGCTCCAGGACCTGCACCGGCGGCTGCTGCGCAGCGAACCGGTCACGGTGCGGCCGTGGTGGGAGCGGCGGGTCCCGGTCTGACCCCGGAGACCGGCTCGGCACGGTCCGACGGGGCGCGGCTCGATGGAGCGTGACCCGGTTCGGCGTGGCCCGGCTGGGCGTGACCCGGCTCGATGGCCGGCTCGGCGGGATCCAACCCGGCGGATCCGCCGCGCCTGGGGCCACCGGCCCGTCCGGTCGCCTCCTGGCCGGTGAGGACGAAGAAGGCACCGGCAGGACTGTCCCCGAGGCGCGCGGGGACCTCCTCGGCGACGGAGAGGCCGCAGGCCCGGACGACCCGGGCGAACTCCTCGGCAGGGGCTTCGTGGTAGATCTGCACGACGATCCGGCCTCGGGGCGTCAGCATCGCGGGCAGCCGGCGCAGCAGGTCGGCGGCCTCGGCCTCGGTCAGGTAGTAGACGACCTCCCGGAGCAGGATCGCGTCGTACCGCCGCGCGGTGTCGAAGGTGCGGATGTCGGCCACCTCGAACGACGTGTCCGGCCGGTCCAGCGCCCGAGCCGCCTCGATCGCCCGGGAACTGAGGTCCACGCCGTGATAGTGCCGGTAGCGACCCGGCGCCAGCGGCAGGTTCGCACTGGTGCCGCAGCCCAGGTCCAGGATCGTCGGCCGGGGCGCCCAGGTCTCGATCAGCGACAGCGGCATGTTCCCGTCGGACATGTCGTCGAGATAGCGCCAGAACCCCAACGCGTACTGCGCGTTCCACCATGCCCTGTTCATTCTTGGATTGGATCGGATCAGCACCCGTACCGGGACTCGGATCAGCCGCGCCACCGCACGGACCAAGGCATTCGACATGGTGTCACCGACATTTCTCGACGTGGGACGGATCCCGGACGCTCCGGGAATGACGCTATCGATGTTCCTGGCTGGCAGACCGGCCGGACGGGAGGTCGGGTCAGCCGGTCAGCGCGGGGTCGACGGCCCTGCGGAGGCCGAGCCGGCGCCGGTGGACGTACTGGGCGAGCAGCAGCCCACCCGCGCCGACCGCCACCTCGCTGACCGCGCAGACCAGCCGGCTGGTCAACACCACCGGGGCGGCGACCGACACCGGCATCACGGTGGCCAGCCCCACCATCAGCACCGCCTCCCGGACGCCGAGCCCGTCCGGGACGACCATCACCAGCAGCCCGGCCACGGTCGCGGCGGCGAAGCCGGCCACACAGACAAGGTAGGAGCGCAGCGGTGGGGCGCCGGCGGTCAGGGCCAGCAGCCAGAGGTGGTGCCCGGAGATCACCCAGGAGAGCGACTGTGTGGTGATCGCCCGCCGGATGCCGGCCCGGGACGCGCTGACCTGCGGCGGTGGCCGCCGCAGCAGCCGCGCCGTCCTGGCGAGTCCCCGGTTGAGCAGGTCCGGGCGGACGAAGAGCGCCACCAGCGGGAGTACGGCGAGCAGCATCCACCCGGCCGCCCGGTCGAACACCGCCGGTCCGGCCGCGAGGCCGACGGTCATCCCGGTGAGCGCCACCACCACCCAGCTCAGCAGGAAGACGCCGGCCAGCCGAACCGCCCCGACGTTGATCTCCTTGCCGAGCCGGAGCAGCACCGGCAGCGCGACGAACCGGCCTGGGACGAACTTGGCGAGGAACCCGACGAAGAACAGCCGGGCGGCGGTCCACCGGTCCACCGCCGCGCCGAGGTCGGCGAAGAGCGCCTGCCAGGAGTGGTACCCGAGCAGCAGCCCGACCGAGTTGATCAGCAGCGCGCCGCCGAGTACCAGTCCGACCTGGACCGGATCGAGCCGCTGCGCCAGTGTGCGCACCGGCGTCCAGTCCTGGTCCCGCAGGAACAGCACCAGCCCGACCGTCAGGGCCAGCCCGAAGACCACGACCAGCAGTTGGTTGACCCGCCGCCACCAACCGGACCGCCGCTCGACCGCGCGCCGCACCGCCTCGACCACCGAGCCGGTCGAGCCCGATGGGTCGACGGGTCCGGTCGAGCCGGTCACCGGGTCGACTCCGGGGCCAGCGGGGCGACCCGGCCGGACCGGGGGCGCCGGAGCAGCGCCCGACCCAGCCCGAGCGCCAGCCCGGCGAACTCGGTCAGGTGGGTCAGGAACCGCATCGCGGTGGCGAAGAGCAGGAAGCCCGCCCCACGCTGCCGGAGCGCGAACCCGAGCAGTGCCCGGTCTGCGCCGAGGAAGGCGGCCAGTCCGCCCAGCGGCACCAGCAGCAGCCACGGCGACCAGGCGGCCAGCGCCAGCCCGGCCACCGCGAGGGCGCTGCCCAGCAGCCCGACCACCGAGCCGAGGTCGATCCGGTGCGGCGCACGCCGGTCGGCGGACTCGACCGTGGACGGCGCCGGCCCGGGCGCCCAGCGCGCCGCGACGACCGCCCCGGCGTACGTCCGGGCCCGGCGGAAGTGCTCCGACAGGTACGGCCCCAACCGGTCCACGTCGTCGTGCCGGCCCAGTACCCGGTCGCTGGTGCGGATCTCGTACGACGTTGGCAGGCGGGTGCCGAACTCGATGTCCTCGGCATCACGCAGCCGCTCGTCGAAGCCGCCCACCAGCTCGAACACCGCCCGGGGGACGGCGGTGAGCGCGAACATGGTGATCGCGGTGACCCCGACGTCGCGGCGCCGCCAGAAGTGCTCGAAGAGCGTCTTGTAGGACTCGACCGGCCCGTCCGCGAACAGGGGGGTCAGGTCGTAGATCCCCTGTACGACGCCGCAGCCGGGATGGGTCCGCAACTCGGCCACCGCCCCGGCCAGCGCGTCGGGCGCCAGCGCGATGTCCGAGTCGACGAAGAACAGCAGGTCCCCGCCGGCTCGGGCGGCCCCGGCATTCCGGGCCGCGGAGACGCCCCGGTTCACCGGAAACGCCAGCAGGGTGCAGGGAAACTCGGCCGCGATCTGCCGGGACCGGTCGGTGCTCGCGTCGTCGACGACGATCACCTCGGCCGCCGGCCGGGTCTGCGCGTAGATCGCCGCGAGACAGGCCCGGAGAGTCTTTTCCTTGTTGTAGTTCGGGACGATGACCGACACCCGCGCGAATCGCGGGTCGACGGTGTGGTCGAGTGGAGACAATGCGCCTGGTCACCCCCTTTTTTCCGGCGGGCCGGTAAACGGTAGCAATCGGCGTACCGCAATTTCTGGAACCAGCCTGGATTACCCAGTGCGACGGCGGCACCGCCGCGCAGGGCGTACGGCGGCGCCGGCGTCCGGTGCCCCGCCGGTCAGAGCGGCGGCCACGCGTTGGCCAGCAGCTGCCGGAAGTGCGCCGGGAACCACTCGCCGACCGGTGGGGCGTTCTGCATCGCACCGCTGGTCACCGTGGGGAACAGGTGCGGGCGGTACGTCGGGTCGCACATCGGCTCGTACGGCCGGTTCGCCCCGAGCACGTCACTGGCACCGTCGGACTCGCCGGGCGGCTTGATCCAGGCGTACGCGTCGATGCCGGCCTCCGGCGCCGCGACCGGCCGTACGCCGAGTCCGGCGCCGACCTGGTTGCACCAGTTGCCGAGGTAGCCGCGCCGGTCGGTCCGGCCCGCCTCGACGTACTCCTCGGCGCTGGTCGACGGTCCGGGGCCGGTGGGCCGGGCCGGGCCGCCCCACCCGTTCCGCGAGGTGTCGACCAGCATGCCGACGCGGACGGAGAAGCCGCTGGCGACCAGCAGTTGGCGCAGTTGTTGGGCGTACGGCAACTCGTCGACGTAGGCGTTGCCGGCGATCCAGGCTGTGTCCCGCACCGGCTGGCCGTTCACCACGTCGTCGGCGTCGAGGTACGGCTCGCGCAGTACCGAGTAGTTGGCGACGTTGACGGTGAAACCGTGCACGGCCGAGGGAGTGCTGCCGGCGGTGCTGGCCGCCTGGTGCAGCAGCGCCGCCGTCGCGGCCCCGTCCGTCGACCAGCCGAGTTGGCCGTGGTGGCTGGCATCCAGATAGGCGTAGACGTTGGGCACGGTGGCCAGTCGGGCCAGGGCGTAGCCGATGCCGGCGAGGTGGCTGCCCTGGGCCTTGACCCGGTCGCAGCCGGCGGTCGC
The DNA here is from genome assembly GCF_033446045.1 of Plantactinospora sp. KLBMP9567. NCBI lineage: Bacteria > Bacillati > Actinomycetota > Actinomycetes > Micromonosporales > Micromonosporaceae > Plantactinospora > Plantactinospora sp. KLBMP9567. The sequence continues at coordinate 183,315 of NZ_JAWQRR010000020.1, read as the reverse complement.
GGCGGGGCGGGGCGAGGTGTGGGTGACCAGGTTGGGCAGCGAGTTCGGCTCCACGACGGTGACGATCCGCAGCCCCGCGTAGCTCGGGTCGGCGAGGATCGCCACGATCGGGTCGACGAACTCGCTCCGGTACCGGTCGAGTTCGTCGATGGCCAGCTCACCGTAGCTGACCCGGCGGTCGCAGTCCCGCCCGGGCAGGTTGTAGAGGGTCAGCTGCACCAGGTCGGCGCCCTGCGCCAGTGCCGTGTTCAGGTGGCCGCGCAGCCCCATCCGTCCGGGCGTGCCGTCGATGGCGGCGATCCGGTCCAGCCACACCGCGGTCGGCTGGTCGGCGACGGCCGCCCCGCCCGGTTCGGCGTGGGCCCGAACGGACCACTCCGGGTTCAGGTACGCCGTCGCACCGACATACGGGTTGTCCACCGGACCTCTCTCGACCTTCGCGGCGCGGGCCGGGGAGGGGACGGAGCCGGCCACCAGGGCCAGCGCGGTCAGCATGGTCAGGGCCCGACGCGGTCCCGCCGACGCGGGTACGGGTAGCGGCAGCGTCATGGTTTCGCTCACCCCGCGAGATCCAGCCGTCCGGGGAGACGGCTATTGATGACTGTGAATTGATAGTACTGTCTGGTCCGCCCGGTCGGCGGGGCGCCGCTGTCGGCCGGTCACCGCTTCGGAACGCGCCGGACGCAGGACGATCGGGAAACCGGAGGGTCCGCCCCGGACGGTCGGCAGCCCTCCGGTACCCGCACGGAAGGCGCCCTGCCCTGAGCAGGTCGGACCGGCGGCCGCCCGGCGACGACAGGGCGGCCGGACGGTCAGCCGGGGGTACGGCCGACGGCGTACCGGAACGCGTTGTCCAGGCGGTAGCCGCCGTCCGGCTTCCGGAACGGGCGGGCGGCGTCGCGCACCGTCGCTGCGGTGGCGGCCATCGTCTCCGGGTCCTCGCCGAGCAGCACGCCACGCACCAGCGCGTCGTCGTCGGGCGCGTACCAGGGAACCGGGACCAGCCCCGCCGCCACCACGTCGAGCCCACCGTCGGCGAGCAGCCGCTCAAGGCCACCGGGCTGCCGCAACTCGCCGTCCGGCAGCGGCTCCTCGCCGGCGGCGTCCGCGACGGCCCGCTCGACGGTGTCCAGGTCGTTGTGCCGCCCCTCCGCCCAGTTGGCGATCGCGACCAGGCCACCGGGCCGGGTGACCCGGACGCACTCGGCCAGCGCCTCCAGGGTGTCCTCGGCGAACTGCACGGCGTTGACCGAGGTCACCAGCTCGAACGTGTGGTCCGGCCAGGGCAGCCGCTCGGCGTCGCCGACCCGGAGGTCGGCGGCGGGCACCCGGGACCGGGCCAACGCCACCATGCCGGGCGCCGGGTCGACGCCGGCGGTCACCGCGCCGAGCCGGTCGAGATATCCGAGCAGGTCACCACCGCCGCAGCCGACGTCGAGCACCCGGGAACCCGGCCCGATCCCACTCGCCGCCACGACGGCCCGCCAGACCGGCTCGGCGAAGCCGCCCCACAGTTCGGCCCAGCCGGCCGCGACGGCCGACCAGCGGTCCGGATCTGCCCCGTCCACCCACCCCTCCTCCGATGAGGTCCGTCCAGCCGGCCGGTGCCGACGGGCGCGTTCCCGCGCACCGGCGGGGATCTCGCTACCACCTCGGTTCAGTCGTCGCGCTGGTCGCGGCCGACCTCGCGGTCCCGGCGTACCGTCGCCCTGCGGCCCTTGATGGTGCTCTGCCGCAGCCGCGTGATCACCTCGTTCGCTGCCGACCTCGGCACCTCGACCAGCGAGAACCGGTCGGCGATCTCGATCGAGCCGATCTCCCGGCCGCTGACCTCGGTCTCGCCGGTGATCGCACCGACCAGGTCCTGCGGCCGGATGCCGGCCCGCCGACCGACCCCGATGAACAGGCAGGCCATGTCGCCGGAGCGGGGCCGGCCGCCGCGCCGGTCGTCCCGGCCACCGTCCCGGCCGCCGCCGCCGTCGCGCCGGGTTCGGCCGTCCCGGTCGGTCCGGAACGCCACCTGCGGGATGTCCTCCTCCTCGTCAACCGGGCCGCCGCCCGCCGACTCGTGCGCCAGTTTCACCGCCGCCAGCGCCACCTCCATCACGTCGAACTCGTCGGTGAGGGTCTCCACGATCACCCGGAACGGTTCGAGGTCGTCCTCCAGCAGGCTCTCGTGCAGCGCCGCCCGGGTCATCTCCAGCCGCCGGGTCCGCAGGTCGGCGACGGTGGGGATCTTGTCGATCGAGATCCGCTGCCCGGTGGTCCGCTCGATGGTCTTGAGCATCCGGTGCTCCCGGGGCTCGGCCAGGGTGATCGCCACCCCCTGCCGGCCAGCCCGGCCAACCCGGCCGATCCGGTGCACGTACGACTCCGGAGCCGACGGCACGTCGTAGTTCACCACGTGGGTGAGCTGTTCGATGTCCAGCCCCCGGGCGGCCACGTCGGTCGCCACCAGCAGGTCGGCGGTACCGGCCCGGAGCCGGCCCATCACCCGGTCCCGCTGCTCCTGGGTCATCCCGCCGTGCAGCGCCTCGGCCCGGTAGCCGCGACCGTTCATGGTCTCGGTCAGCCGGTCGACCTCCTCCCGGCTGCGGCAGAAGACGATCGCCGCGGTCGGCGCCTCGACGTCGAGTACCCGGCCGAGGGCGGCCGGCTTGTGCGCCCGGGCGACCACGTACGCGGTCTGCCGGACCAGCGGGGCGGTGCCGGTCGGCGCGGGCTGCCGGCCGATCTCGATCCGGGCCGGGTCCCGCAGGTACTGCCGGGCCATCCCGTCGATCCGAGCCGGCATGGTGGCGGAGAAGAGCACCGTCTGCCGCTGCTCGGGTACGTGTTGCAGGATCGCCTCGATGTCCTCGGCGAAACCCATGTCGAGCATCTCGTCCGCCTCGTCCAGCACCACCGTGCCGAGGCCCTCCAGCCGCAGGGTGTCCCGGGCGATGTGGTCCAGCGCCCGCCCCGGAGTTGCCACCACCACGTCCACCCCGCCGTCCAGCACCCGCAGTTGCCGGGCGATCGGCTGGCCCCCGTATATCGGCAACACCCGTACGCCGAGATTCCGGCCGTACCGGTGGATGGCCTCGGAGACCTGCACGGCCAGTTCCCGGGTCGGCACCAGGATCAGCGCCGCCGGCGCCCCGGAGCGCGGCCCGTCCGGCAGCCGGTGCAGCAGTGGCAGCGCGAAGGCGGCGGTCTTGCCGGTCCCGGTGGCGGCCTGGCCGAGCAGGTCCCGACCGGCCAGCAGGGGCGGGATGGCGGTCCGCTGGATGGCGGTCGGCTCCTCGTAACCCAGCGTGCCGAGCGCGTCCAGGAGTTCGGTCCGCAGCCCGAGGTCCGCGAAGGTGCCGGAGTCGTCGTCGGGGTCGTTCGGGCTGGTGCTGACCGGCGGAGCGGGTGGTGCGCTGTCGGAACTCATACCCACCAGCTTTTCACCACGCCGAACCGGGCGATGCGGCGACCGGCGGATCCCGGCCGGCCACCGCCCGCCGGGCGGTCTTTCTCGTTGCCCGGTGGCGCCATCGTGCGGCGGCGCCGCGGCGCCGAACCGACCGGCGGCGGAACGGTCCGCCCGGTGGCCGGCGCACCGATCGGCTCCCGGGCCGACCGTTCAGCGCAGCGACCGGCAGCCTTCCTGCCGGGCCCAGCCTTCAGCGCAGCGACCGGCTTCGGGGCAGCCGTTCAGCGCCGGGAACTGCCGCGGCGCGGCGGGGTCGGGGTAGTATCTGCATCGTGAATGCAGAAAGTCCCGGCTTCGTCCTGCCCGGCGCGGCCGTGGTGGTGACCGGGGCGGGTTCCGGCATCGGCGCGGCGCTGGCCACCCGGTTCGCCGCGGAGGGCGCTCGGGTGCTGGTCAACGACCTCGACGCCGACGCTGCCCGGGCGGTCGCGGCCCGGATCGGCGGCGGGGTATTTCCCGCCGACATGGCCGACCCCGCCGCGGTGGCCGCGCTGGTCCGGTACGCCCGGAACCGGTTCGGCCGGATCGACCTGTTCTGCGCCAACGCCGGAGTGCCCGGCACCGGCGGGCTGGACGCCGCCGACCAGACCTGGGAGCACGCCTGGCGGGTCAACACCATGTCCCAGGTGTACGCCGCCCGCGAACTGCTGCCCGACTGGCTGGCGGCCGGGCGTGGCCGGCTCCTCGTCACCGCCTCGGCGGCGGGTCTGCTCACCCTGCTCGGCGCCGCCCCGTACTCGGTCACCAAGCACGCGGCGGTGGCCTTCGCCGAGTGGCTGCGGGCGAGCTACGCCCACCGGGGCATCGTCGTGCAGGCGCTCTGCCCGCAAGGGGTCCGCACTCCGATGCTGGAGCGGGGCGAAGGGCCCGGCGCCGCAATGCTCGCCGCCGGGGCGGTCACCCCCGAGCAGGTCGCCGAGCTGGTGGTGGCGGCACTCGCCGACGACCGGTTCCTGGTGCTGCCGCATCCGGAGGTGGCGACCTACTACACCCGGCGGGCCGCCGACCCGGACCGCTGGCTGCACGGGATGAACCGGGTGCAGCGCGACCTCGAACGGCTGGCCGATGACTGACCGGGCTTCACCGGCGGCGGATCGGGGCGACGGGCGCAACGCGCGGGCGGAACGCTCCCGGGCGGCGATCGTCGAGGCGCACCTTGCGCTGATCGGCGAGGGCGACCTCCGGCCGACGGGTGAGCGGATCGCCGAGCGGGCCGGGGTGTCGCTGCGGACACTCTGGACCAATTTCAAGGACATGGAGACCCTTTTCGAGGCCAGCGGCGAGCAGGTACTCCGGCAGCAGGACGCGGCCCACCGGCCGATCTCCCGGGCGCTGCCGCTGGCCGAGCGGGTCGAGGCGTACTGCCGGCAGCGGGCCCGACTGCTCCAGTTGATCGCGCCTGCCGCCCGGGCCGCGCAGCTGCGGGAGCCGGTCTCCGCCGCGTTGCGCCGCAACCGCCTCAGGCACGTCGACCGGGTCCGCGCCGAGGTCGAGGAGTTGTTCGCCGACGAACTCGACCGGGCCGGCGCCGGCCGGGAGCAACTCGTGCACGCGCTGGTGGCCAGCAGCATGTGGCCGAGCTGGTCGATGCTGCGCGACGGGCTCGGGCTGGGCGTGCACCAGGCCCGGGCGGTGATGGCCCGCACCGTCGCCGCGCTGCTGGCCGACCCGGGATCGCGCTGACCGAGCCGGCCGCGGCGCAACCGCCCGGAAGACACTGCCCGGCCATGCCGCTACTCGCCGACCTGCCCGTCGATGGCCTCCCGGATCAGGTCGGCGTGGCCGTTGTGCCGGGCGTACTCGTCGATCATGTGGTTGAGCACCCAGCGGAGCGAGAGTGCCTGAGCGGTGACCGGGTGGGTGCCCAGCGCCTCCAGCGGACGCTCGGCGGCGATCTGGCGGGACTGCGCGACCTCGGCCCGCCAGATCGCGAACGCGGTCTCGCCGGTGGCGGAGTCGAGGTCGTTGAAGTCCTCGTCGTCGTCATCGGTCGCCGTGTAGAGACTGCCCGGGAAGTTCCCGGCGACCACCGCCTGGAAATACCATCGCTCGACGCCGGCCAGGTGCCGCACCAGGCCGAGCAGGGTCAGATTGGAGGAGGGGACCGCGCGCCGCCGGAGCTGTTCGTCGGAGAGCCCGGCGCAGGTGCGGACCAGCGCCTCCCGGTGCCAGTCGAGGAAGCAGGTCAGGACGGTCCGCTCGTCGGCGTCGGCCGGGAGCTGGAAACGGTCGTCGCGCATGGTCCGGATGCTAGGCGCCGGGTGTGACACGACCCCGTCGTCGCCGGACCGGAGTCACGGATAGTCGGCGGACCGGAATCGTGGGAAGTCGCCCCCCACCCACGCCCGCCCGATCAGCTGAGCGCGGCGCCGATCCGGCGGCGGAGCGCGTCGGGACCGGCCGGACCGGGGTGCAGGAGCACCCGCAACGCCGGCCCGGCGGTCGGGTCGGCCGCACCGGCCGCGACCGTGCCGAGTACGCCGAGCAGGATGCCGAACTGCTCCGGTGGCTCGTCGGCGAGCAGTTCCGCCGCGTCCGTCACCACCAGCGTCCGGGGCCGCTCCGCGACGAGGTCGGTGAGGCACTCCTCGAAGGCGTCCCAGTTCCGACCGAAGTAGTCCGGAAAGTCCAGCCGGGCCGCCCACTCGGTGAACAGGGCGGCCCGGGTACGGCTTCCGGCCCCGGCGAGCACGGCGGAGTCCCGGGCCGGTGGGTCGGCCGACACCCTCAGCCAGGACGGAACTACCGGGTCGGACTGGTCGGGCATGGTGGTCCCTCGGTCGGTCCGGCCTCCCGACCGGATGGCTGCTGCTGCCAGGGCGACGGTACGCCGAGGCCGGGCGTCCGGTGCGGTCGTCAGAGCCGGTAGAAGTCCGTGTAGTGGTTCGGGGTGAACCAGGTCGCCCCGGTCGCCTTGTTCACCACGATCCGGTACGCGTCCCGGGCCGCACCGCGGTTGCGCGGGTAGACGTCGTACTCGTAGTAGGTGGCGTTGGCCGGCAACTGGCCCTCGCGGTTGAAGTGCTGGCCACCGGCGTAGTTGTAGAGCCCGCCGCTCCACGAGTACCAGTTGCGGGTGGTGGGGAAGCCCCGGCTCGCCCAGCCGCTGCGGGCGGTCCGGGCGTCCGCACAGCGCGCCATGGTGCACGAGCTGTAGACGGCGGCCGACGCGGAGCCGGTCTGGGTCGGTGCGACCACGGCCGGTCCGACCAGCAGGCCGGCGACCAGGGTGACCAGCACGGCGAAGCTGGTCAGGAACCGGTGGGCCCGGGCCGGGGTGGCCGGGACGGGACGGACGGTCCAGCGGGGAGCGGCGGATACGGCCAAGGTGTCCTCCAGTTCGGACGGAGCCCGCGGGGTGTGCGGGTCAGCTCCATCCTCGACAGCCGAGGTCCCCGCCGGTAGGGGCCGGCGGTGAAGTTAATCGATGCGCCACCGGCTGTTCCCACCGACGATCACTGCGCTCCCTGCCGACGATCACTGCGCCTCCCGTCGGGATCGGGTCGGGGACGGTCCGGTGCGCTCCGGCCACCGGACCGGGCGGTGGCCGGTTCCGGCCCGGACATGGCTCAGCGAAACCACACAAACGGAGATCCCTGTCGGTTTGGTTCCGGCGTTGCTCAGGCAGCCCGCAACGCAGTCAACTGGGCAGCGGCACGGAAGGAAGCCGATGCCGGCGCGGGCGGAATGTCCTGGATGAAGCTCTGGTGCGGCGAGCAGATGACCAAACTGTTACGACCGGATGTTGACTCCCCACAGGAACGGGCGTAAACAGAAGGTAAGCAAAAGCAACCGGGCGGGAGATCCAACAGATGTACGCCGAGGAACGTCAGCAGGAGATCCTGCGTCTGGCCCGCGAGGCGGGCCGGGTCGACGTGATGGCGCTGGCCGAGGGCATGAACGTGACCGCGGAGACGATCCGCCGGGACCTGACCGTGCTGGAGCGGGCCGGCGTGCTTCGCCGGGTGCACGGCGGGGCGATCCCGGTCGAGCGGATCGGCTTCGAGCCCGCACTCGCCGCCCGGGACGCCGTACTCATCACCGAGAAGGAGCGGATCGCCAAGGCGGCGCTGGCCGAGCTGCCTGACGAGGGTGCCGTCATCCTCGACGCCGGCACCACCACCGCCCGGCTGGCGCACCTGCTGCCCTCCGACCGGGAACTGACCGTGGTGGTCAACTCTCCGGTGCTGGCCTCTGCACTCGGAATTAAGCCCAACCTCACGGTGCTGCTGCTCGGCGGCCGGTTGCGCGGCAAGACATTGGCCACAGTGGATGACTGGGCGCTGCGCCCGCTCGCCGAGCTCTACGTCGACGTCGCCTTCATGGGTACCAACGGCTGCTCGGTCGAGCGGGGGATGACCACCCCGGATCCGGCCGAGGCGGCGGTGAAGCGGGCGATGATCGGTGCCGCCCGCCGGGTGGTACTGCTCGCCGACCACACCAAGATCGGCAACGACTACCTGGCCCGGTTCGGCACCCTGGCCGACCTCGACCTGCTGATCACGGACAACGGAGTCGACGAGGAACTGGCCGACGACGTCGAGGCGGCCGGCGTACGGGTGGTGCGGGCATGATCCTCACCGTCACGCTCAACCCCAGCCTGGACCGGGCGATGGAGATCGACCTGCTGGTCCGGGGCGAGGTGATCCGGGCCTCCTCCGCACACCTCGACCCGGGCGGCAAGGGTGTCAACGTCTCCCGGGCCCTGCTGGCCAACGGGGTGCCGTCCCGCGCCGTGCTGCCGGTCGGTGGCGAGGAGGGGGCCCAGCTCGTCCGGCTGCTGGAGGGCGAGGGCGTCGAACTGCTGGTGGTGCCGATCGCCGGCCGTACCCGGTCGAACATCACCCTCGCCGAGCCGGACGGCACGGTAACCAAAATCAACGAGTCCGGCCCGGTCCTGACCGGGCCGGAGTTCGCCGAGGTCACCAGGGCGGTGCTGGCGGCGGCCGGCTCGGCCGACTGGGTGGTGGCCTGCGGCAGCATGCCGCCGGGGCTGCCGGTGGCGGCCTTCGGCGACCTCTGTGCCCGGCTGGTCGATGCCGGGGTGCGGCTGGCGGTCGACACCAGCGGGCCGGCGCTGCGGGCTGCCGCCGAGGCCGGCGTGGCGCTGGTCAAGCCGAACCGGGAGGAGTTGGCCGAGGCGGTCGGCGCCCCGCTGCGGTCCCTCGGCGACGTGGTCGACGCCGCCGCCCGGCTCCGGAGCTGGGGCGCCGGCGCCGTGCTGGCCAGCCTCGGCGCCGACGGCGCGGTGCTGGTCGACGCGGCGGGCGTGGTCACCGGGGAGTCGCCGGTGGTGCAGCCGAAGAGCACGGTCGGGGCCGGCGACGCGCTGCTGGCCGGGTTCCTGGCGGCCGGCGCGCGCGGCCCGGACGCCCTCGCCGAAGGGCTCGCCTGGGGCGCCGCCGCGGTCATCCTGCCCGGCAGCCGGATGCCCGGCCCCGGCGACCTGGTCCGGAACACCGTCCGACTCCACCCCCGACCGGACCTGGTCCGGCCGCTGCTGCCGCAGGGGTGAGCCGGTCATGCCAGCAACACAGCGACAGCATCCCGGACGTCGGCCGACCCCCGGAGCCGACGGCATGACATCCGAACCGGGCCGCGTTCGGTAACGCGGGCCAACCTCTGCGAAGGAGTCCCCCTCATGGCCGTGTCGTACACCCCGGAGGTCCAGGGCAGCGGCTTCAAAGCCCAGGTCCAGCGGATCGGCGGTCACCTGGCCGGAATGGTCATGCCCAACATCGGTGCGTTCATCGCCTGGGGCCTGATCACGGCGCTTTTCATCCCGACCGGCTGGCTGCCCAACGAGGACCTGGCCAAACTGGTCGATCCGATGATCTTCAGCCTGCTGCCGATCCTGATCGGTTACACCGGCGGCCGGATCGTGCACGGCCAGCGCGGCGCGGTGGTCGGCGCGGTGGCCACCGTCGGCATGATCGTCGGCGCCGACATCCCGATGTTCCTCGGCGCGATGATCATCGGGCCGGCCGCCGCCTACCTGATCAAGCTCTTCGACCGACTGGTCGAGGACCGGATCCGGCCCGGCTTCGAGATGCTGGTCGACAACTTCTCCGCCGGCATCGTCGGTGGCGGCATGGCGTTGTTCGGCGTCTGGCTGGCCGGCCCGGTGGTGGGCCGGCTCAGCGACTGGGCCGGTAGCGGAGTGGACTGGCTGATCGGGCAGAACCTGCTGCCGGCCGCGTCCGTACTGGTGGAGCCGGCCAAGGTGCTCTTCCTGAACAACGCGATCAACCACGGCGTACTGTCGCCGCTGGCGGTGGCGCAGGCACAGGAGACCGGCAAGTCGATCCTGTTCATGATCGAGTCGAACCCCGGCCCGGGCCTCGGCCTGCTGCTCGCGTTCTTCCTCTTCGGGCCGCGCTCGCTGCGGCCGAGCGTGCCGGCGGCCGGCATCATCCACTTCCTCGGCGGCATCCACGAGATCTACTTCCCGTACGTGCTGATGAAGCCGCGCCTGATCCTCGCCACCATCGCCGGTGGCGCCGCCGGAGTCGGCACCTTCATGATCACCGGCGCCGGTCTGGTCGCCACCCCCTCGCCGGGCAGCATCTTCGCCTACGCGGCGGTCACCCCGCGCGGCGGCTGGTTCGGCATGGTGCTCGGCGTGCTGGTCGCCACCGCAGTCTCCTTCGTGGTCGCCTCGGCGCTGCTCGGCTTCGGCAAGCTCAACGGTGAGCCGAAGGCCGACGAGGTCAGCGGCGGCGAGACCGAGGACCCGACGCCGGCCCAACCCACCACCGAGGGCCGGGACCGCGAGACCAGCCCGGCCGTGGCCCGGTCCGCCACCGCCGAGAGCTGACCGGACCACCGTACGAACGAGAGGGGCACCGCCATGGGCAGCATCAACGGTAAGGACATCCACAAGGTCGTGGTCGCCTGCGACGCAGGGATGGGCAGCAGCGTCATGCTCGCCAGCCAACTTCGCAAGCAGCTCAAGAAGTACTCGGTCACGGTGGAGCACACCCCGGTCAACTCGATCCCGGGCGACGCCGACGTGGTGATCACGCACAACGGGCTGGCCGCCCGGGCCCGGGCCGCCGCCCCTGACAAGATCGTCGTGCCGTTCCAGGTCTTCCTCGGCGACCCGGCGGTGACCGCCGTGGTCAAGGCGATCGAGTCCGGTGGTGAGGTCAGTGGCTGAGCTGACCGGAGACCTGCTCGACCGGCGGGCGATCCGGCTGACCGAGGTGGCCGCCGACCGTGACGAGGCGATCCGCCGCTGCGGCGAGGCCCTGGTCGACATCGACGCGGTCCACCCGGAGTACGTGCAGACCATGCTTGCCCGGGAACGCTCCGTCTCCACCTACGTCGGCGAGGAGGTGGCGATCCCGCACGGCACGCTCGCCGGCAAGGACCTGGTGCACCGGGACGCGCTGGCGGTGCTCCGGTTTCCGGCCGGAGTCGACTGGGGCGGCCAGCCGGTCACCGTCTGCGTGGCGATAGCCGCCCGCGGCAACGGCCACGTCGAGCTGCTGGCCAGCCTCGCCGAGATCCTGCTCGACCCCGACCGGGCCCGCGCGCTGCGCGAGGCCACCGACCCCGAAGACGTGCTGGCCCTGCTCACGCCGGCACGGGAGGACAGCAACCCATGAAGTCCGTTCGATTCCACGCCCCCGGTGACGTACGCATCGAAGACGTCCCCGAGCCCACCCCGGGCCCGGGCGACGTCAAGATCCGGGTACGCAACTGCTCCACCTGCGGCACCGACGTGAAGATCTCGAAGTTCGGGCACCACCACATCCACCCGCCCCGCGTGATGGGGCACGAGATCGCCGGCGAGGTGGTGCAGACCGGATCCGAGGTCACCGGCTGGGCGGCCGGAGACCGGGTACAGGTGATCGCGGCGATCCCGTGCGGCACCTGCGCCGAGTGCCGGCGGGGCCGGATGACCGTCTGCCCCAACCAGGAGTCGATGGGCTACCACTACGAGGGCGGCTTCGCGCAATACCTGGTCGTCCCGGCGAAGGTGCTGGCGGTGGAGGGGCTGAACCGGATTTCGGACGGGGTCGGGTTCGCCGAGGCGTCGGTGGCCGAGCCGCTGGCCTGCGTACTCAACGGGCAGGAGCTGGCGCGGGTCGGCCCCGGCGACGACGTGGTGGTGGTCGGCTCGGGGCCGATCGGCTGCCTGCACGTCCGGCTGGCCCGGGCCCGGGGCGCCGCCCGGGTCTTCCTGGTCGAGCTGAACCGGGAGCGCCTGGAGCTGGCGGCCGCACTGGTGCGTCCGGACGCGGCGATCTGCGGCGCCGAGGTCGACCCCGTGGACGAGGTGCTGAAGCTGACCGACGGACGCGGCGCCGACGTGGTCATCACGGCGGCGGCCTCGGGCGCGGCCCAGGAGCAGGCGGTGCAGATGGCTGCCCGGCAGGGCCGGATCAGCTTCTTCGGCGGCCTGCCCAAGGACAACCCGATCATCTCGCTCGACTCCAACCTGGTGCACTACCGCGAGTTGACCATCGTCGGCGCCAACGGCTCCAGCCCGGCGCACAATGCCGAGGCGCTGCGTCTGATCGCCACCGGTTCGGTGCCGGTCTCCGACCTGATCACCCACCGGCTTCCGCTGGAGCGGGCCATCGACGCCTTCGGCGTGGTCGCCCGGGGCGAGGCCATCAAGGTCACGATCGAACCCTGAGAGAGGGAGGCCATCATGGCTACGCGTACGGTGACGGTCGGCTCCGCCAGCGGCCTGCACGCCCGCCCGGCGGCACTCTTCGTCGCGGCGGCCGGGGCCGCACCGGTCCCGGTGACCATCCGGACGGGCGAGAAGCGGGCGGTGCCGGCGAACAGCATGCTCTCGGTGCTCTCGCTCGGCGCCAAGCAGGGCACCGAGGTGGTGTTGGAGGCCGACGGCGAGGGCGCCGAGGCGGCCCTGGACGGTCTCGCCGAGCTGCTCGCCCGGGACCTGGACGCGGAGGAGCCGGCCGATGCCTGAGCCGGCGGGTTCACTGCATGGCATCGGGGTCAGCCCGGGGGTCGCCGGTGGGCCGGTGCTCCGGGTCGCCGGGGTGCCGGCGCTGCCCGCACCCGCCCCGGTGACCGATCCGGCGGCCGAGGCCGACCGGGCGGTGGCGGCACTGCGCGAGGTGGTTGCCGAGCTGAACCGTCGGGCCGAGCGGTCCGGGGAGAAGACCCTGGTCGACGTACTCCGGGCGCAGGCGATGATGGCCGAGGATCCGGTGCTGCTCGACGCCGTACGCGAGAAGGTGCTGGCCGGGTCGGACGGGCCGCACGCCATCGACGCGGCCTTCGCCACCCACCGCGCCGCGTTCGAGGCGGCCGGCGGATACCTGGCCGAGCGGGTCGCCGACCTGGACGACCTGCGCGACCGGGCGGTGGCGGTCTGCCTCGGCCGGCCGATGCCCGGGGTGCCCTCGCCGGGGCACCGGTACGTGCTCACCGCCTGGGACCTGGCCCCGGCCGACACCGTCGACCTGGACCCGGAACAGGTGGTCGCGCTGGTCACCGAGTCCGGCGGCCCGACCAGCCACACCGCGATCCTGGCCCGCGCGCTCGGGCTGCCGGCCGTGGTCGCCTGCCCTGGCGCCCGGGACCTCGCCGACGGCACGACGGTGCTGGTCGACGGTGCGACCGGGCTGGTCCGGGTGGACGTGGACCCGGCGGAGGTGGTCGCCGCCGAGACGGCCGACCGGGAGCACCGGACGGCCGTGGCGGCGGTCTCCGGCCCGGGGCGTACCTCGGACGGGCACCCGGTCGCCCTGCTGGCCAACATCGGCTCGGCCCGGGACCTGGCGGCGGCGGGCGGCGCCGAGGGGGTCGGGCTGTTCCGCACCGAACTGCTCTTCCTCGACCGGAGCCGGGAACCGTCCTTGGACGAGCAGGCCGAGGCGTACCGGGAGGTCTTCGCGGCACTGGCCGGGCGCCGGGTGGTGATCCGCACCCTGGACGCCGGTGCCGACAAGCCGCTGCCGTTCCTGCACCAGGCCGAGGAGCCGAACCCGGCGCTCGGGGTACGCGGGCTGCGGCTGGTCCGGCAGCGCCCGGAGCTGCTGCGGACCCAGTTGGCGGCGATCGCCCGGGCGGCCGAGCAGACGGGGGCGGAGGTCTGGGTGATGGCGCCGATGGTGGCCACCCGGGCCGAGGCGGCCGAGTTCGCCGACGCGGTGCACGCGGCCGGACTGCCGAAGGCCGGGGTGATGGTCGAGGTACCGGCGGCGGCTCTGCGCGCCGGTCAGCTGCTGGAGGTCGTCGACTTCCTGAGCATCGGCACCAACGACCTGAGCCAGTACACCTTCGCCGCCGACCGGCAGTCCGGTCTGCTGGCCGAGTTGCTGGATCCGTGGCAGCCGGCCCTGCTGCGGTTGATCTCCGAGGTGGGTGCCGCCGGGCGTGCCGTCGGCAAGCCGGTCGGGGTCTGCGGCGAGGCGGCGGCCGATCCGCTGCTCGCCCCGGTTCTGGTGGGCCTCGGGATGACCAGCCTGTCGATGTCGGGACGCTCGCTGGCCCCGGTGCGGGCCGCACTCGCCGGGCGTAGCCACGCCGACTGTGCCCGGCTGGCCCGGCTTGCGCTGGATGCCGACGACCCGGAGCGGGCCCGCAAAGCGGTCGCCTGACCCGCGAAGTCTGCTGGGCCGCGACATTGCCTGACGCGCGAACCGGCCGGGCAAGTTGACATGCAGCCGAATGGCTGCCTATTGTTCCAGGCAACCAGTTGGCTGCGTGTTCCACGGGATGGCGAAGATGGACGAGGTGTTCAAGGCACTCGCCGACGGCAGCCGCCGACGGCTGCTGGACAGCTTGAACACCCGTAACGGGCAGAGCCTCCGGGAACTGTGCGCGGGGCTTGCGATGACCCGGCAGTCGGTCAGCAAGCACCTCGCGGTGCTGGAGGCGGCCAACCTGGTCACCACGCTCTGGCGTGGCCGGGAGAAGTTGCACTACCTCAACGCCGAGCCGATCAACGCCATCGCGGACCGCTGGATCAACCGGTACGACCGGGGGCGGGTGCACGCACTCGCCGACCTCAAGAGGGCATTGGAGCAGGAACCCATGGGCGAGCGCGAATTCGTCTACACGAGCCACATCGACACGACCCCGGAACGACTCTGGCAGGCGCTGACCGATCCCGCCTTCACCAGCCGGTACTGGGGGATCACCTTCGAGACCGACTGGCAGGTCGGCTCGGAGATGGTCTGGGTGCACAACGGCGTACGGATCACCGGCCCGGAGCAGGTGGTGCTGGAGGCCGAGCCCTACCGCCGGCTGTCGTACGCCTGGCACGACTTCGGCCCGGAGTTCGCCACGGCGTACGAGATGGATCCGGCCGAGGTGGCCAAGCTGGCCGAGGAGCCGCGCAGCAGGGTGACCTTCGAGATCGAGCCTTGGGGCGGGGCGGTGCGGCTGACCGTCTTACACGAGGGTTTCCCGCCGGGCAGTTCGGTGCTCGACAGCGTCAGCGAGGGCTGGCCGGAGCTGCTCTCCAGCCTCAAGACACTGCTGGAGACCGGCGAGCCGCTGCCGCAGGGCGAGCCCGAGCCCGCCACCCCGGCCGCCGGCTGAGCCCGCCCGGCCGGTGGCCCGGCCCGCCGCCGGGCGGCGCGAGGTGCCGTACGCGGTCCACGCACGGCACCCGCCCGCGCCACCGGACGGCGGCGGACCGGCGCGGTCTCAGTGCCGGCGCAGCGCCCGCTTGTCGGCGTCCAGCTCGTGGTCGAGCTTGAGCACGATGAACTCGTTGTCGTCCGGCTGCCCCGGCACCCGGCCGTTGGAGAACGGGAAGTTGTTGTCGTTGAGCACCGCGATGGTGCGGTCGTCGAGGATCACCACATCCTCGATGGTCTGGAACGGGAACGTGAAGGTCCGGCCGAAGCCACCCACCCGCTTCGGGTTGGCGATGTCCATCAGGTCGGCGACCAGCGTCTTGTCGAGCTGGCCGTCGCGGTTACGGTCCCGCCGGTCGGCCAGGTAGATCTTCTTGACCTTGGCCGTCGCCCCCTCGCCGTTGTCCCGCTCGATGATCAGGAACCGGTCCTTGTCGACCGCGATCGCGTCGCCGATCGCGTTGCCCGGCGCATCCAGCAGGTAGGTCCAGCGCCGCCCGGTGTACGCGTTCGCGGCGATGTCGAACTCGTGCAGCCGCAGCGTGCCGGCCGGGTCACCGGCGACGGTGCCCTCCAGCAGCGGATAGAGGGTACGCCCGTCCGGGGACTGTGCCATGCCCTCGAAACCCTTGCTGCTGTTCAGGTTGGCCGGGGTCTCGCCCCGGGTCGGGTTCTCCGGCGCGAAGACCCCGGGCAGCGCCACCGGAGCCGAGAGCAGCCGGCCGGCCCGGTCGAAGTGCAGCAGCCACGGCCCGAACTCGTCGCCGATCCAGTACGTCCCGTCGGCGGTCCGGCTGATCGACTCGACGTCGAAGTCGGCGCCGGTGAGTACCCGGTCGGGGCGGGTCAGCGGAAACGGCACCTTGCCGTCCGGGTCGGTCAGGGTGATCCCGCCGAGCACGTCGACGGTGCCGGAGCCGAAGTCCGGGCCGACCCGCTGGATCCGGAGCAGGAAGTCCGCGCTGTTGCCCCTGTTGCCGAACCCGTTGTCCGAGAGCACGTCGAAGCTGCCGTCGCTGTTGCGCAGTACGCCGCTGAAGCCCTGCACCGGCTGGTCGGCGAAGGGTGGGACGACGCCGTTGCTGGGCGTACCGCCGAGCAGGGATCCGGACGGCTCACTGCCCGGCACGAAGGTCTCGGCCGGCAGCGCGGCGAACTTCAGCAACTCGGCGCGGTCCCAGGTGCTCCGGTCGGTGGCGAAGGCCACCCCGGGCACGGTGATCGCCAGGGCGGCCACCACGGCACCCATGCCGACCCGCTTCATTGTTCCCATCGGTCCTTCTTTCGTAGCGGAACTCGCTGGGGAGGCTAGGTGCAGCCGGTTAATGCGGGCTGTCCACCAGGCACTCATTACCGAAACGCTCCGGCGGCCGCCCGACGTCCTCGCTCCCGGCTGCCCGGTAGGTACCCTTTACCCGGCTCAACGACGAGGTGGGACCGCCCGGACGGCGTACGGGCCCGCCGACCCGCCCGCTTATTGGAGATCAACTATCGTGTCCGGCACCTCCGAGCCCGCATCAGCCCCGACCAGTCCGGCCGCCCGGCCGGGCGCGGGGGCCGGGCGGCGGCGTGAGCTGCGCGCCGACTGCGAGCGCTGCTTCGGGCTGTGCTGCGTGGTGCCGGCCTTCGCGGCCTCGTCGGACTTCGCCATCGACAAGCCCGCCGGCCGGGCCTGCCCCAACCTCCGGCCCGACCACCGCTGCGGCATCCACCGTGACCTGCGGGAGCGCGGCTTCGCCGGATGTACGGTCTTCGACTGCTTCGGCGCCGGCCAGCAGGTCGCCCAGGTCACCTACCAGGGACGGGACTGGCGGGTCGACCCGGAGATCGCGGCGGGGATGTTCGAGGTGTTCCCGGTGATGCGGCAGCTCCACGAACTGCTCTGGTATCTGACCGAGGCCCTGGCGCTGCGCCCGGCCGAACCGCTGCACGCCGAGCTGGCCGCCGCCCTCGCCGCGACCGAACGGGTGGCCGACGGCGAGCCGTCCTCGCTCGTCGCCCTGGACGTCGCGACCCACCGCCGGACCGTCAACGAGGTGCTGCTGCGGGCCAGCGAGCAGATCCGGTCCCGCGGCGGACGGAAGGGGACCGACCGGCGGGGCGCCGAGCTGATCGGCGCCGACCTGCGCCGTGCCGACCTGGCCGGCGCCAACCTGCGCGGGGCGTACCTGATCGGGGCCGACCTGCGCGGCGTGGACCTGACCCTGGCCGACCTGACCGGGGCGGACCTGCGCGGCGCCAACCTGCGCGGTGCCGACCTGACCGGCAGCCTCTTCCTCACCCAGGCCCAGGTCGACGCGGCGGCCGGGGACGTCCGGACCGGCCTGCCGCCGGCCCTGCGTCACCCGGCGCACTGGCGCCTGACCATCGCCCCCTCCCACCACCATCGCCCCCGCCCCGACTCTCGCGACGCCGGTCGCGGTCGTGGTCGTGGTCGCGACCGATCTTGACGACTTGTTGTTGCGGGAGCTGCCACAAGTCGTCAAGGTCTACCGACATCCGCTGGTTGGCGGGCGGGGTGGGGTAGGGGTCAGTGGGCGGTGGCGACCTCGGGGGCGGGGGCCAGGCGGGCCGGGCGGACCACCAGGAAGAGCACGGTCAGCGCGGCGACCATGCCGCCGGCGATCACCAGGCCCATCCCGACGCTGCCGTTGCCGAGCACGCCGACCAGCGGCGCCAGCAGCGCGCCGATGCCGAACTGCACCGCGCCGAGCAGCGCCGCCGCGGTGCCGGCCGCCTCACCGTGCCGGCTCAACGCCAGCGCCGGTGCGTTCGGCATGGCCAGGCCCGACGCGGCGAGCACCACCCAGAGCGACACCAGCACGGTGGGAAGCCCACCGAATCCGGTCGCGGCGAAGGCGAGCAGTGCGAACCCGGCCAGCGCGCCGACGGTCAGCGCGGTGACCAGGATCCGCTGCGGGGCGTACCGGCGCAGCAGCCGGACGTTGAGCTGGGAGGCGGAGATCAGGCCCACCGCGCCGGCGCCGAAGACGATCCCGAACTGCTGCTCGTCGAGGCCGTACTCCTCCTGGAAGACGAAGGACGAGCCCGAGACGTACGCGAACAGCGCCGCCATCGCCAGCCCGGCGACCAGGACGAGCCCGACGAACGTACGGTCCCGCAGCAGTGAGCGGTAGACCCGGGCGGTGCCGCGTACGCCGCCACTGCGCCGCCGGTGCACCGGCAGCGTCTCGGGCAGCTTGAACAGCGCGAGGGCGACCAGGACGATCCCGAACACGGCCAGCGCGACGAAGACCCCGCGCCAGTCGGTCCAACCCAGCACCGCGCTGCCCAGGGTGGGTGCCAGCACCGGGGCGGCGCCCATCACCAGCATCAGCCGGGAGAAGATCTTGGCGAAGGCGGTACCGCTGAACAGGTCGCGTACCACGGCCATCGCCACCACCGAGGCGGCGGCGGTGCCGAGCCCCTGCAACACCCGCAGCACGCCCAACGTCCCGATGTTCGGGGCGACGACGCAGAGCACGGAGGCGATGACGTGCAGCACCAGGCCGGCGAGCAGCGGGACCCGCCGGCCGACCGCGTCCGAGAACGGGCCGATCAGCAGTTGGCCGACGGCGAGCCCGGCAAGGGTGCCGGTGAGGGTCAGCTGCACCGCTGCCTCGGCGGTGCGGAAGTCGGCGGTGATCGCCGGCAGCGCCGGCAGGTACATGTCGATCGTCAACGGTCCGATCGCGATCAACGACCCGAGTACGAGGACGAGCCGCAGCCGTTCCCGCCCGGTCATCAGGTCGCCGGGTGTGGCGGGCGGCCCGGACGCCTCGACGTGCGTGGCGGTGGCGGTCATGAGAGCCTTCCCAGCGGGTGGTCGTGGGTCTGGACGCGGACAGCGAAGATCACACCTGCCTCCAACCGCTGGCGCTCCGGCACATTCCCGCTTGATCAAACGGTGCCTCAGCTCACATCCGCCGGCCCGTCACGGGCCGGATACTGGTACGACGTCCGGGACCCGGCAGAATCGCGGAACGAGGGACATGGCGACGGCGCGGGAAATCGACGAACTTGAGCAACACTTCGCCGCCGCGCCGGCGACCTTCACCACCTCCCCGCTCTACCGGGCGCTCTGCCCCGTGGTGGCGGGGGACCGGTCGACTCTCGAACTGCTGACCGGCCGGCGGCCGGGACAGCAGGCGTCGTACCTGTTCTTCGGGGCGGCACACTACCTGCTGCTGGCCGGGGCACGGCATCCGCTACGCGACTTCTACCCGTCGCTGGTCGGCCCGTCAGCCGCCGAGCCGGCGGACGCCGGACCGGTGCTGCGCGACTTCTGCCGCCGGTACCGGACCGAACTCGGCGAACTCGTCCGCACCCGCCTGGTGCAGACCAACGTCGTACGCCGGGCGGTCGCGCTGCGGTACGCGCTCTGGGCGATCGGGCAGCGCTGCGCCGGCCCGGTGCACCTGGTCGAGGTCGGGTCGAGCGCCGGCATCCACCTCTACGTCGACCGCTACCGCTACCTCGTCGGCGACCGGGTGTTCGGAGCCGTCGACGCCACGGTCACGCTGGACAGCCGGTGGCTGGGCCGTACGCCGCTGCCGGACCTGGACGACGTACCGCCGATCGCCAGCCGGACCGGGGTGGACCTGAATCCGGTGGACGTCACCGACGCGCACGCGCGGCGTTGGCTGCGGGCGCTGGTCTGGCCGGAGAACCAGGACGCGGCGACGCTGCTCGACGCCGCCCTCGACGTGGTGGCGACCGAGCCGCCCGCCGTCGTCGCCGGTGACGCGGTGCAGGTCTGCCCGGCACTGGGCCGCGGCCTGCCGCCCGGTGAGCCGCGGGTGGTGTTCCACGCGGCGACCCGGATGCACGTTCCGGCCGGCCGGCGGGCGGCCTTCGACCGCGCGATCGACTCGATCGGGGAGGGCGGCCCGCTCTACCACGTCTGGCAGGAGCCGCCGTCCGCGCCGCACGGCGGGCACGTCGCCGATCCGCGCGGCGAGCTGGCGATGCACGGTCCGGACGGCGTGGTCGTACCGCTGCTCCGGGTCGACGGTCACCTGCGCTGGCTGGGCCCCCTGGGCCGGCCGGACTGACCCGGGGGCTGCGGCGAAGTGGACGCGGCCGGTGTGCCGACAGCAGACTAGGTGCTCGTGTACGCACCCGACGAGGCACCGGCCGCCGGCAACGGGCAGGAGTTGCCCACCGACGCCCAGATCGAGACGGCGGTGACCGCGCTGCGGATGCTGGCCGAGCCGACCCGGCTCCGCCTGCTGTGGCTGCTCCGCGACGGCGAGTACGACGTGGGCAGCCTGGCCCTGGCCGTCGGGGCGGCCCGGCCGGCGGTCTCCCAGCACCTGGCGAAGCTGCTGCTCGCCGGCCTGGTCGGCGTACGGCGGGACGGCCGGCGGGCGGTCTACCGGGCGCGGGGCGGCCACGTCCGGCGGCTCGTCGCCGAGGTGCTGTACGCCGCCGACCACCACCTCACCGGCGCACCGGACCACGACTGAACCCGTGCCGCCGAGCACCCGACCCCCGCGGATCTCCTCGACCAGGGCGCCCAGCCGGGCAGTGTTACTCGCCACTCGGCGGCGTTCCACCCGCTCCGGCTGTCGCGGTGCCGCGGCCGCTGATCTAGCCTGGGTTCAGCAGTCGGTGCAGATGATGAGGCGGCAGTTGCAACATATGCAACGGAGGGGAGCGCGGTGAGCCCGGTAACGACGACCGACGCCGAGCCGGCGACGGCGCTCGACGCGGTGTGCGTCGGCGAGACGATGGTGATGGTGACCCCGACCCCCGGCGGGCGGCTGGACGCCGAGTCGACCTTCGTGCTCCGGGCCGGCGGTGCCGAGTCCAACGTCGCGATGTTCCTCGCCGCGCTGGGCCACCGGGCCGGCTGGGCCAGCCGGGTCGGCGCCGGCCCGCTCGGCGAGCTGGTCGTCGGGCAGGTCCGGGCGACCGGGGTGGACACCTCGCTGGTCGAGGTCGACCCGGCCCGGCCGACCGCCGTCTACCTCAAGGACCCCGGCCCGGACGGCACGAAGGTCTACTACTACCGGCGCGGTTCCGCCGCTGCCAGTATGGATCCGGGGTACGCGGCCCGGGTCGACGCGGTGCCGGCCGCCGTACTGCACCTCAGCGGCGTGACCCCGGCGCTCTCGGAGAGCTGCCGCGGGCTGGTCGAGCGGCTGATGAGCACCCGACCGGCGGGACGGCGGCTGGTCTCCTTCGACGTCAACCACCGGCCCGCGCTCTGGCCCGACCTCTCCACCGCCGCCACCGAGCTGCTCCGGCTGGCCCAGGCCGCCGACGTGGTCTTCGTCGGGCTGGACGAGGCGGCGCGGCTCTGGGACGTCAAGGAGCCGGAGGACGTCCGCGCCCTGGTCGACCGGCCCGGCACCCTGGTGGTGAAGAACGGTGCGGTGGAGGCGGTCGCGTTCTCCGCCGACGGGGTGACCGGCGAGCCGGCCCGGCCGGTCGAGGTGGTGGAGCCGGTCGGTGCCGGCGACGCGTTCGCCGCCGGTTGGCTCTCCGGTGCGCTGCGCGGCCTCGACCCCGCCGCCCGGCTGAGGCTCGGGCACCTGGTCGCCGGTGCCGCGCTCGGCTCCGTCTCGGACTTCGCCGAACTGCCACCGGTGCCGATGATCTGCGCGGTGCTGGGCATCACGCCGGACGACTGGCACCGGCCCACCGGCCCGGCCTGAGCCGGGGAGTACGACGATGTCCCAGACCGTCGAGCGCGCACTGCGCATCATCGAACTCTTCGCCGAGCGGCCCCGCTCGCTCGGCGAGATCGCCGACGACCTCGGTGTGCACAAGTCGACCGCGCTGCGGCTGGTGCAGACCCTCGAACGGGGCGGGTTCGCCCGCCCGGTCGACGGCCGCTACACGATCGGGTTCCGGATGGTGGCGATCGCGCAGCACGCGGTGGAACAGCTCGACCTGCACCCGGTCGCCCACCCGCACCTGGTCCGGCTCGGCGACCGGTACGGCCACACCGTGCACCTCGCCCAGCTCGTCGACGACGAGATCGTCTACGTGGCCAAGGTGGATGGCCGCGGGGCGCTGCGGATGCGGTCCCGGGTCGGCCAGCCGGTCGACCCACACACCTCGGGAGTCGGCAAGGCGATCCTGGCCCACCTCGACGAGCCGGCCCGGGAACGTTTCCTGGCCCGGCTGACGTACCCCCGGCACACCGACACCTCGATCACCGACCCGGCCGAGTTCCGGGCCGAGCTGGCCCGGATCGCCGAGCGCGGCTGGGCCGAGGACGACGGCGAGTTCGAGGACTTCGTGAGCTGCGTCGCCGTACCGGTCCGGGACGCCCGGGGCCGGGTGGCCGGCGCGGTGTCGATCACCGCGTTGCGCGCCCTGGCCCCGCTGGAGCGGCTCCGCGAACACCTGCCGGAGCTGACCGGAACCTGCGCCGCGATCTCCCGGGACCTCGGCTGGACCGGAGAACACCGATCATGAACGGAGCGACCGTGCCCAACCCCTCGACGACCTTCTTCGACAGCCTCTTCGCCAGCCAGCCGGTGATGGCGATCCTCCGTGGCTTCGACCCGGACCGGACCGTCGAACTCTGCCAGCGGGCCTGGGACGCCGGCATCGACGTGGTCGAGGTACCGGTGCAGAGCCCGGACGCGTTGCCCTCGCTGCACGCCGCCGTCGCCGCCGGCCGGGAGCGGGAGCGGCCGGTCGGCGCCGGCACGGTGCTCACCCCGGAACAGGTGCACACGGTGTACGAGGCCGGCGCGGCCTTCACCGTGGCCCCCGGGTACGACCCGGAGATCGCCGCCGAGAGCTCCCGGCTCGGCCTCGCCCACCTGCCCGGAGTCGCCACCTCCTCGGAGATCGGCCAGGCGCTGCGCACCGGGCACACCTGGCTCAAGGCGTTTCCGGCCAGCGAACTCGGCACCGGTTGGCTGCGGGCCCAGCGTGGCCCGTTCCCGGCGGTGAAGTTCGTCGCCACCGGCGGCGTGGACGCCGACAATGCCGACGACTTCCTCGCGGCCGGTGCCCGGGTGGTGGCGGTCGGTTCCGCGTTGCAGGACTCCCGCCAACTCGACCTGCTCGGCCGGCTCGTCCGCCGGTAACCCCGGGCGAGGGCGTCGACCGGGCGGGGGAAGGTCGACACGCCGTCCGTGACCGGTCGCCGGGCGGCGTGCCGGCGCGTCGCCGCGTACCCTCGCCGGATGGGCGGCGGCGCGGTGCGGGCGTGGCGGGCGATGCTGGCGGCGGTCACGGCCGGGGCCGTCCTGGCCGGATGCTCTGCGGAGCCGGACACCGGTCCGGCGACACCCGGGTCCTCGGCGAGCACACCCGCTCCGGCGCCGACCGGCCCGGCGGCGGCACCGACCCCGGCCGGGCCGGTCGAACTGCGGCTGGCGTTCGCCGGTGACGTCCACTTCACCGGGCGTACGCTGCGGCTGCTCGACGAGCCGGAGACGGCGTTCGGCCGGATCGCGTCGACCCTGCGGGACGCCGACCTGACCCTGCTGAACCTGGAGACGGCGGTGACCGGTCGGGGCACCCCGCAGCCGAAGCGTTTCCACTTCCGGGCACCGAAGGGCGCCTACGCGGCGCTGCGGGCCGCCGGGGTGGACGCCGCCTCGGTCGCCAACAACCACGTGCTGGACTACGGGCAGGTGGGCCTGGCGGACACCCTCGACGCGGCGGCGGAGGCGGACTTCCCGGTCTTCGGTGCGGGCCGCGACGCCGACGCGGCGTACGCGCCCTGGCTGACCACGGTGCGCGGGGTGCGGATCGCCGTACTCGGCATGTCGCAGGTGCACGAGCTGGCCGGGCAGTGGAAGCCGACCGCGACCCGGCCCGGGGTGGCGATGGCGTTCGACACCGCCCGAGCCACCGCCGCCGTCCGGGCGGCCCGGGAGCAGGCCGATCTGGTGGTCGTCTTCATGCACTGGGGGATCGAGGGGAACCGGTGTCCGAGCGGCGAGATGAAGACCTTCGCCGGCCGGATGGCCCGGGCCGGGGCCGACATCGTGCTCGGTACGCACGCGCACACCCTGCTCGCCGACGGCTGGCTCGGCCGGACGTACGTGCACTACGGGCTCGGCAACTTCCTCTGGTACGGCGACTCGAAGAGCACCGACTCCGGAGTGCTCCGGCTGACCGTCCGGGGCCGTACGGTGATCCGCAACGAGTTCCTGCCCGCCACGGTCTCCCGGACCGGTCAGCCGGTACTCGTCTCCGGCGCGGCCCGGGAGCGGATCGAGGACCGGATCGCCGCGGCGAGGCGCTGTTCCGGCCTCGCCGCGAAACGATCCTGATCCCGACCGACGGAGTGTTCAGGAGACCCGGGTCTCCCGCTCCCGCCACGCGGCCCGCACCGAGGTCCTGCCGTTGGTGCGCAGCAGCGACCCCTCGTAGAGCCGGGCGGCGAGCATGATGCAGAGCGCGGCGGCGCCGAGCAGGAGCAGCAGCGCCAGCACCGGCTCCCAGGCGGCGGCGTCGCCGAAGAATAGCCGCAGCGGCATCGCGGTCGGCGCGGAGAACGGCACGTAGGAGAGGATCGTCATCGCCGTCGGGTTGCTGTTGAGGAAGATCACCAGGAAGAACGGCACCATGATCACCAACTGGGCCGGTCCGGACGCCCCGCTGATGTCCTCCTGCCGGCTGACCAGCGCGCCGGTGACCGCCCAGAGCGAGGCCAGCAGCACGAAGCCGACCAGGAAGAACGGGATGAACCAGGCGATCGCCGGGCCGAGCTGCCCCAGCAGTCCGGTGTCGCCGCCGACGGCCTGCATGGAGACCACCGCGACCAGCGCGATCAGCACCACCTGGCCGAACGCGAGCGCGCCGTTGCCGAGTACCTTGCCGGCGAGCAGGGCCCGGACCGGCACCGCCGCCACCAGGATCTCCACGATGCGGGTCTGCTTCTCCTCGGTGACGCTCTGCGCGATCTGCACGCCGAAGGTGATGGAGAGGAAGAAGAAGACCATCGAGAAGGACATCGGTACCAGGAACGCCAGCACCGGGTCGACCGCGTCCGGGTCGAGGAGCTGTACCGGGGGAGCGCTGCTCAGCGCCCGGACCACCGAGTCCGGCGTACGGTCCATCGCCAGCACCCGGATGCCGCCGGCCCCGTCCCCCGGCACCAC
The DNA here is from genome assembly GCF_033446045.1 of Plantactinospora sp. KLBMP9567. Classification (NCBI taxonomy): domain Bacteria; kingdom Bacillati; phylum Actinomycetota; class Actinomycetes; order Micromonosporales; family Micromonosporaceae; genus Plantactinospora; species Plantactinospora sp. KLBMP9567. The sequence continues at coordinate 158,200 of NZ_JAWQRR010000020.1, read as the reverse complement.
CGCGGCGTCCACCTCACCGTCCCGGACGAGTTGCTCCGCCTGCGCGACGTCGGTGGCGGCCACCACCTCCATACCGGCCCGGTCCAGCAGGCTGCCGGCGTCGCCGGTGCCGACCACAGCCACCGTCGAGCTGCCGTTGGCGAAGAGCGCCGGCAGTACCGTGGCGCCCGCCGCGATCACCAGGAAGAGGACGGTACTGATCAGGAACGTCCGGTCCCGGAGCTTGACCGCGATCTCCCGGCCGGCGACCAGCTTTGTCGCGCTCCACAGCGAGGTACCGGTGGCGGCCGGTCCGGTCTGCTGCCGGGTCGGGGACGGGGCGATCGCGGTCACTGGGTTACCTCCCGGAAGATCTCGGCGAGCGAGGGGACGATGGGGCCGAAGGCGCGTACCGGGCCCCGGGCGAGGGCCGCCCGCAGCACCGCCTGGTCGTCGGCGGGATCGGCGAGTTCGATCACGACCCGTGCGCCGTCGAGGTCCACGATGGAGATTCCGGGCAGGTCGCGGATCCAGCCGGCGTCGGTGTCGAGCACGAGCTGGTAGCGCGGGGTCGCGAATCTGGTGCGGAGGTCGGTGCGGCTGCCGGCGGCGCGTACCGCCCCGGCGGCGATGATCACCAGGTCGTCGCAGAGCCGCTCCACCACGTCGAGCTGGTGGCTGGAGAAGAGCACCGGTACCCCTCGGCCGGCCCGCTCCCGCAGCACCCCGGCGATCACCTCGACGGCGATCGGGTCGAGCCCGGAGAAGGGCTCGTCCAGGATCAGCACCTCGGGGTCGTGCACCAGCGCCGCCGCGATCTGGGCCCGCTGCTGGTTGCCGAGGGAGAGCTTCTCCAGCGGATCGTCGGCCCGCTCGGCCAGACCGATCCGGTCGAGCAGGTCGTCGACGCTGCGCCGGGCGGCCGGCGCGGTCAGCCCGTAGAGCCGGCCGAGGTAGACGAGCTGCTCCCGGACCTTCATCTTCGGGTACAGGCCGCGCTCCTCGGGCATGTAGCCGAAGCGCTGCCGGACGGCCCGGCTGACCGGCTCGCCGTGCCAGGTCACCGTGCCGGAGTCGGCGGCGAGCAGGCCGAGGATGATCCGCATCGAGGTGGTCTTGCCGGCACCGTTGGCCCCGACGAACCCGGTCATCCGGCCCGGGACCACCTCGAACGAGATGTCGTCGAGCACTCTCCGGCCGCCGAACGACCGATCGACGGACGCCACGCGCAGCATCCGGCCTCCTTCACCAGTCCTCCGCCGGCACACCCCGCACCGGCGGGGACGACGTTAGTCCGGCCGGACCCCGCTGACGTCCGTCGCGCGGCGGAACCGCAAGGATGATCCACTTACCGCGCGGTGCGCCGCCGGGACGAGCCGGCACCCCGCCCGGCGGCCGGGCCGGTCAGCCGCCGGCATCGCCCGGGGTCACCACCCCGTGCTCGTACGCGAAGACCACGGCCTGGGTGCGGTCGCGCAGCCCGAGCTTCATCAGTACCCGGGAGACGTGCGTCTTCACGGTCGCCTCGCCGAGCAGCAGCCGCTCGGCGATCTCGGCGTTGGAGGCGCCCCCGGCGAGCTGCACCAGCACCTCCCGTTCCCGCTCGGTCAGCTCGGCCAGCCGGCGCCGGTCCGGCTCGGCCGGCCCGCCGCCCGCGCCGGGCTGGCCGGTGTTCGGTGCGACCGCTCCGGGCGGGGTGGCGAAGGTCGCGATCACCCGGCGGGTGATCTGCGGGGCGAGCAGCGCGTCGCCCCGGGCGAGGATCCGCACCGCCTCGACCAGCTCCTCCGGTGAGCCGTTCTTCAGCAGGAATCCGCTGGCCCCGGCCTGGAGCGCGGCGAACAGGTAGTCGTCCCGGTCGAACGTGGTCAGGATCAGCACCGCCGGCCCGTCCGCCCCGGTGGCCGCCACGATCTGCCGGGTCGCCGCCAACCCGTCCAGGTGCGGCATCTCCACGTCCAGCAGGACGACGTCGGGCCGCTGCGCCAGGGCGAGTTCGACCGCCCGGCGGCCGTCCGCCGCCTCGCCGACCACCTCGAGGTCCTCCTCCGTCTCCAGGATGATCCGCAGGCCGGCCCGGACCAGGTGCTGGTCGTCGGCGAGGAGGACCCGGATCGGGATGTACGGCTCCGTCATGACTACTGCTCCGCTCGCTCGTCGTCCCGCCGAGCCGCCGGGCCGGCCGGGGCCGGCGCTGCGCCGGGTCACGCCGTCGCCGTCACGGGGGAGGCGCCGGCGGCACCGGCCGGGGCGATCGGGAAGCGGGCCCGTACCCGGAAACCGCCGCCGGCCCGGGCACCCACCTCCAGGCTGCCGTCGTGCGCGGCGACCCGTTCCCGCATGCCGATCAGGCCGAGCCCACCGCCCCCGGTGGGGGACCGGCCCGGTACGGCGGCCAGCCCGGTACGGCCGTCGTCGGTCACCTCCACCTCGACCTCCCGGCGCAGGTACCGGATCCGTACGTCGACCGCGCTGGCCCGGGCGTGCTTGATGGTGTTCGTCATCGCCTCCTGGACCACCCGGTAACCGGCCAGGGAGACCGACTCCGGCACCGGCACCGGCGTACCGTAGATCTTGTACTCGACGGCGAGTCCGGCGTCCCTGGCCCCCTGGAGCAGGCTGTCGACCTGCTCCAGCCCGTAGCCGAGGGCCCCGTCGGCGGCGCCCGCGTCGCGGAGCACCCCGAGCATCCGGCGCAACTCGTCGACGGCGGTACGCGCGCTCTGCTCCACCGCGGCGAGCGCGGTCTTGGCCTTGTCCGGGTCCTTGTCCATGACCCGCCGGCTCGCGCTGGCCTGCACGCCCATCACCGAGACGTGATGGGCGACGACGTCGTGCAGCTCGCGGGCGATGCGTACCCGTTCCTGGGTGACCGCCCGCTCGGCGTTCTCGGCCCGGGACCGGCGCAGCTCCTCGGCCTGCATCTCCAGCTCGTGCTGCCGCAGCGCGGAGGTCCAGGTGCGGTTGCCGAGCAGGTAGGCGAGCAGGAAGAAGGCGCTGTTGAACAGCACGGTGGTGATCGCGACGGCGACGAGCGGGGAGATCGGGCCGGCCGCGCCCGGGAAGTTCGACTCCGCCGACGCGATGCTCAATCCCGCCGCGATCACCAGCCAGACGAACATCGCGACGATGACGCCGATCCTGATCCAGACCGAGAGCCGGCGGTCCCGCCCCCAGGCGCCGAGGCTGTAGACGGCGACGAAGAGCGTCGTGGACGCGACCCATACCTCCGGAACGTGCCGGACCTGGGCGGCAATGAAGATCGCGGCGAGCACGCTGGTGCTGATCTCCGGATGGCTGCGTCGCCAGATCAGCGGCAGGCCGCCCGCGACCGCCCAGCCGAGCTGCTCGGGCCAGGCCGGCGGGGTGCCGAGCGGGAAGCTGCCCATGCTGTTCGACAGCACTACGCTGAGCAGGCCGAGCGCCGCCATCGACAGGCCCAGGTAGAGGTCCCGTTGGCGCTGCTGCCGGGTCGGCCCGGGGCGGGCCCACGGGCGCGCCGGCTCGTTCTCCGGCCCGCCGGTCGGTGCCGGGTCGTCTCGTCGTTCGCTGCCAGCCTCCACCCGACATGAATAACGTATCGGCCGCGTCGCGTGCATCTTCGACCTGCCGACATGGTGGATATCACGGAGGGTAGTGGTTTGGTATCCGCCGCGGACCGCTGTCCCGGGCGATCTCCGCCGCCCGGTCCCGCTGGACGCCGGAATAGTTGACTCGGCAAGTATGTTGTGCGGGACGATCCGGGGACTGGCGCCCGGGACCGAGTGAGGAGCTGGCGATGCAGTTCGGGATCTTCAGCGTGGGTGACGTGACCACCGATCCGACGAACGGACGGGAGCCGTCCGAGGCAGAGCGGATCAAGGCCATGGTCGCCATCGCGTTGAAGGCGGAGGAGGTCGGTCTCGACGTCTTCGCCACCGGTGAGCACCACAACCCGCCGTTCGTGCCCTCCTCACCCACCACCATGCTCGGGTTCGTCGCGGCCCGGACCAGCCGGCTGCTGCTCTCCACCGCGACCACCCTGATCACCACCAACGACCCGGTGAAGATCGCCGAGGACTACGCCATGCTCCAGCACCTGGCCGACGGCCGGGTCGACCTGATGATGGGTCGGGGCAACACCGGACCGGTATACCCGTGGTTCGGGCAGGACATCCGCAACGGCATCCCATTGGCGATCAACAACTACGACCTGCTGCGGCGGCTGTGGCGGGAGGACGTCGTCGACTGGGAGGGCAAGTTCCGCACCCCGTTGCAGTCGTTCACCTCGACGCCCCGGCCGCTGGACGGGATCCCGCCGTTCGTCTGGCACGGCTCGATCCGCAGCCCGGAGATCGCCGAGCAGGCCGCGTACTACGGCGACGGGTTCTTCGCCAACCACATCTTCTGGCCCAAGGAGCACACCCAGCGGATGGTGGGCCTCTACCGGCAGCGGTTCGCGCACTACGGCCACGGTGACGCCGACCGGGCCATCGTCGGCCTCGGCGGCCAGGTGTTCATGCGGCGCAACTCCCAGGACGCGGTACGCGAGTTCCGGCCGTACTTCGACAACGCGCCGGTCTACGGGCACGGCCCGTCGTTGGAGGACTTCACCCGGGAGACCCCGCTGACCGTCGGCAGCCCGCAGCAGGTGATCGACCGCACCCTCACCTTCCGGGACTACGTCGGCGACTACCAGCGGCAGCTCTTCCTGGTCGACCACGCCGGACTGCCGCTGAAGACCGTACTGGAGCAGTTGGACATCCTCGGCGAGGAGGTCGTACCGGTGCTGCGGCGGGAGTTCGCCGCGCTCCGCCCCGCGCACGTACCCGAGGCACCGACGCACGCGTCGATGAAGGCCGAGCGGGCCGCGGCGGCCGCGGCGGAGGCGGTCCGATGACGGCCCGGACCCTCGTGGTCGTCTCGGCCGGTCTGCGGGTGCCGTCCTCCACCCGGCTGCTCGCCGACCAGCTCGCCTCGGCCACCGGCGGCGAACTCGACCGCCGGGGTGTGCCGGTCCGGACCGAGGTGGTCGAGCTGCGCGACCTCGGCCACGACGTGGTGAACCACCTGCTCGCCGGCTTTCCGCCGGAGGCGCTCAAGCGGGCGCTGGACACCGTCGCCGCCGCCGACGGGCTGATCGTGGTGACCCCGATCTTCAACGCCTCCTACAGCGGGCTGTTCAAGGCGTTCTTCGACGTGCTCGGCGACGACGCCCTGGTCGACCGGCCGGTGCTGATCGGTGCGACCGGCGGCACCGCCCGGCACTCGCTGGCGCTCGAACACGCGCTGCGGCCGATGTTCAGCTATCTGCGCGCGGTCGTCGTGCCGACCTCGGTCTTCGCCGCGCCGGAGGACTGGGCCGGCGGCAGCGCCCAGGGCACGCTGCGCGGCCGGATCGACCGGGCCGCCCGGGAACTCGCCGAGCAGGTCGCCCGCCGCGAACCGGCCGAGGCCGCCGACCCGTTCCGGCTCACCACCACCTTCGACCAACTGCTGACCGGCGACTGAGGTCCCGCCGGCCCGGCTCCGGTTGCTGACCGGCACTGAGGCCCGCCGGCCCGGCTGGCGGGGGTGCCCGGGACCCGGCCGGTGCGGGTACGTCCGGTTGAATGTCCTGATGACCCCACCGGTGCCCCGGGCCATCACGCAGGCCACCGTCCGTGCCGTCGAGGCGGTCCGGGCGCAGGACCCGGACGCGCTCGACGCGGCGACCGGCGACCTCGCCCTGCTCCCCGCCGAACAGGTCGGGCTGGTGCTCGGCGCGGTGCTGCGACTGCTGCTGGAGCAGGCGCACCCGGACGGGCTGGCCGGGGAGGACGTGCAGGCCGTACTCGTCCGGTGTGCCCGGAGCAACGCCGGCTGGCTGCCGGAGCTGGACGTCGGAGTGCTGGCACTGCTGCTGACCGGCGCGCTCGGCGTACACCAGATGGCGGACGAGGCGCCGCCGCCCGGTCCGGCGGCGGTGGCCCGGCACGCCCCGCTGCTCGTCGCCGACCTGCTCGCCGTCACCGGTGGAGCGGTCGACGACTACCTGGCCGCCGCCCTGTCCGAGATCGCCGTCGCGCAGACGATGGAACTACCGTAACCCGGGTGGCCCGGTGCCGATACGCTGCCTCGACACCGGGCCGCGCCGCGCCACGGTCCGGCCTGACCGGGTGGCTCAGTGCCCGACGGTGTCCGAGTCGGTGGCGGCCTGCTCGCCCCGGTCGAGCGCGGAGAGCGCGGCGACGTCCTCCGGGGCGAGCGTGAAGTCGAAGACGTCGATGTTGCTCTTCATCCGGTCCGCCGAGGCGGTCTTCGGGATCGGGACGAGCCCCAGGTCGAGGTGCCAGCGCAGCACGACCTGCGCGGGCGTCCGGCCGTACCGGTCGGCGAGCCCGGTCACCACCGGGTTGGCGAGGAGTTCGCCGCCGTGCCCGATCGGCCCCCAGGACTGGGTGGCGATGCCGTGCTCCCGGTGGTACGCCCGGGCGGCGTCCCGGGTCAGCGTCGGGTCCAACTGGATCTGGTTGACGTCCGGCGTCACGTCGGTCGCGGCGCGGATCCGGTCGATGTGCGCCGGCTTGAAGTTGGACAGCCCGACGGCCCGTACCCGGCCGTCCCGGAGCAGGTCGGACAGGCCCAGGAAGGCGTCGACGTACCGGTCCTGCCAGGGCATCGGCCAGTGGATCAGATAGAGGTCGAGGTAGTCGACGCCGAGCTTGCCGATGCTGTCCTGGAACGCCTCCCGCACCCTGTCCCGACCGTGCCACTCGCCGTTCAGCTTGCTGGTGACGAAGAGTTCCTCCCGCGGCACCCCGGAGGCGCGCAGGCCACGGCCGACGCCCACCTCGTTGCCGTACTTGTAGGCGGTGTCGATCAGCCGGTAGCCGACCCCGATCGCCTCGGCGACGGCCCGCTCGGCTTCGGCGTCGGACAGCGGCCAGGTTCCGAAACCGAGCTGCGGTATCCGGGCACCGTTCGCCAGCGGAAGGGTCGGCACGGTCGGCTCTGCGTTCATCTGGTTGATCTCCTGCGGTCCAGTCCGGCCCGGGGTGCGGACCGGTGCGGTGCGGTGTTCCTCCAGATCAACCTACTCGCGCCGGCGTGCCGGCCGTCGAGGTGGCGGCGCCGGGGAGCCGAGGTCAGGCGGGCCCGTCGACCAGGTCGAGCAGGATACGGGTCAGGGTGTTGCGGGCCAGCGGCACCTTGAAGGCGTTGCCCGGCAGCGGCCGGGCCTCGGTGAGTTCCGCCTCGGCGGCCGCCCGGAACCGGTCCTCCCGGGCCGGGCCGCCGCGCAGCAGTTCCTCGGCCCGGGTGGCCCGCCACGGCTTGTGCGCCACCCCGCCGAGCGCGATCCGGACGTCCCGGACCGTCCCGTCCGCCACGTCGACCGCCGCCGCCACCGCGACCAGCGCGAACGCGTACGACGCCCGGTCGCGTACCTTGCGGTAGCGGGACCGGGTGCCGAAGGAGAGCGGCGGCACCTCGATCGCGGTGATCAGTTCACCGTGTGCCAGCATGGTGTCCCGGTGCGGTTCACCGCCGGGCAGCCGGTGCAGCTCGGCCATGGGAATGCGCCGTGTGCCGGCCGGACCCTCGGTGTGCACCGTGGCGTCCAGCGCGGCCAGTGCGACCGCGAAGTCGGACGGATGCGTGGCGATGCACTCCGGCGAGGTGCCGAGGATCGCGAGTTCGCGGTGGTATCCGTCGATCGCCGAGCAGCCGGTGCCGGGGTCCCGCTTGTTGCACGGGGTGGTGACGTTCTGGAAGTACACGCACCGGGTGCGTTGCAGCAAATTTCCGCCGGCGGTCGCCAGGTTGCGCAGTTGGCCGGAGGCGCCGGAGAGCAGCGACTGGGAGAGCACCGGATAGCGCCCCCGGACCAGCGGATGCGCGGCCAGCTCGCTGTTCGGGGTGGCGGCGCCGATCAGGATTGCGCCGCCGGGCAGCTCCTCGACCCGGTCGGAGGTGAGCCGGCGTACGTCCACCAGCAGGTCCGGCGTGGCCACGTCGAGCTTCATCAGGTCGACCAGGTTGGTCCCGCCGCCGAGGAAGGCGGCGTTCGGCGAGTCGGCGAGCAGCGCGACGGCAGTGGTCACGTCGTCGGCGCGGGCGTACCGGAATGGCCTCACCGCCGGGCCAGTTCCTGGATCGCCGGCACCATGTTCGCGTACGCGGCGCAGCGGCAGAGGTTGCCGCTCATCCGTTCCCGGATCTCGTCGGCGTCCAGCCTCGTCCGCGCCCCGTCGCCGGCCGCTGCACCGTCCACGGTCACCGCGCTCGGCCAGCCCGCCTCGGCTTCCCGGATCATCGCCACGGCGGAGACGATCTGCCCCGGCGTGCAGTAGCCGCACTGGAAGGCGTCGTACTGGATGAAGCAGCGCTGCATCGGGTGCAGTGCGCCGTCGGGTGCCAGGCCGGCGGCGGTGACGATCTCGGCCCCGTCGTGTGCCACCGCGAGGGCGAGGCAACTGTTCACCCGCCGCCCGTCCAGCAGGATCGTGCAGGCGCCGCACTGCCCGTGGTCGCAGCCCTTCTTCGGGCTGGTGTTGCCCAGCCGCTCCCGCAGGGTGTCCAGCAGGGTGGTCCGGGTGTCGACGGTCAGCCGGTGATCGGCCCCGTCCACCCGGAGGTTGACCTCGGCATCCATCCTTCCGGCCTCCTCGGTGGGATCGAGTCGCGGATGAACAACCCCAAACTAGCTATACCAGGGCGGCAAAGGGTCGAAATACGCAAAGCAACTCGCACCACTCCGTATCCCTTCGTACCCCAACGGCGGTACGGTGCGCGACCGCTCGCCCCGCCGCCCGGCCGAGCGTGTGGCGGTCGCCGGGTGGGGGTGGGCGACAATCGACGCCATGCGGTTCGGCATCCTGGGCGCGACCGAGGTGTACGCGGGCGACGGCCGGCGACTCGTCGTCGGTGGACCGCGCCTGCGCGCCCTGCTGGTGTTGCTGCTGCTCGACGCCGGCCGGGTGGTCTCGGCGGACCGGCTGATCCAGGGGCTGTACGGCGACGGCCCGCCGGCCCGGGCGGCGAACGCGTTGCAGTCCCAGGTCTCCCGGCTGCGCCAGGTGCTCTCCGGCGTCGATGGGGCGGAGCCACTGGTGGAGTTCCACCCGGCGGGATACCGGATCGCGGTGGATCCGGAGGACGTCGACCTGCACCGGTTCATCCGGCTGGTGACCGACGGTCAGCGCGTGCTGGCCGGTGGTGACCGGCGGCACGCCGTCGAGCTGCTGCGCGCGGCGTTGCGGCTGTGGCGCGGGGAGCCGCTGGTCGACGTCCGGGAGGCGCCGTTCGCCCGGGCACAGGCGGTCCGCCTCGACGAGCTGCGGCTGGCAGCAGTCGAGGACCGGGTGGCGGCGGAACTCGACCTTGCCGGGCCCGGACCCTCCGTGGCCGAGCTGCGCGAGCTGGTGACGGCGTACCCGCTGCGGGAGCGACTGCGCGGCCAGCTCATCCGCGCTCTGCACGCCGGTGGCCGGCGGGCCGAGGCGTTGGCCTCCTTCGAGGAGGCCCGCCGGCTGCTCGCCGCGGAACTCGGCACCGACCCGTCGCCGGAGCTGGCCGCGCTGCACGTGGCCGTGTTGCGGGACGATCCCGACCTGCTCCCGGCCGGGCGCCGCCCCGACCAGTCCCGGCGGGTGCCCGCCGGTCCGATGTCTGCCACGACGGCCGCCGGTCCGGCGCCCGCCGAGACGGTCACCGGTCCGGTGCCGGTCGGCGCTGCGGCCCCCGCCGGCGGGCCGCCCGGTCCGGTCGCCGAGGTGTCCCGTCCGGGCGCCGGGGCGCCCGCGGCCGACGCCGAGGTGCCCGGACCGGCCGCCGGGCTGCCCGGACAGCTCAGCAGCTTCGTCGGGCGGGAGGAGGAGCTGGGCCGGGTCGGCAAGCTGCTCGGTGAGGCGCGGTTGGTCACCCTGCACGGTCCCGGTGGCGCCGGCAAGACCCGGTTGGCGATCGAGGCGGCCGGTCAGCAACCCGGCGACGTCTACCTGGTCGAACTCGCGGCGGTGACCGCGGGCGCGGACGTCGCCTCGGCGGTACTGGCCGCGCTGAACCTGCGGGACGCCGCGCTGCGCGGCCAGGGTGGCCCCCGGGACGCCGCCGACCGGCTGATCACGGCGCTCGCCGAGCGGAACCTGCTGCTTGTGCTGGACAACTGCGAGCACCTGGTCGCCGACGCCGCCCGGCTCGTCGCCCGGTTGCTCGGTGCCTGCCCGAAGGTGCGGGTCCTGGCGACCAGCCGGGAGCCGCTCGGGCTCACCGGCGAGGCACTGTGCCCGGTCTCCGGACTGGCCCTGCCACCGGCCGAGACGACCACCGAGGCGGCCCCGGCGTACGCGGCGGTCCGGCTCTTCGCCGATCGGGCCGCCGACGTGTCGCCGGGATTCGCCGTCGGTCCCGACAACCTCCCCGCGGTACTGCGGATCTGCCGTACCCTCGACGGCCTGCCGCTCGCCATCGAGCTGGCCGCGGCCCGGCTGCGGGCCCTGCCGGTCTCCGAGGTCGCGGCCCGGCTCGACGACCGGTTCCGGCTGCTGACCCGGGGCAGCCGGGTCGCCCAGCCCCGGCACCAGACGTTGCGCGCGGTGGTGCGGTGGAGCTGGGACCTGCTGGACGAGTCCGAACAACGGCTGGCGCGCCGGTTGACGGTCTTCGCCGGTGGTGCCGACCTGGACGCCGTCGAGCGGGTCTGCGGGCCGCTCGACGCGGACGTGCTCGACCTGCTCTCCAGCCTGGTCGACAAATCCCTGGTGGAGGCGGGGGGCGGGCGTTTCCGGATGCTGGAGACGGTGCGCGCGTTCGGTGCCGAACGGTTGGCCGAGGCCGGCGAGGCGGACGACCTGCGCCGGGCGCACGCGGCGTACTTCCTCGAACTGGCCCGTGCCGGCGACCTGCGGCTGCGGGGCGCGGATCAACTGGACTGGCTGCGCCGGTTGGACGGCTATCGCGACGACCTGCACGCCGCGTTGCGCCGGACGATGGCCGCCGCGGACGTCGCGACCGCGCTGAAGCTGGTCTCCGCGCTGTCGTTCTACTGGTGGCTGCGCGGGCTGCGGGGTGAGGGGGCGGCGCTGGCGGCCCAGCTCGTCGAGCAGCTCGACGGCACCCCGCCACCCGACCTCGCCGAGGAGTACGCGCTCTGCCTGCTACACGCCTCGCTCGGCGGGTACGGTTCGGGCCCGCAGGGCGTCGAGCCGGCCGCCACCATCCTGTGGAGCCTGGGCCGCCCGCCCCGGCAACCGTTCCTGCTCTACCTGTCCGGAGTGGCCAACGGTCCACCACCGGACCTGGTGGACAGCCTGCTCGCCACCCCCGAAGGCTGGGCCGGACTGCTCGGCACGGACCCGTGGAGCCGGGCGCTCGGGGCGCTCGGCCTGGGGATGGTCTGGATGATCGAGGGCCGGTACGAGGCGGCGCACGCCAAGCTCGGCGAGGCGCTGGCCGACTTCCGGGCCATCGGAGAGCGCTGGGGGACAATCCTGGTGCTGACGATCCTGACCGAGCTGGCCTACCGGCGCCGCGACCACACCCACACGGAACTGGTCGACGAGGCGCTACGGCTGGCCGACGAACTCGGCTCGACGCTCGACATGGCCGAGCTGTTGCGTACCCGGGGGGACGGTCGGCTCAGCGTCGACGACCTGGAAGGGGCGGATGGTGACTACCAGCGGGTGGTGGAGCTGGCCCCGCCGGCCGGGGCGCCGGAGCTGCTCGCCGCGGCTCACCTGGGGCTCGGCGAGATCGCCCGGCGGCGCGGCGACCTGGACCGGGCACGCCGGCTGTGCGAGCAGGCGCTGGCGGAGTGCCCGACCGGCTGGTTCGGGGCGGAGGGGGTCCGGCTCGCCGCGCTCGTCGCCCTGGGGCAGATCCTGGCGGCGATCGGTGACACGGTCGGGGCTCAGGCCAGCTTCCGCCAGGTGCTGCGCGCCACCGTGGGGGTCTGGGAACTGAGTACCCTCACGATCGCGGTCGACGGCCTGGTCGGACCGGTGCTCCGCAGCGGCGACGCCGAGCGTGCCGGCCTGCTGCTCGGCGCCGTTTCGGTGTTGCAGGGCGGTGTCGGCAGCGCCGGGGCGATCGACGGCGCGCCGGTCGCCGTCGCCACCCGGGCCCGGCTCGGCGACCCGGCGTACCAGCACGTGCTGGCCCGGGGCGCGGCCCTGACCCGGGAAGAGGCGCTGGCGACGCTCGACGGAGCCTGACCGGAGGCGACGGCGCCAGCGGCGGACGAGACGCCAGCGGCGGCGGGGCGCCGGGCGGCGGCGAGTGACCGGTCAGCGGGACCGTCAGCGATCACTGCATGGCCGGTCAGCGGGGTCCAGCGATCGGTGCGTGGCCGGTCAGCGGGGTCGTCAGCGATCGGTGCGTGGCCGGTCAGCGCGGCCGGGGACCGTCGGGGCATGACAACGCAGACATCAGCGGTCGTGGCCGAGGGACTGCACAAGCGGTACGGCGCGACCCGGGCCCTCGACGGGTTCGACCTCAGTGTGCCGGCCGGCACGGTGTGCGGGCTGCTCGGACCGAACGGCGCCGGCAAGACCACGGCGGTCCGGATCCTCTCCACGCTGCTGCGCTTCGACGCCGGCCGGGCCTGGGTGGCCGGGTACGACGTGGTTCGCCAGCCCGACCTGGTCCGTGGGGTGATCGGGTTGACCGGGCAGTACGCGGCGGTCGACGAGGTGCTCAGCGGGCGGCAGAACCTGATCCTTTTCGGTCGGCTGCATCATCTGCCAGCGCGGGCGGCCCGGCGCCGCGCGGACGAGCTGCTGGAGCAGTTCGGGCTGACCGGCTCGGCGGGCCGGTCGGCGGCGGAGTACTCCGGCGGGATGCGCCGCCGGCTGGACCTGGCGGCCAGCCTGATCATGACGCCCCGGGTGCTCTTCCTCGACGAGCCGACCACCGGGCTCGACCCGCGCAGCCGCAACCAGCTCTGGTCCGCGGTGCGGAGCCTGGTCGCCGACGGCACCACGGTGCTGCTCACCACCCAGTACCTCGACGAGGCGGACCAGCTCGCCGACCGGATCCTCGTGGTCGACACCGGGCGGGTGGTCGCGGAGGGCACCTCGGCCGAACTGAAGGCGCGGATCGGGGCGGACCGGATCGAGGTGGTGGTCCGGCACGCGGCGGAGCTCGGCACCGCCGCCGGGATCGTCGAACGTTCCTCCGCCGGGCCGGTGACGCTCGACGCGGAGATTCGCCAGCTCAGCGCCCCGGTCGTGGACCGGGTGGCGGCGCTCGGCGATGTGATGCGGGCGCTGCGGGACGCCGGGATTGCGGTCGAGGACATCGGGTTGCGCCGGCCCACCCTCGACGAGGCATTTCTGCACCTGACCGGGCACCAGGCTGCGGCGGCGCGGCCGACCTCGGCGGGGGTGCCGGCGTGACCGGGCGGGGCGCGGGCCGGACGGACCGGCCGGGCGGGTACGACGACTATCGGTTCGAGGTGACGGCATGACCAGCACATTGCAGGCGCAGCACCGCACGCCGGAGGTGTCTCCGGCCGGGCGGACCGCCGGGCGGGCAGCCGGGCCGCTGGCCCGGTTCCGTTGGGCGGTGGCCGACGGCTGGGTGATGACCGGCCGGAACATGGCACACGTGATCAGGTCGCCCGAGGAGATCGTGATCTACTTCAGCCTGCCGATCATGTTCGTGCTGGTCTTCGGTTACGTCTTCGGCAGCGGAATGGCATCCGGCGCGGGAAACTACCGGGAGTACCTCCTGCCGGGGGTCTTCGTGATGACGATGCTGTACGGCCTCGGCGCCACCGCCAGCGGCATTGCCATGGACGTCAGCCGGGGTGTGGTGGACCGGTTCCGGTCCATCCCGATGGCCCGGACCGCGCTGGTCACCGGGCGTACCGGTGCCGACCTGCTCCGTGCGCTGCTGGAGATGACGATCCTGGTGACCTGCGGCCTGCTGGTCGGCTGGCAGTGGCGCAACGGCCTGCTCGACGCCCTCGCCGCGGTGGGGCTGATCCTGCTGCTGCGGCTCGCGCTCACCTGGGTCGGCATCTTCTTCGGCCTGATGGTGCCGAACCCGGACACGGTCGGGGTGATCGTCTTTCCGCTGGCATTTCCGTTGACCGCGCTCTCCAACGTCTTCGTCGCACCGGACCTGATGCCGGACTGGCTGGGTGCGATCTCGTCGTGGAACCCGCTGTCGGCGACGGTGGCGGCCAGCCGGGAGCTGTTCGGCAATCCCGGGACCGGTGGGGACTCCTGGGCGGCGCAGCACCCGATAATCCTGGCGGTCGGCTTTCCGCTGCTCCTGATCGCCATCTTCGCGCCGCTGGCCGTCCGGCGCTACCAGCGGCTGAGCCGCTGACCGCGGACCGCGTACCGCCGCGAGCCGGGGGATAGCGCGCGGGGGTCGCACGGGGGGATCCGGCCCGTATCCGCACGTCTGCGGGTACGGGCCGGAGCGCGCGCGCGGGCGGCGGGCCCCGGTCGCCGCCGCTGGGGAGCTGGAGGCGTGCGGGCGGGGAGATGGTGGCGCGGGCGGGTGGCGGCTCAGGAGTGGCCGAGGTGGGCGTCGAGCAGGGCCGAGGCGGTGAGCGCGGCCAGCCCGTCCAGTCCGGCGCCCTGGGTCACGGCCCGGCTGGCCGACCCGTCGTAGACGATGGTGAGCTGCCTGGCCAGCGTCTCCGGGTCGCGGGCACCGGCGAGCCGGGCCTGGCCGGCGAAGAAGTCGGTCAGCCGCTGCTTGTAGTCCCGGGCGACCACGCTGGCCGGGTGCTGGGGGTCCCGGAGTTCGACCGCCGTGTTCAGGAACGGGCAGCCCCGGAACTCCGGTGATCCGGACAGCTCGTCCAGGTAGGCGAAGACGGCGAGGATCCGGTCGCGGGGGCCGAGTCCGGAGGTCTCGTCCGGCAGGTGTGCCGCGACGACCGCCGGGCCGCACGCGGCAAGGCTCTCCGCCACCAGGGCGTCCTTGGTCTCGAAGAGCTGGTACATGGTCCGCTTGGAGACCCCGGCGACCTGGCAGAGCCGCTCCACCCCGGTGGTCGCGATGCCCTCCCGGTGGAACAGTTCCGCCGCCGCCCGCAGCAGCCGGTCCCGGGGCGTCGCCTGGTTGGTGGTCGAGGTCATGTTCGCAGCGTACTCCGGTGACTTGCGACTGGAAACCGATCGGTTTACGGTGGTGGAAACCGATCGGTTTTCTACTCCTCGGAGGTCTCACCATGCAGGTCAAAGACGCCGTCGTCCTCGTCACCGGTGGCAACCGGGGGCTCGGCCGGGCCATCGCCGCCGAGGCCCTGGCCCGGGGCGCCCGCAAGGTCTACGCCACCGCCCGGGATCCCCGTACGGTCACCAACCCGGACGTCGTCCCGCTGGCCCTGGAGGTGACCGATCCCGAGTCCGTCACCGAGGCCGCCCGGCAGGCGTCCGACGTCACCATCCTGGTGAACAACGCGGCCGGCCTGGTCGCCGCGAACTTCCTCGACTCGCCGGTGCAGGACGTCCGGCGCGAGTTCGAGACGAACTTCTTCGGTCCGCTCGCCGTGACCCGGGCCTTCGTGCCGGCCCTGGTCGCCGCCGGTGGCGGTCACATCCTCAATATCCACTCGGTGCTCTCCTGGGTGGCGATGTCCGGCTCGTACGCCGCCTCCAAGGCGGCGCTCTGGTCGATGAGCAACTCGCTGCGGCTGGAACTGCTCGGCAGGGGGGTCGGGGTGACCGGGGTGCATGTCGGGTACGTCGACACGGACATGGCCGCGCACGTCGACGCGCCGAAGGTCGCACCGGACGACGTGGCCCGGCAGGCGCTCGACGGCGTCGAGGCCGGCGCCTTCGAGGTGCTCGCCGACGACGTCACCCGGCGGGTGAAGGCCGGACTCTCGGCCGACCTGACCGCGCTCTATCCGCAACTCGCCGGCGCCTGAGCCGGTCCCGGCCGTCCCGGTCACGTCCTGCGGCAACGCCTCCGCGGCCTCCGCCGAACCGTTGTGCCAGGTCGGCGGGTCGCAGTGACGCCTATTTATCGGCGACTTGACGCGAAATAGATCTCCCCTTTATCGTCGTGGCGACGAAAACAGGGGAGGTGGCGCGTCATGGCCGACGTGACCAGGCGGCTGTTCCTGCGACACCTGCGCGGGGCGCCGACCACGTGGGTCCGGCACTCCGTGCGGGGTCGGGTGCGGCACGAGGGAGTCGGACAGTCCTTCTGGTACCGGCCGCTGGTCGGCGTACTGAGCGAGGTGCCGGTCGACGACCGCGAGCTGCCGCTGCTGTTCCACGCCCGGACCAGCGACTTCGCCGACGTCACCGTGCAGGCGACGGTGACGTACCGGATCGGCGACCCGGCGCTGGCGGCGAGCCGGCTGGACTTCTCGGTCGACCCGCACAAGGGCGTCGCCCGGGCCCGCCCGCTCGACCAGGTCGCCACGCTGCTGGCCGAGCTGGCCCAGCAGCCGGCGCTCGACCTGCTGGCCCGGGTGCCGCTGGCCGGGGCGCTCACCGACATCGCCGCGATCCGCGAGGCGGTCACGGCAGCACTGCGCGACGAGGCCCGGCTGACCGACGTCGGTGTCTCGGTGGTCAGCGCCCGGGTGGTGGCGGTGCGGCCCGAACCGGAGATGGAGCGGGCGCTCCAGACGCCGACCCGGGAGACGGTGCAGGTCGAGGCCGACCGGGCCACCTACGCCCGGCGGGCGCAGGCGGTCGAGCAGGAGCGGGCGATCGCCGAGAACGAGTTGCAGAACAAGATCGAGCTGGCCCGCCGGGAGCAGCAACTGGTGGAGCAGCACGGCGCCAACTCGCGGCGCAAGGTCGAGCTGGAGGCCGCCGCCGAACTCGCGGTCGCCCACGGCAAGGCCGAGCGGGAGAAGGTGGCGAACGCGGCGGCCGCCGAGCGGGCCCGGGTGCTGGCCGCCGCCGAGGCGGAGAAGCAGCGCATCCTCGCCGGGGCCAAGGCCGACGGGGTACGCGTGGTCGGGCTCGCCGAGGCCGAGGCGGAGGCGGCCCGGCTGGCGGCGTACCGGGACCTGCCACTGGAGGTGCTGCACGCGCTCGCACTCCGCGAGGTGGCCGGGCACCTTCCCGAGATCGGCCAGCTCACCGTCACCCCCGACGTGCTGACCGGCCTGCTGGGCCGGCTGTCCCGGTGACCGGCACCGCTCCGGCCACGATGAGGCCGGGCAGCCGCCCGTCGGCGCTGGACGGCTGCCGATCGAGGACGGGCAGCCGTGCGTCGACGCCGGGCCGCCGCCGCCCAGGGCCGGACAGTGCGTCGAGGCCGGACAGTCGTGCGCCGAGAGCGGTGGGGTGGGCCGGGTGAGCGCCACCCTCGCGCCGAGGGTCGTCGTGGTGAGCCGGCGCAGCGAACTGGACGAGCTGCTGGCCCACCACGGCACCCGGGCGGCCGCCGGCTACTACCTGCGCCGGCGCGGGCGCGACCTGTCCGAGGTGGTGACCCGGCACGAGGCGCTCCAGGCGGCGCTGACCACCGTCGGGGCGGCCATCCCGGCGGACTGGCGGCGCGGCCAGGTGGATCGGGACGACCTGACCCGGTTCCCGTTCGCGGCCGAGGACATCGTGGTGGCGGTCGGCCAGGACGGGCTGGTCGCCAACGTCGCCAAGTACCTCGACGGGCAGCCGGTGATCGGGGTGGATCCGGAGCCGGGGCAGAACGCCGGCGTACTCGTCCGGTTCGGGCCCGAGGCGGTCAGCCGGCTGCTGCCCGCTGTGGTCGCCGGGCGGGCTCCGGTCCGCGAGCGGACCATGGTCCGGGCCGCGCTCGACGACGGCCAGGAGCTGATCGGGCTCAACGAGGTCTACGCGGGGCACCCGGGCCACCAGTCCGCGCGGTACCTGCTCTCCACGGCCGACGGCCGACGGGAACGGCAGTCCTCCTCCGGGCTGGTGGTCGGCACCGGGACCGGCGCCACCGGCTGGTGCGCCTCGATCGCCCGGGAACGCACCGCCGCACCGCCGCTGCCGGCGCCGGACGAACCGGCACTGTGCTGGTTCGTCCGGGAGGCGTGGCCGTCCCCGGCGACCGGCGCGTCGCTGACCGCCGGGCGACTCGGCCCCGACGAGACACTGGAGATCGTCGCGGAACGGGAGCGCCTGGTGGTCTTCGCCGACGGGCTGGAGACCGACCACCTGACGATGGCCTGGGGGCAGCGGCTGACCGTCGGCCGGGCCACCCGGCGGCTGCGCCTGGTCGAGCCGGCGTCCGTGCCGACCGACTCCTCGCGGCACCCGACGCAACGTCGCCGTCGCCGTCGCTGACAGCGCGCGTCCCCGGCGGAGTCAGAAGGTCGACTTCGGGGCGCCCTGGCCCGGGCTGACCCGGGTCGGCCCGGCAGCCGAGGGACGTACGTCGACGTCGAAGATCGCGGTCGGCAGGTAGACCGTCGCGCAGGAGTTCGGGATGTCCACCACTGCGGAGAAGCGCCCCTCGATCGGGGCGGCGCCGAGGATCAGGTACGCCTGCTCGGGGCTGTAGCCGAACCGGGTCAGGTAGTCGATCGCGTGCAGGCAGGCCCGCTGGAACGCGAGCTGTGCGTCGAGGTAGCGCTGCTCCCCGTCCATGGTCACCGAGATGCCGGAGAAGGCCAGCCACTGGCTGTACTGCGGAGCCACGATCCCGGGCAGGAAGATCGCGTTCTCCGATACCCCGTACGTGGTCATCCCGCCCTTGATCACGTCCACGTGCAGGTCGACGAAGCCGCCCATCTCGATCGCGCCGCAGAAGGTGATCTCACCGTCGCCCTGGGAGAAGTGCAGGTCTCCCACCGAGAGATTGGCGCCGGGGACGTAGACCGGATAGAAGATCCGAGTCCCCTTGGTCATGTTCTTGATGTCCTGGTTGCCGCCGTTCTCCCGGGGCGGCGCGGTCCGGGCCGCCTCCGCCGCGACCCGGTCGAAGTCGCCGCCGGTCAGCGAGCCGAGGATCGCACCGTCCGGCAGCGGCGGCAGCGACAGCGGCGGTACCCGGTCCGGGTCGGTGGCCCGCAGCGCCCCCTCCCGCTCGTTCCACTTCGCCAGCAGCGCCGCCGACGGCGCGGTGCCCATCAGCCCGGGGTGGATCATCCCGGTGAAGGTCACCCCGGGAACGTGCCGGGAGGTGGCCTGCTGCCCGCTGAAATCCCAGATCGCCTTGTACGCGTCCGGGAAGTAGTCGGTCAGGAAGCCGCCGCCGTTCTGCTTCGGGAAGATGCCGGTGTAGCCCCAGCCCTGCCCGGCGAGCGGACCCGAGTCCTCCTGCGGGATCGGCCCCACGTCGAGGATGTCGACCACCAGCAGGTCGCCGGGCTCCGCGCCGCTGACCGAGAACGGGCCGCTGAGCGCGTGCACGATCGGCAGCGGCGCGTCCCGGACGTCGTCGGCCGAGTCGTCGTTGTGGATCGCGCCGTCGAACCACTCCCGGCAGTGCACCCGGAACGACTGGCCGGGCCGGACGGTGACGACCGGCGGGATCTCCGGATGCCACCGGTTGTGGCCGAGCAACTCCTGCTCGGTGAACTTCTTCGTCGAGTCCAGCGGAAACAACAGCTCGGGCATCGCGGCTTCCCTTCACCCGTCAGGGTCGTGGCAGACGGGCGTGCCCGGGATGGACCGGCCGGGCCACCGCGCCGCGTCGGCCGGGAACCCGGGTCACCACCTCCGGCGCTTCGGCGCTGCGGCCGGCCCGGTCGAGGGCCGCGACCAGCGGCCGCGGCATGGCGCGCAGCGACGGCGCCGAGAAGACCCGGACGGCCTCCGCCGCGCAGGTCACACAGCGGATCGCCGCGGGGGCCTGCCCGATCGGAAACCGGGCCGGGAAGATCCCGTCCCGGGGACACCGGTACTCGTACGTCGCCACGGCTTCAGGATCGGGCCCGGTGCGGCGACTTCGCAGGCTATTGCCGCAAGTAGCGCCTTTCGGTGCCGGTGTCCGGCACCACGGACGGGGGTGCGGCCGGGACGGCGGGGATCAGTCGACGACCTCGACGTCCTTCCAGAAGGCGACCCGGTCCCGGACCATCTCGGCGTCCGGCTTCGGCTCGGGGTAGTACCAGACGGCGTCGACACTGCGCCGGCCCTCGTGCTCCAGCGTGTAGTACGACGCGGTGCCCTTCCAGGGGCAGACGGTGTGCGTGTCGGACTCCCGCACCAGGTCGTCGCGGAGGGCCGTACGCGGGAAGTAGTGGTTGCCCTCGACCACGACGGTGTCCGCGCTCTCCGCGATGACCAGGTCGTTCCAGATGGCTTTCGGCATGTCCCCAGACTATGCCGGCCGCCCGGGGCCGGCCCGGCGGTGCACCGGGCCGGGACGGTGCCGGTGCCGCAGCTCACAGCGGGTGGTCCGCGGGTGGCCGGAACTCGCTCCGGGGAGGGAGGTGCTCGGCGGACCGTGCCCGGATACTGGGGCGATGCGCGCGTGCTGGGACCGGCTGACCGAGTGGGGACGGTCCAGGCCGCCGCTGGTGGTGGACGCGCTGGTGGCGATCGCCTGCTATCTGATCATCATCATCAACGCGTTCACCCACCAGCGCACCGAGTGGTGGGTGTTCCTGCTCGCCGGGTTGAACGCGACCCCGCTGGTCTGGCGTCGACGCTATCCGTTCTGGGTCACCGCCGTGACCGGGGTCGGCACCACCTGGCTGGCCCTGGCGGGCGCGCTCGGCAACGTGCCGACCGCACAGTTGGTCGCCACCTACACGTTCGCTTCGATCTGCCCGCCGGTGCACCGGGTCGTCCTGGTCGTCGGCACCCTCGTCGGGGTGGCCATCTCGGTGGTGCCGAAGGACGAGGTGCTCTCGTTCGGTCCGACCGCGATCGCGTTCCTGGTCGCGTACGCGATGGGCACCAGTGCCCGGGCACGCCGGGACCGGATCTCGATGCTGGAGGAGCGGGCCCACCGGCTGACCGAGGAGCAGGACGCCGCCGCCGCCCGGGAGCGGGAGCGGATCGCCCGGGAGGTGCACGACATCCTGGCGCACTCGATGAGCCTGGTGGTGGTGCAGGCCGAGGCCGGGCCGGTGGTGGTCCGGTCGGATCCGGGCAAGGCCGAGGAGGTCTTCGACACCATTTCCGACACCGCCCGGGAGGCGCTGGTGCAACTCCGCCGGGCGCTCGGGGTGCTCCGCTCGGACGGGCCCGCCCGGGCGCCGGTGCCGGACCTGGATGCGGTACGGCCGCTGGTCGAGAGCGCCCGGCGGGCCGGCCTGCTCGCCACCCTGGAGGAGTACGGGCAGCGGCGACCGGTGCCGGCGGACCTGGGCGTGACGGCGTACCGGATCGTGCAGGAGTCGCTGACCAACACGCTGCGGCACGCCCGGGCCGGCGCGGTCCTGGTCCGGATGGACTGGGCCGACGCCGCGCTCCGGCTGGAGGTGAGCGACGACGGTCGCGGGCCGTCCGGCGACGGCCGGCCGGGCGGGCTCGGGCTGGTCGGCATGCGGGAGCGGGTCTCGGCGGTCGGCGGCACCCTCAGCACCGGACCGGGGCCGGACGGCACGGGGTTCCGCGTCGCGGCGACGCTGCCGCTACGGTAGGCACGCACCGCCACCGGAGCACTGCCGGCCGACCGGCCACCGCCGGACCGACGGACCGGCCGTGGTGACGGTGGCGATACGACGGACGGCCCGCGTCGGTGCGGTGCCGGCGGGCCGGTCAGCACGGGGGAGGGCCGATGTCCGAGGGATCCACACTGCGGGTGCTCATCGCCGACGACCAGGCACTGGTGCGGGACGGCTTCGGCATGATCCTGGCCGCCCAGCCGGACATCACGGTGGTCGGCGAGGCCGCCGACGGTGCCGAGGCGCTGCGCCGGACCCGCGAACTCGGCCCGGACGTGGTGCTGATGGACATCCGGATGCCCAACATGGACGGTATCGCGGCGACCGCCCGGATCTGCGCCGAGACGTCGGCCCGGGTACTGGTGCTGACCACCTTCGACCTCGACGAGTACGTCTACGACGCGCTGCGGGCCGGGGCGAGCGGCTTCCTGCTCAAGGACATGCGCCGGGAGGAGCTGGTCAACGCCGTCCGGGTGGTGGCCGCCGGTGAGGCACTGCTGGCGCCGACGGTGACCCGGCGGCTGATCGCCGACGTGGTGTCCCGGGGCCGTCCGGCCCGGCCCGATCCCGCCCCGGACCGGCTGGCGGTGCTGACCGCCCGGGAGACGGAGACGCTGCGCCAGGTCGCCCGGGGACTCTCCAACGCCGAGATCGCCGCCGCGCTCTTCGTCAGCGAGCACACCGTGAAGACGCACGTCAGCAACCTGCTGGCCAAGCTGGGGCTGCGGGACCGGGTGCAGGCGGTGGTGCTGGCGTACGAGTCGGGTCTGGTGCTGCCCGGCGATCTCGGTGTACCGGGGGAGGCCGGTCCGGCGGCCGCTCGCTCCGTGGAGTGAGCCGCCCGGCGGCGACCCCACCCGCGCGGCGGACCGGAGATCCACTCCGTACGGCGATCCGGCGCGACCGCCTCCCGGACCACCATCATGGCAGCTCCCGGAGGCGGGAGGTCCATATTGGAGAGCGCCATGTCACGTCTGATCACCGGGTACGCCATCCGGCGGCCCGTCGCCGTACTCCTGCTCTGGCTGGCCGTCCTGGTCGGCGGGTTCGGGGTGGGAGTGGGAGTGTTCGACCGCCTGGTCTCCGACGTCGGCGGCGTGCCGGGCAGCGAGTCCGACGTCGCCCAGCAGCGGTTGGCCGACGCCCCGCCCGAGCCGGTCCGGATCACCGCCGTCGTCACCGGCAGACCCGGCACCGATCCGGCCGTCCGAGCCAGCGCCGCCGCCGCGATCGCCGAGGTACGCACCATGCCGGGCATCGCCGCGGTCTCCGACCCGATCCCGTCGACGACAACCGGGCAGGCACTGCTGATCTCGGTCACCCTGGCTCCCGGGGACGACGAGACCGAGGCGGCCGAGGCGGCGGCGGCCCGGCTGCACCGGATCGAGGCGCCGTCGGTGGTGGTCGGCGGTGGACCCATCACCGACCAGGAGTTCAACTCGCAGGCCCAGCGGGACGTGGCCCGGGCGGAGGCCCTGAGCATGCCGGTGGTGCTCGTACTGCTGCTGCTGATCTTCGGTGGCCTGGTCGCGGCCGGGCTGCCACTGCTGGTGGCCGTGGTCGGCATCGGCGGGAGCTTCGGCCTGCTCTACGCCTTCAGCCTCGTCTCCGACGTCTCGGTCTACGCCGTGCAGGTCACCACGATGCTCGCGGTCGGGCTCGCGGTCGACTACGCGCTGCTGATGGTGAGCCGGTTCCGCGAGGAGCGGGTCACCGCGCCGGACGTGCCGACCGCGGTCGCCCGGACGGTGGCCACCGCCGGCCGTACCGTGCTGTTCGCCGGGCTGACCGTGGCGGTGGCGCTCACCGGCCTGCTGGTCTTCCCGGACCCGTTCCTCCGCTCGATGGGGCTGGCCGGTGCCGCCGTGGTCGCGGTGGACATGCTGGCGGCGCTCACCCTGCTACCCGCGCTGCTGGTGCTGGTGGGCCGGCGGATCCCGGCGGCGAAGCCGCGTACCAAGGCCGGGGTGTTCGCCCGGGTGGCCGGGCTGGTCCAGCGCCGGCCGGTGCTGACCCTGGTCGCCACGGTCGGGGTGATGGGCACGCTCGCCGTGCCGGTGCTGGATCTGCGGCTGTCCACCGGGGACCCCCGACTGCTGCCGACCAGCACCCAGACCCGGCAGATGTGGGACGCGTTCGGCACGCACTTCCCGGACCGTACCGCCCCGAGCGACATCGTGGTGCTGGCCTCGGCGCCGTCCAGCGATCCGGAACTGGCCCGGTGGCAGGACCGGGTCGCCGCGGTACCCGGAGTCAACCGGGTCGAGGCGACGCCGGCGGGTCCGGGGCTGACCGTGCTGCGCGCGGCGCCCGCCGCACCGTCGGCGGAGCCGGCGGCCCGGGAGGCGGTCGCCGCGATCCGGGCGCTGCCCGCGCCGTTCGAGGTGGTGGTCACCGGCGACGCCGCCCGGCTGGTGGACTACCGGCAGATGCTCGCCGACCGGCTGCCCTGGGCGGTCCTGGTGGTCGTACTCGCCACCCTGGCGCTGCTCTTCGCGCTCACCGGCTCGGTACTGCTGCCGGTCAAGGCCGTCCTGACCAACGTGCTCAGCCTCGGTGCCGCGCTCGGGGTGGTGGTCTGGGTCTTCCAGCAGGGCCACCTGGCCGGCCTGTTCGGCACGGTACGGCTCGATTCGACCCACCTCACCGTGCCGGTGCTGGTCGGCGCGATCGCCTTCGGGCTCTCGGTGGACTACGAGGTGTTCCTGCTGTCCCGGATCCGGGAGCGCTGGCTTGCCGGTGCCGATCCGCAGCGGGCGGTGGCCGAGGGGTTGCAGCGGACCGGTGCGATCGTCACCTCGGCGGCGCTGCTGCTGGTGGTGGTCTTCGCCGGGTTCCTGGTCGGCGGCTTCGCCCCGATCAAGGCGATCGGGCTGGGCCTGGTGCTGGCGATCGCCCTGGACGCCACCGTGGTCCGGATGCTGCTGGTGCCGGCCACCATGACCCTGCTCGGCCGGTACAACTGGTCGGCTCCGGGGCCGTTGCGCCGGCTGCACGCCCGGATCGAGGTGCGGGAGGCCGAGCCGGCACCGCCGGAACCCGCGCCGGCCCTGCTCCGGTAGCCGCCCGGGCTCCGGTCCGGCACCGCCCCGCCGTCACCAGGGTCCGGTGGCGGCGGGGCGGTGAACGGGGTGCCTCCGACGCGTGAAGGAAACCGCCGTATCGCAAAAGGTCACCGGAAGATATTGACTTGTGATCGACAAGCAGCCATCCTCGTCGATATTCAACCCCCGCTCGGTATGGAGGACCCCTTGTTCAGACGTACCGTCAGAATCCTCGCGGCGCTCACCATGGCGGCCGCGGCCACTCTCGTCACCACCGTGACGACCGCCGCCCCCGCACAGGCCGACGGCTGCTACACCTGGGGCCGGACCCTCTCCGAGGGAATGTCCGGTGAGGACGTACGGCAGTTGCAGATCCGGGTCGCCGGCTACCCCGGCTACAATTCGGTACTCGCCCTCGACGGCGTCTTCGGGCCGGCCACCCGGGCCGCGGTGGTCCGCTTCCAGCAGGCGTACGGGCTCGGCGCGGACGGCATCGCCGGCCAGCAGACGTTCAGCCGGATCTACGCGCTCCAGGACAACGACTGCACCCCGGTCAACTTCACCTACGCCGAGTTGAACAACTGCAACTCGGACTGGTCCGGCGGCGCGGTCCCGGCCGCGACCGCCCGATTCAACGCCCTGGTCAACATGTGGAAACTCCAGGCCATGCGGCACGCCCTCGGCGACCAGCGGATCCGGGTCACCAGCGCGTTCCGCAGCCACGCCTGCAACAACGCCGTCGGCGGGTCGCCCAGCAGCCGGCACCTCTACGGTGACGCGGTCGATCTCGGCGTCTCGCCGCACAGCCTGTGCCGGCTCGCCCAGCAGGCCCGCAACCACGGCTGGCGGGAGATTCTCGGCCCCGGCTACCCCGGACACAGCGACCACACCCACGTGGCGCACGATCCGATCCGTACCTGGTCGGCGAGTTCCTGCGGCGTCTCCTGACCGCGCCGCCGGACGCCCGTCCGCGCGACGGGCAGTGCCGGCCCAGCGTTGACAGCGGGGCCCTTCCGACCCGGAAGGGCCCCGCCCCCGCCTCAGGGGAATCAGGTCAGCGGATCCGACGACGGCGGCTCGGCGTCGTCGGTGCGGTCCGCCGCCGGCAGCCACAGTACGAAGGTGCTGCCCCGGCCGACCGAGGAGAAGAGCGCCACCTGCCCGCCGTGCGACTCGGTGATCTGCCGGACGATCGCCAACCCCAGCCCGGTACGCCGCTCGGACCCGGCCGCCGGATCGGCCCGCCCGCGCCAGAACCGGTCGAACACCCGGGACTGGTCGGCGGTGGCGATCCCCGGTCCCTCGTCCGCGACGCCGACCCAGAGCCAGCCGCCGATCCGCCCCGCCGCCACCGTGACCGTACCGCCGGCCGGGGAGAGCCGTACCGCGTTGGAGAGCAGGTTGCCGACCGCCCGGCGCAGCGCGTCGTGGTCGCCGATCAGCAGCAGATCCGGCATGACGTCGTACCGGACGAAAACCTGACGGGCGGCGGCGACCGCGGCAAACTCCTCGCCCGCCTCCCGGGCGATCTCGCCGAGCAGTACGTCGGTGTCGGCGAGCGCGTCCGCCCGGCGGCGTGCCGTGGCGAGCAGGTCCTCGACCAGCCGGGACATCCGATTGGTGGCCCGGTCGATGACCGCGACCGCCCGGACCCGCTCCGCGTCGGTGGCGTCCGGTGCGTCGAGCAGCGAGGCGTCC
Source organism: Plantactinospora sp. KLBMP9567 (assembly GCF_033446045.1). Taxonomy (NCBI): domain Bacteria; kingdom Bacillati; phylum Actinomycetota; class Actinomycetes; order Micromonosporales; family Micromonosporaceae; genus Plantactinospora; species Plantactinospora sp. KLBMP9567. The sequence goes on along the minus strand of NZ_JAWQRR010000020.1, from coordinate 132,001 downwards.
AGGTTGGCCCGGATGATCGCCAGCGGGCTGCGCAGTTCGTGCGAGGCGTCGTCGATGAGCTGGCGCTGGGTCCGGAACGCCTCCTCCAGCCGGTCCAGCATCGAGTCGATGGTGTCGCCGAGTTCGCGCAGCTCGTCCCGGGCGCCGGCCAGCCGGATCCGCCGGGACAGGTCGGTGGCCTGGATCTCCCGGGCGGTACGCGCGATCGCGCCCACCGGCCGCAGCGCCCGCCCGGAGAGCACCCAGCCGATGCCGAGGCTGGCTACGAAGAGCCCGGCCAGCGCGATCAGCGAGTAGTTGCGCAACGTCTCCAGGGTGCGGAAGTTGACCTCCGACTCGATCTCGTCCACCTCGGCCACGGTCAGCGTCCCGACCGTCCGGCCGTGCTTCACCACGTCCGCCTCGTACTGGTTGGTGATCGGCTTCGGGTTGGTGCTGTATTCCACCGCCAGGTAGGTGACGGCGAGCCCGGCCCCGGCCAGCGCGAAGAGCAGCGTGGAATAGAGCACCGTGAGCCGGAACCGGATCGACTGCACGAACGGCAGCCAGCGGCGCAATCGCCGGCCCGGCGCGGACATCACGCCACCTCCCGCAGCCGGTGTCCCCGGGCCGGACGTCACGCCGTCTCCCGCAACCAGGACCTCCGGCTCGGACATCACGCCGTCTCCCGCAGCCGGTAGCCGCGCCCGACGACGGTCTCGATCGCCTCGCCGCCGAGCTTGCGGCGCAGCGTGCCGACGGTGACCCGGACGGTCTGGGTGAACGGGTCGGCGTTGGCGTCCCAGACGTGCTCCAGCAGCTCCTCCGCCGAGACCACGTGACCGGGGCGGGTCATCAGGTATTCCAGCACCCCGAACTCCTTGCGGGTCAGGTGCAGCCGGGTGCCGTCCCGGCTCGCCTCCTGCCGGGCCACGTCGAGATGGAGCGGACCGACCCGCAACACCGCCGACCCGCCGCCGGAGTCCCGGCGCAGCAGCGCGCGTACCCGGGCCAGCAGTTCGGCCAGGGCGAACGGCTTCACCAGGTAGTCGTCGGCGCCCTCGTCCAGCCCGCGTACCCGGTCGTGCAGCGCGCCCCGGGCGGTGAGCATCAGTACCCGCAGGTCGCTGCCGCCCTCGACGGGTACCTCGCCCCGGCGGATCGCGTGGCAGACCGCGAACCCGTCGCCGTCGGGCAGGTTCAGGTCGAGCAGCATCAGGTCGTACGCGTTGACCGCCAACCGCTCGTACGCTCCGGCCACGTCGGCGGCGACGTCCACCGCGTACCCCGCGCGGACCAGGCCGAGCCGCACCGCGTCGGCCAGGTCCTCCTCGTCCTCTACCACCAGTAACCGCATGATCCGACGCTATCCGCCGTTCCTGATGATCCGCTCGGCCGCCCGCTGGGCCCGGTCGATCGGGATGGCGAAGCCGATGCCGATGTTGCCGCTGCCGTCCAGGGTGGCGATCGCGGTGTTCACCCCGACCACCTCGCCCCGGGCGTTCACCAGCGGTCCGCCGGAGTTGCCGGGGTTGATCGAGGCGTCGGTCTGGATCGCGCTCTGCCGGGCACCGCTGTTGCCGAGCCGCACCTGCCGGTCCAGCGCACTGACGATGCCGGCGGTGACGGTGCCGGAGAGCCCCAGCGGGGAGCCGACCGCGAGCACCGGTTCGCCGACCCGGACGTCGGCGGCGGCGAGCCGCAGCGGCCGCAGCGCCCCGGCCGAGCTGACCCGCAGTACCGCGATGTCGCTGCCCGGGTCCCGGCCGACCACCTCGGCCGCCAGCCGCCGGCCGTCCTGGCCGACCACGCTCACCGTGGTGGCGCCGGCCACCACGTGGCTGTTGGTGATGACGTGCCCCTCGTCGACGGCGAAGCCGGAGCCGCCGGCCCGGCCGGCCCGCACCGACAGCACCCCCGGCAGCGCGGTGGCGGCGGCCCCGACCAGGTCGTTCGGCACCGCTCCGCCGCTCGGCGCGGGCGCCGGCGACAACGGAGTGGCCGGCGGGGGACCGGCCAGCTCCGCCGCCGGTGGCGGCTCGTCCGCCGCCACGTATCCGCCGGCCAGCGCGCCGGAGGCCGCCGAGAGCGCCACCACGGCGAGCCCGGCCAGCAACATCCGCCGCCACCGCGCCGCGCCGGCCGCCGGCTCCCGCTCGGGTACGCCGACCGGGGCGACCGGCCCCGGCCAGGCGTCCAGCGCCGGGGAGACGAAGCCCGGTCCCCGGGGGCGGCCCAGTCCCGGTGGCGCCGCCGTCATCTCTGCGTGCTCCATCTCTCCGCCACTCCCTCCACTGTGGAAATACTGCCCGGTCAGGGGATCCGGGCGAACCAGAACATCGACGCGGCGGCGGCGAGCAGCGCCAGGATCAGGCCGATCCCGATGAACCGGGCGGAGACGTCCTGCCGCTCCAGGGTGTAGCCGACCGAGCTGCCGATGTCGGCGTACACGGCCCGCAGTTCGTCGCTGCTGCCCGCCTCGTGGTAGCCGCCACCGGTCCGCTCGGCGACCATCCGCAGCGTCTCGCCGTCCACCGGTACGGTCATCGGCCGGTTGCCCTGCTCGATCACCCCGTCCGAGGTGCCGAACGCGATGGCGTCCACCGGCACCCCGGCACTCGCCGCCTCGGCCGCCGCATCCTCCGGATCGCTGCCGGAGGTGTTGGCGCCGTCGGAGAGCACCACCACCCGGGCCGGCGGCGGATCCTCGGCGGCCTGCCCGTCCAGGGTGGCGATCGTCTCCAGCGCGGTGGCGATCGCGTCCCCGATCGCCGTGCCCTGCTGCCCGGTGCCGCCCTCGGCCAGCCGGTCGATGCCGGCGTCCAGCATCTGCCGGTCGGTACCCGGCGCGACGAAGACCGACGCGTTGCCGGCGAAGGCGACCAGCCCGACGTTGAACTCCTCGGGCAGCCCGTCGACGAACTCCCGGGCCGCCGCCTTGGCCGAGCTGAGCCGGTCCGGCGGTACGTCCTCGGCGAGCATCGACAGCGACACGTCCACCGCGATCACCACGGTGGCCCGCTCGCGCGGCACCCGTACCTCGTCGGTGGGGCGGGCGAAGCCGACCACCAGCAGCCCCAGCATGGCCAGGAAGAGGCTCGCCGGCACGTGCCGTCGCCAGCCGGGCCGGCTCGGCGCCACCCGGTCCAGCAGGCGCAGGTTGGTGAAGCGGACGGCGTACCGGCTGCGGCGGCGCTGCATCACCAGGTACGCCACGGCCAGCGCCACCACCCCGGCCAGCAGCCACAGCCGGCCCGGACTCTCCAGCGTCATCGTTCCTCCTCCTTCACGCCGCGCCGCCGCTCGGACCGCCGGCCGGGCCGGGCGTACGGGCCGCCGCCGCGAGGCGGCGCTGCGCGTACACGTGCCGGACGATGTCGGTCACCCAGTCCCGGTCGGTACGCAGTGCCAGGTGTGCCGCACCGGCCCGGCGCAGTGCCGCCCGGACCAGTGCGCGCTGCTGACGCGCCGCCTCGGCGTACCGCTCGCGCAGCCGCCGGCTGCCGGTGGAGACCTCGCGGCGCCGCCCGCTCTCCGGGTCGACCAACGTGATCAGCCCGACGTCCGGCAACTCCAGCTCGCGCGGGTCGGTCACCTCGACGGCCAGCACCTGGTGCCGGACGGCGAGCCGGCGCAGCTCGGCCTCCCACTCCGGCCGCTGCGTCTCCCACCCGGGCCGCTCCTCGGCCGGGTCTCGACCCGGCACACCGTCCGGCAGCCCGTCGAGCCAGTCGGAGACGACCACCACCAGCCCCCGGCGCGGCGCCGCGCGGTGCAGCCCGGCCAGCGCCTCCGCGAGCGCCGGTGGTCGGGACCCGGCCGGGCCACGCGGCGCGGCAAGCAGCGTGTGCAGCAGGCCGAGCAGGTGCTCCCGACCGGTACGCGCCGGAAAGCGCCGGATCCCGTCCGCGCCGAGCAGGTGCCCGCCGAGCCGGTTGCCGAAGTTGGCCGTCAGGTAGCCGATCGCCGCCGTGGCGGCTACCGCCAACTCCCGCTTCTCCAGCTCGGCGGTGCCGAAGTCCATGCTCGGGGTGGAGTCGACCAGCAGCCAGGTGGTCAGTTCCCGGTCGGCGTCCACCTCCCGGACGTGCGGCACCCCGGTACGCGCGGTCACCGCCCAGTCCATCCGGCGCACCTCGTCCTCGCCGGGCCGGTACTCCCGGCTGCCGGTCAGCTCGCTTCCGGCCCCCGGCAGCAGGCCCAGGTGCTGCCCGTGCAGCAGCCCGTCGAGCCGCCGGGTGATCGCCAGTTCCAGCCGGCGCAGCCGGCGGTGCGGCGCGAGCTGGTGCACCGTGGCGTATCCCTCGTTCATCGCGCGCGTCTCCTGTTCCTTCGGTCCGTCCGGCGGGGCGGGCGGCGGGACCACCGTCGCCCGCCACACCCGCCCGGTCGGCTGCGACTCACGCCGCCCGCTCCGCCTGATGCGGCTGCTCCGCCTGCTGCGGGGCGATCTGCGGTGGCGGTACCGCGGCGACCAGCCGGCGTACCACGGACTCCGCCGAGATCCCGTCGGCGACCGCGTCGAAGGACAGCACCAGCCGGTGCGCCAGTACGTCGACCGCCAGCTCGGTCACGTCGGCCGGCAGCACGTACTCCCGGCCCCGCAGCAGGGCCAGTGCCCGGGCGCCCGCGACCAGCCCGAGGGTGGCCCGGGGACTCGCCCCGTACGCCAGCCGGGCCGAGAGGTCGCCCGCGCCGAACCGGTCCGGGTGCCGGGTGGCCACCACCAGCCGCACCACGTACTCGGCGATGGCGTGGTGCACGAACACCCCACGCGCCTGCTCCTGGAGGGCGCGCAGCCGAGCCGGGTCCAGCACGGTGCGCGGCTCCGGCCGGGTGGTGCCCATCCGGTAGAGGATGCCCAGCTCCTCGTCGTCGGTGGGATAGTCGACGAGGATCTTCAGCAGGAACCGGTCGCGTTGCGCCTCCGGTAGCTGGTAGACCCCCTCCGACTCGATCGGGTTCTGGGTCGCCAGCACCAGGAACGGCTCCGGCACCGGGTAACTCCGGCCGCCGATCGAGACCTGTCGTTCGGCCATCGCCTCCAGCAGCGCCGACTGCACCTTGGCCGGCGCCCGGTTGATCTCGTCGGCCAGTACCAGGTTCGCCATCACCGGACCCAGTTCCACGTCGAAGCTCTCCGAGGAGGCCCGGTAGATCCGGGTACCGACGATGTCCGACGGCACCAGGTCCGGAGTGAACTGGATCCGGGAGAAGTTCCCGCCCACCGCGACGGCCAGGGTCTGCGCGGCGAGTGTCTTCGCCACCCCTGGTACGCCCTCCAGCAGGCAGTGCCCGTCGGCCAGCAACGCGGTGAAGAGCCGCTCCACCAACCTGTCCTGCCCGACGATCACCCGCTTGACCTCGAACATCGCCTGTTCGAGCGCGATGTGCGGCGCCTCCGGCAGGACGCGTGCCGCCTCCGGCCCGGCAGCGGTGATGCTCATCGGCGGTACCTCACAGGCCGGCTTCGGCGGGCGTGGCCGCGCCGCCGTTCTTCTCGGGGCAGTCCTCGGCCACGTCGGTCGAGGTGCCGAAGACATTGCCGTTGTTCTCGGTTACAATCCGTACGGTCTTCTCCGAGCCGGACGGTTCGTTCGCGTACGCCGCCGTGGCGATGCCGACGGCCGTGACGGCCGCGGCACCGGCGAGGGTAAGCCCGGCGATCCGCTTGATCCGCATGGTTCCTGTTCCTTCCGTCGAAGTTGGTGCTCAGGGCGGGCGCCCGGATCAGGGGAGAGTGGAGAACCGGGCGCCCGATGGGAGCCATGACATCAGGCAGGACCGAAAAGGAGCCGAAGGTCGGTTCGCCCTCGGCGGGCGCCCGACGACGAGTGGGACGGGCCCGCCCCGGGCCGCCATGGGGGAAGGCGGCGACCCGGGGGGGCCGGTCGGGTGATGAGGCGTCAGTTCTTCGGGGGTAGCCAGCCGAGGAAATGCACGGCCAGCGTGAGGGCGTCGCTGTCCGGCTGGTCGGCCAGGGCGGTCAGCATCGTGCGGGCGAGATGTAGCCGCAGTCCTTGCCGGTCGTCCCGGTACATGTGCAGCAGGACGAGCCGGGCCGGCTGACAGGGCCATTTCGCCCCACAGGCGCGGCAGAGGAAGAGCGGGCGGGTGTGGGTGTGCGGGCGGCGGCGGGCGAAGATCGGCCGGGTCACGGTGTGCCGCCGGACTCGTACCGGCTCATCGCAGCCGGCGTCCCGCCCGGCCGCCCCGGTCCGCCCGGCGGGTCTGGGCCGGGGTCGCACCCACGCGGCCGATCTCGGGCGAGCCGGTCGGCGAGGTCCGGAACGGGAACCGGCTGTTCGCGGCACGGACGCGCGGCGGCGGTGGCGGCGGATACGGCCTCGGGACGAGTGCGACGGAGTCCGGGCAGCGCCAGCGAAACCCACATCGGCAGTACCGCCAGAGCCGCCGCCAGTCTCGGCGATGGCGCGGCTTTGTTCGACCTACCGGAATCATTGTCGCCTCCCTTCTCGGAAATGGAAGCGGGGGCGGTGCCAGGATCCCCTGTTCCCTTCCGGCACCACCCCCGCGGCAGCCCCCGCCCGGCCTTCAGTCACCTTCCCGGAATTGGTTTCGAGCGAGGGCGCTTCCCTTCCACAGTGGCCCGACGGGCCCTATCCTCGGAAGGCATCGCGCCGCATTGTGTCTGGTCACGGCACATCGTGTTCGGTGTGTGGCGCGCCGGTCGGACCTGTGAGGACGGTGTGATTATGGATGATCGAATTCGTTGTCTGCTCGACGAGCTGCGACTGACCCGGGACGCGCGCGGAATGACGCAGGAGGATCTGGCCCGGCATATTCCGTGGGCCGCCTCCACCATCGGAATGATCGAGAGTGGCCGTCGCAAACCACCGCCCGGTTTCTGGGTTGCCGTAGACGGTGCCCTACAGACCGGCGGTGCACTCAACCGCCTCGCCACCCGCCTCGGCTCGTCGTCGTGGTTCGTTGATTGGTGGACCGTCGAGGAGGGGGCGGTGTCGCTGCGGTCGTTCCAGGCTCTGGTCGTGCCCGGCCTGTTGCAGACCGAGGCCTACGCCCGAGCGGTGCTGACCGAGGCGGGCTTGACCAACCTTGAGGAGGCGGAGCGCCGGCTCGCCATGCGCCTCGCCCGCAAGGCGCTGCTGACTCGGGACAATCCGGTGGATCTCACGGCGGTACTCGACGAGGAGCTGTTACACCGCCCTGTCGGTGGGCCGGCTGTCACGCGTGAACAGTTGGACGCGCTGCTCGCCGCATGCGCCCTGCCGCATGTGCGGCTACACGTCGTTCCGATGTCGGCCGGCGCGTATCCGGGGCTGAACGGACCATTCGCGATCGCCACAGCGCGGGACCGGACCGAGACTGGCTACCTCGACAACCAGTTGAGTTGGCAGGTGATCGAAGACCCGGAGGACCTGGCGGTACTACAGCGGGCATGGGAGGCCGTTCGGAGCGAGGCCCTTCCGTGGCAGCAGTCCGCCGAGTTGATAAAGGAGGTGGCAGAGAAGTGGATGTGACCGGCGCTGTGTGGATCAAGAGCACCCGATGCGACGGCTCGGGCAGCTCGATCAGCAAGGTAGTGTGAGATCAACTTGTCGACCCTGTCCGTCGGGAGACCAGTCCCGACTCGTACGCGGCGATCACCAGTTGGGTACGGTCGCGGGCGTCGAGTTTGGTCAGCAGGTGGCTGACATGGGTCTTCACGGTGGCGAGGCTGACCCGCAGCCGCTGCGCGATCTCGGCGTTGGAGAGCCCCCGGGCGACGAGGACGAGGACCTCCCGTTCCCGTCCGGTGACGTCCGCCATCCGCCCACCGAACGGGCCGACCGGCTCGTGGCTGCGGGCGAACTCCGCGATCAGCCGCCGGGTGACCGACGGAGCCAGCAGACCATCACCGGCGGCGACCACCCGGATGGCTGACAACAGGTCACTCGGCGGGGTGTCCTTGAGCAGAAAGCCGCTCGCCCCGGCCCGCAACGCGGCGTAGACGTACGAGTCGAGATCGAACATGGTGAGCATCAACACCCGGACCTTCGCCGTCTCCGGCGAACCGCAGATTCTTCGGGTGGCTTCGATTCCGTCCAGCTCGGGCATCCGGACGTCCATCAGTACGACGTCGGGAGCGGTCAACCGGGCAAGCTCCACCGCCCGGTGACCGGTGTTCGCGTCGCCGACCACCACGAAGCCCGGCTCGTCCTCGATCAGGACCCGGAAGCTGCCCCTCAGCAGTGCCTGATCGTCGGCAACCAGCACCCGGACGGCAGCACCCATGCCCTCTCCTCGGTTCGCTCGTCGGCGGCACGAGTCCTGGGACGGGGCTGGCTGATTCGCTCGCTGCGCTCACTCATGGCCGTCCCTGGACCGATCGCCGACCCGACGAAAGGGGATCACGGGCGGTGACCCGATAACCACCCTCCGGCCGTGGTCCGGCGGCGAAGTGCCCGCCGTACATCAGGACCCGCTCCCGCATACCGGTCAGACCGTGCCCGGCATCGGTGAGCCCGGCATCGGTCTGCCCACCGGCCTCACGCGTACCGCCATCGCACCCGTCGTCGGTGACCTGGATCCGTACCTCGGCTCCGACCGCCTCGACCGCCACCCGGCACCGGGTCGGCGCCGCATGCCTGGCGGCGTTCGTCAACGACTCCTGCACGATCCGGTAGATCGTCAACCCCATCGCCTCGGAGACCTGCTCCACACCGTCGATCGTCAACTCCACCCGTACCCCGGAGGCCGCCGCCCGCTCGGCAAGCGCGGAGAGTCCCGTCGGCCCCGGCGCCGGTGCCAGGTCCGGCGCTGCCCCGTCCGCCGGCTGTTGCGTCGTCGACCCGTCGTGGTACGCCTCCGAGCGCAGCACCCCGAGCGTCTGCCGCATCTCGACGAGGGCGTTCCGACTGGTCTCCTCGATGACCCGCAGCGCGTCGGCCACCTCGGCAGGTCGGGTCCGGACCACGTGGTTGGCGACCGCGGCCTTGACCGCGATGATGCCGACGCTGTGCGCGACGATGTCGTGCAACTCCCGGGCGATCCGCAACCGTTCCGTGGTCACCGCCGACCGGGCCAACTGCTCGGCCGCCCGTGCCGCGGTGGTCCGCTGCTGCTGGACGGCGCTGCCCAGCAGCCACGAGCCGCCGACGAGCAGCCAACCGATGATGATCAGGCCCGGCCCCTCCTGCCACCAGTACGCGTGCACGCCGCCGGCCGGGCGTGACGGTACCGTTCCGGCGATCCCGAGCGCCGTCAGGGCGGCGGCCAGCGCCCACCGCCGCCCCGTTGCGGCGACCGCGACGGTGTAGAGCGCCACCGCCGTGCCGAGGAACGGGGTCCGTCAGCACCCCGAGCGGCAGCGCCAGCACCGACGCGCTCAGGACCACGGCCAGCACCGGCAACGGCCACAGCCGTCGTACGGCCAGCGGCAGCCCGATCGCGGCGGTGAGCGCGTCGGCCGCCCAGCCGGGCAGTTCCGCCGGTGCGGACCCCTGGGTGTGCCGCAGCAGCAGGAGCACCCCGACGTAACCCGCCGCGCCGAGGCAGTCCAGCGCGACCAGTCGTCGGTGACCCGGCCGGGCGACCGAGTTCACAGGTCCCGGCGCCGCATGCTCAGATAGCCGCCCAGTACGGCCGCGAGCGTCCACAGCAGCAGCACGCCGATCCCGGTCCACGGGCCGAGGACGGTGTCGTCGGGCGGTTCCCGGCGCAGGATGATGCTGCCGGCCGCGTCGGGCAGGAACTGGGCCACGGTACGCACCTTCGGCAGGTTGTTCAGGATCTCCGAACCCATGAAGAAGATCGGCACCAGGATACCCAGCGTCAGGGCTGAGCTGCGCAGCATGGTCGCCAGCCCCATCGAGAACGCGCACGCCAACGTCAGGTAGAGGACGGCACCGATGATCGCCCGGGGTACGCCGTCGTCGGTGACGGCCGCGTTGTGCGGACCGCCGATGGCCGCCTGCGCGGTGAAGAACGTGGCCAGGGTGACGACGGCGGCGACGACGAACGCGATCAACGTCCCGGTGATGACCTTCGCGGTGTAGAACACACCGCGCCGGGGCACCGCCGCCAGCGAGGAGCTGATCGTCCCGGTGGCGTACTCGCCGCTGGTCAGCAGCACACCGAAGACGACCAAGGCGATCATGCTGAGCCGGAGACCGTTGAATCCCGACCCGACCGGGTCGAACGACGCCCTCAGGCTTACCTCACCGCCTTCTTCGACCAGCACCTGCGCGGGCAGCCGCAGCCGCTGCTGTGGAACCCGTCGCCCCGGCACCCCGACATCACCTTCGTGCGCCCCTAGCCTCCTACGTCTTGGAGAGCGTGGCCGTGAAATCGACGCCGAGGTGGGTGCCGTAGGTGTGGGCGGCCTTCCCGTCCGGCAGCATCCGCAGATGTACCTCGGTGTGCACCGCACAGGAGGGCCCGCCGAGCCCTCGTGCGGTGCCGCCGGTCCTTTCCAGCTCGAGTTCGAGGTCCTTCGATTGGATCCCGTCGTTCTCCAGACTGTCAATGTCTTATGAGACCTGGCCCGCGTAAGTCCAGTTCAGGCGCTGGCGTAGCAGAGATTGTTCGGCCGGGTCGGCGGTCAAGGCGAGCGCCTTCTCATCGGCGGCACGAGCTTCGTCGAGGCGGTGCAGGTCGCGGAGGAGTTCGGCACGGGTGGCGTGGAACGGGTGGTAGCCGCCCAGGACCTCGGCGAGGGTGTCGACATCGGCGAGCGCGGCGGCCGGGCCGGCGACGTACCGATTGGCGACCGCCCGGTGCAGCCGGGTGACCGGGCAGTCCCTCGTGGCGAGCCCGAGGTGCGTAGTCGCGGTAGATGGTGGTGTAGGAGATGGACTCTCTTGCGAGCTTGCCGGGGAACAGCCAGGCTGTTCCGGAGTTACATCATCGTCCTCGACGCGACTACCGCTCTTCGGATCGGCTGTGGGGCGCCGCGCTTGCCCCGCCGGGTGGACCGGCCGATGTCCGCGAGGCCAGTGGCCGCCGTTGGACAGATAGGTGACCATCTGGTGCCTGCGGGCGCACTTACCTACCGCTCGGGACGGGGTCGTGGCCTTCGACGGGTTCCTTTCCAGCTTCCGGCCTCGACTCTTCTTTGGGGTCAGACAGCTGAGGGGGTCTGGCGGTGGTTCATGAGGGTTTGATCGCGTGGATACGCTCGACGCTGCCCGCCTTAAGACGCTCCGTCTCGATGATGTCGAATCCGGCGGCTTTCACCAGTGGTAGCTGGCGGCGGGTGAAGTGCTCTCCGGCGGCACGGATGGTGAGGCGCTCCAGTAGCCACTGGGCGGCGTAGAACGGTGCCCAGGTGCTGCCGACGTGGTCGAGTAGCAACAGCCTTCCGCCGGGCACGAGGACGCGCTTCATCTCGCCGAGGGCCGCAGCGGGGTCGGGGATCGTACACAGCGACAGCGCGCAGATTGCCGTATCGAACAACTCGTTGTCGAAGGGCAGCTGTTGCGCGTCGCCTTCCCGAAGGTTGACAGCACGTCCGAGGTCGGCGGCCCGTTGCCGGGCGATCGCGAGCATCGCAGGGCTCAACTCGATCCCCGTCACGGTCGCATCGGCCGGGTAGTGCGGCAGATTGAGGCCGGTACCGATCGCCACTTCGAGGATCCGACCGCGTGCGCGAGCGCCGAGCCATTCCCGTCCGCCGCCGAACTGGATCTTCTCGAAGAAGGCGATCTGCTTGTCGTAGGTCGACGCGGCCTTCTCCCACACGCGTCGGACCTTGGCGGTCTGGTCGGGTGGAGAGGTCATGGTGTCCTCCAGCCAGTGAGTGGTGGGCGCTGGTTAGGTGGTGAGTGGGCGGCAGTCGAAGGTGTTGTCGGCGGCTGCGGCGGTGATGACTCCGGCGATGACCTGCCGTATCCGGTCGGCAGCCAGGTCGGGGTCGGGTTGCCCGGCGTCGAGCCATGCGATGATCGACTCGATCGCCGCGGTCGGACTGACGCGCGCAATCGGCGCAGTCGGTCAGCAGCGCCGACCGCTGGTACCAGGCATGCCTGGTAGCCGTACGCGTCGCAGTCGATCCTGGCTGCGCTGCGGTCGTAGGTGGCCATCTCCGGCATGCTTACCAGGCAGCGGAAACCAGCAGGTTCCGACATTGGTAGATGCAGCTTGATTGTTTCGATCCCGGCTACCGCTTGGCCGGTTTGACCGCGGCGATGCGTTGAATGATGCCCGCCTTCGACCGCGCCTGCCGTTCGACCGTGAACCCGACGGCGACGAGGATTGGCAGCGGCTGGCGGGTCTGATAATCCCCAGCGATCGGTACCGACTTCTTCTCCAGGAGCCGCTGCACTGCCCGCACGACGCGATGGTGGCTGGCAACGTGGCCCAGCAACAGCAACCTGCCACCCGGCCGCAGAATCCGGTACATCTCGGCGATCGCCGCCCGGTGGTCGGGGATGGCGTTCAGCGCCAGGGTGCACACGGCGGTGTCGAAGCTCGCGTCGACGAATGGCAGCGCCTGTGCGTCACCTACCAGCAGATCCACGTCTATGCCGAGGTCGTGAGCTCGGTCGTGGGCGATAGCGAGCATGGCGGGAGTGAGGTCGACCCCGACATGCCGGATCCCGCGCGGGTAGAACCCCAGGTTCCGGCCCGTGCCGACGGCTACCTCCAACACCGCGCCACGGGCCTGAGAGCACACCCAGGTCCGGCCGTCGCCCAGCAGGAACCGGTCGTAGTAGCCGGTCTCGTGGTCGTAGCGCGGCGCGTACTGCTGGTAGAAGTTGCGTACCCGCTCGGTTGGGTTCACCTCGGACAACTCATTACACATCGCCTCCCTAACGGCATGAGCTGACGAACAGGCAGGCTCCGGTGCCCGTACACCTCGACAGCTAACCACGAACTATCAAGATCTCGAATATGTGCGGAAGGACGCAGCTTAATGTCCTTCCCAGCGACGCATTTCAGCACGTCACAGGTTCGCAGCGAATCTAGACAGAATCTCTTCCCATACCAGACATCCCACGCTACAGCGCGTGATCTTCGGGGCGTACCGGTCGGTCCTCTTGTCCGCGTGGTAGGCGGTGCCTGTCCAGGTGCCGCGCAACGCGGCCGGCACCACCAGTTCCGCCGGGTCGTCGTCGATTTCCACGGGTACCTCGCCAGTGGCTGGTCCGGCATCCGGCCCGCTCGAAGGGCACCGAGAACAAACGGATCAGACGATCAGCGTTACGGCGAACCAGGCGCCGTCGCCGATGGCACCGGCAGTCCCGCCTGGTATCCCGCGGCGAAGGCATCCAACGCCGCGTCGGTGCCGGCCCGGTCGCCGGTGGCGAGCAGGTCGAGCAGCAGTCCCCGGATCACTGCCAAGCCGAGCCGGGCGTGCGTGCGAGCCAGCTCGGCCGGTACGCCGCGCCGGGCGGCCAGCTCGACGTTGAGGTCCAGCCAGCTCTGCACGATCCCTTCGAGCAGGGTGCCGGTGCCCGGACGGTCCTGCACCGCTTGGCCGTACAGCTCAAAGAAGAGCCGTTCGTACGGCCACAGTGCCGGATCGGAGACCCGGCGCCACATGCTCCGGATGACGTCGGCCGGTGAGTCGGCCGGGTCGAAGTCCAGACTGGCCAGCGCGGCCCTCTGCCGGCTCTCGATCTCTCGGACCACCTCGACGAGCAGCCCCTCCTTGGATCCGAAGTGGTAGATCAGCATCCGGTGGCTGGTGCCGAGGTCCGCCGCCAACCGGCGCAGGCTCAGCGCGCTGACGCCCTGTTCGGCCATCCGGTCCACGACCCGGGACAGCAGTTCCCCTCGGACTTCACCAGGCATGTACCGTACGGTACATGTACCACTTGGTACATGGGGTGGAGGAGGGTACGACGTGGTGCGGAAAGAGATCGACGTACGGGTGCACACCACGGCCAGCCCGGCGGTGGTCTACGCGTTGCTCGTCGACGGAGCTGGTTGGCCCGGCTGGTCACCACTGGGCTCCTTCGCGCTGGAACGTCCCGGCGGGGACGAGCCGGAGGGGGTCGGCGCGATCCGGGTCTTCCGGACCGGTCGGATGACCAGCCGGGAACGGGTGGTCGAGCGGGTGCCGGACCGCCGGTTCAGCTACGAACTCCTCTCCGGTCTGCCGCTGCGCGACTACCGGGCCGACGTCGACCTCACTCCGGAGGGCGGCGGCACCGCGATCCGCTGGCACTCCACCTTCGCCGCCAAGGTGCCGGGCACCGGCTGGCTCTACCGCCGGGCACTCGGCCGGTTCATCGGCCAGGTCGCGGCGGGCCTCGCCGCGCACGCCGCCGCCACGGCCGCCCGCCCCAGTTGATCCGCGCCCGCCCCGTCGACCTGGCAGCAGGACGCCCCGGCTGATTCGCGCATGCCGCCGCCACGGCCACCCGCCCCGGCTGATTCGCGCCCGCCCCGTCGACCTGGTAGCGGCCGGCCGGGAGCGGTCCGGCCGGCCGCCGGTCAGCGCAGGGTCCGCTGGACCGGTATCCCGGGTAGCAGCGCGGCCACCCGACTCGCCGCCGGCTCGTTGTCGATCTGCTGGAACAGCGTGTACGCGGCGGACCATGCCGACGCGGCGGCAGGGTTGTCGTCGACACTGGCGTACGCGTGTCCGAGCACGGTCAGCGTCCGTGCCCGGATGAAGTGGAACCGCGCCTCCCCGAGCAGTTGGAGCACCCGGCGCAGCAACGCCACCGCCCGGCGCGGCCGGCCGTCGATCAGCTCCAGTTCGCCGAGCCCGATCAACGAGATCGCCTCGCCGAACGCCAGCCCGTCGGCCTGACTGCGGGCCAACGCCACCGCCAGGGTGTGCCGGGCGGACCTGTGACCGATCACGGCGTAGAGCTGACCCAGCCGGGCCAGCGCGTACGTCTCCTGCACCTGGTCGCCGGTCTCCCGGGCGACCGCCACGGCCTGCCGTAGGTACTCCTGGCCCGGCTCGGGCCGGTCCAGGTCCCCGTACGTCAGGCCGAGCAGGGTCAGCGCGGTGCTCTCGTCCCGGCTCGCTCCCATCCGCCGGGCGAGGTCCAGGTATCGGTGACCGAGTCCCCGGGCGGCCTCGTCGTGCCCCTGCTCCCGGCTGATGATGGCGCGCTGCGCCAGCGCGTGGCACTCGCCGAGTTGGTAACCGGCGGCGGCCGAGATCGACAGCGCCTCGGCGAGCAGCGGCGCGGCCTCCTGGTGCCGGCCGGTCACCCGGTAGACGTCCGCGCAGAGCCAGAGCGCGTCCGCCACCCCGCGCGGCTCGTCCACCAGCCGGAAGATCCGCAGCGCCGCCTCGGCCGCGTCGAGCTTGTCCCGCAGTTCGGCGCCGGGCCGCGAGGTCCACAGGTCGGCGAGGTTGCGCAGCAGCACCGCCTCGCCGCGTCGTTCCCCCGCCCGCCGGCAGGCCCGCAGTGCCGCCTGGTGCAGCTGCCGCGCCTCGTCGTGCATGCCGCGCAACTCGTAGCAGGGCTGCGTCGTCGCGGCGAGGTTCCAGGCCAGCTCGGCCAGGTCGAGCCCGGCCGCCTGCCGGATCGAGGCGACCAGCGCCGGACGCTCGCGGTCGAACCAGCCGACCGGGTCCTCCACCGGTTCCGCCGGGGCGGCCGACGGCCAGCGTCGGGCCGGACCGGAGATCCGAGCCAGCGTCCGGGCCGGCAGCCGCTCGTCCGCCGCCTCCGCCCGGGTCAGCCAGGCGCCGAACGCCCGCTCCAGCGCGGCCCGCCGGACCCCGTCGGACTCCTCGGTGGCGGCCCGCTCCCGGGCGAAGAGCCGGACTAGGTCGTGCATTCCGTACCGAGGCTCACCGCCGGACGGGTCGAGCAGCTCCAGCAGGCAGGCGTCGACCAGCGACTCCAGCAGGCTCTCCGCCTGGGCCGGCGGCACGTCGAGCATCGCGGCACCGATCCAGGCCGGCACGTCGGGCGCGTCGAGAAGGCTCAGCAGCCGGAGCATCCGGCGGGCTGGTTCGGCCAGGGCCCGGTAGCTGAGTCCGAGGCTCGCCCGCACCTCCAGATCGTCGGTGGCGAGTTCGTCGAGCCGGCCGAGTTCGTCGCGGAGACGCTCGGCGAGCTGCCCGAGCCGCCAGTGCGGCCGGGCCGCGAGCCGGGCTGCGGCGATGCGTACCGCCAGCGGCAGGTACCCGCAGAGCCGGACGATCTCCGCGACTGCCGCGGGTTCGGTCCGGGCCCGGTCCGGCCCGACGATCCGCTCCAGCAACTGGATCGCCTCGTCCGGCGCGAAGGTCGCCAGCCCCAGGTGGGCGGCCCCCTCCAGCCCGGTCAGCCGGGCCCGGCTGGTGACGATGACCGCGCCCGGGGCGCCACCGGGCAGCAGCGGCCGGACCTGCGCGGCGGACCGGGCGTCGTCGAGTACGACCAGCAGCCGCCGCTCGTGCACCGCGTCCCGGAACTGGCCGGCGCGTTCCTCCAGGCTGTCGCTGTGCAGGCTGTCGGGGATGCCGAGTACCCGAAGGAAGCGCCTGAGTACCGCGAACGCGTCGGCCGCGTCCGGCCAGCTTCCCCGCAGGTCCGCGTAGAGCTGCCCGTCCGGGTACTCCCGGCGCAGCCGGTGCGCCACGTACCAGGCCAGGCTGGACTTGCCGACGCCGGCCGGCCCGGAGAGCGCGACGACCCGCAGCCGGTCGGCCGGACCGGTGAGGCTGGTCTCCAGCCAGCCGACGGCGTCGCCGCGACCGGTGAAGTCGGCGACGGTCGGCGGCAGTTGGTGCGGGCGGGGCGGACTCGACACCGGCGGGGCGGCCTCGATGACGCCGCCGGACGGGCTGGCCAACTCCGGGTCCGTGTGCAGCATCCGCAGATGCAGCTGGCGCAGCTCCGGGCCGGGGTCGACGCCCAGGGTGTCGGCCAGCCGGTGCCGGAGCCGGCTGTAGTGCTCCAGGGCGTCCGCCTGCCGTCCACTGCGGTACAGCGCGAGCATGAGCTGCCCGGCGAGGCGCTCGTCCAGCGGATGCTCACCGGCCCGCCGGCTCAGCTCCGGCAGCAGCGCCGCGTGCCGGCCCTGGCGCAGCGCGATGTCGCAGCGGTCGAGTTCGGCCGCGAACCGCTCCTGCCCCAGCGTCGTACGCAGGGCGCTGAGCCACGGCGTCTCCAGGTGGGCGAACGCCTCGCCCCGCCACAGCCCGAGCGCCTCGTCGAACAGCCCGAGCGCCCGGGCGTCGTCCAGGGTGCTCCGGGCCTGCCGGACCAGCCCCCGGAACCGGTGCAGATCGACGGCGTTCGGCTCGACGGTCAACTGGTAGCCGGCCGACCGGCGCAGCACCGTGACGTCTCCGGCGGGGGAGAGGTGGTTGCGAAGCCGGGAGAGGTAGCTGTAGAGCGTTTCGCGGGCCCGCTGCGGGCGGCGGTCGCCCCAGACCCGGTCCAGGAGTTGGTCGACGGAGACCACTTCGTTCGCCTCGACCAGGAGCGCGACCAGGACGCAACGCTGTCGTGCCGGGCCCACCTCGGTCCGGTGCCCGTCGACGCGGACGTCGATGTCGCCGAGCAGCCGAAACTCCAGCACCGTCCGCGAACCTCCGCCTGGTCGGGGCAACCCTGCCCGGTGGTCGGGTTGGACGACCGGTTCAAGGATCACACAGCGGCCTGCGGTCGTGGATTCGACGGCCCGGGTGTCCCACATCGCAGTGGAACCGACGGCGGCGGCGGGCGCGACGAGCAGAACCCGACCGGCAGGTAGCACCGGGTCCAGGTTGTCGCCGGGCCGGGGTCATTTAGTATGGCGCCGGCTATCCGGAACGTATCCCCGGTGTGGGCCAGGATCACCGGCGTCGCTCCCTGTCGGCGCACTGGGCATTTTCGTGGAGGGTCACATGAGCACCGGAACCGAGACCTTCGAGTTCCAGGCCGAGGCGCGTCAGCTACTCCAGCTGATGGTTCATTCGATCTATTCGAACAAGGACATCTTCCTGCGGGAACTCATCTCCAACGCCTCCGACGCGCTCGACAAACTGCGGCTGGCGGCCTTCGCCGACAAGGAGCTGGCGGTCGACACGTCCGACCTGCACATCTGGCTCGAGGTCGACCGGGGGGCGCGTACGCTCACCGTCCGGGACAACGGCGTCGGGATGTCCCGGGACGAGGTCATCATCCTCATCGGCACCATCGCCAAGTCCGGCACGGCGGAACTCCTGGAAAAGATCAAGGAGTCCAAGGACGCGGCCGGCTCGCAGGATCTCATCGGACAGTTCGGGGTCGGTTTCTACTCCAGCTTCATGGTCGCCGACAAGGTCACCCTGCTGACCCGACGCGCGGGCGAGTCCACCGCGACCCGCTGGGAATCCGACGGCGGGGCCAGCTACGCGGTCGAGACGGTCGACGACGCCCCGCAGGGCACCTCGGTGACCCTCCACCTCCGGCCGGAGGACGCCGAGGACCAGCTCTTCGACTACACCGCCGAGTGGAAGATCCGGGAAATCGTCAAGCGTTACTCGGACTTCATCGCCTGGCCGATCCGGATTTCGGTCGAGCGGACCGACAACGACGGCAAGACGACCACCGAGATCGAGACGCTCAACTCGATGAAGGCGCTCTGGGCGCGCTCGAAGGACGACGTCAAGGACGACGAGTACAAGGAGTTCTACCGGCACCTCAGCCACGACTGGACCGACCCGCTGGAGACGATCCACATGCGGGCCGAGGGGACCTTCGAGTACGAGACGCTGCTCTTCATCCCGTCCCGCGCACCGTTCGACCTCTACATGCGGGGCGCCAAGCGCGGCGTGCAGTTGTACGTCAAGCGGGTCTTCATCATGGACGACTGCCAGGAACTCATGCCCGAATACCTGCGCTTCGTCAAGGGTGTGGTGGACGCGCAGGACCTGTCGCTGAACATCTCCCGGGAGATCCTCCAGAAGGACCGGCACATCCAGTTGATGCGCCGCCGGCTGGTCAAGAAGGTGCTCTCCACGGTCAAGGAGATGCAGGCAGGCGACGCCGAGCGCTACCAGACCTTCTGGTCGGAGTTCGGCAAGGCGGTCAAGGAGGGCCTGCTCGACGACTTCGACAACCAGAAGACGATCCTGGAGATCTCCTCGTTCGCCTCCACCCACGACCCGGAGAAACTCACCACCCTCGCCGGGTACGTCGAGCGGATGAAGGAGGGGCAGACCGACATCTACTATTCCACCGGCGAGTCCCGAACCATGATCGAGAACTCGCCGCACATGGAGGCGTTCCGGGCCAAGGGCTACGAGGTGCTGCTGCTGACCGACCCGATCGACGAGATGTGGGTCTCCTCGGTGCCGGAGTTCGACGGCAAGAAGTTCCAGTCGATCGCCAAGGGGCAGGTCGACCTCGACACCGACGAGGAGAAGGAGAGCACCGGCGCGGAGCGCGAGCAGCAGGAGAAGGACTTCGCCGACCTGCTGGGCTGGCTGACCACCCAACTCGCGGAGAACGTCAAGGAGGTGCGGCTGTCGTCCCGGCTGACCACCTCACCGGCCTGCATCGTCGGTGACGCCCAGGACATGACCCCGACCCTGGAGAAGATGTACCGGGCGATGGGCCAGGACATGCCGGCGGTGAAGCGGATCCTGGAACTCAACCCGACGCACCCGCTGGTGACCGGGTTGCGGGAGGCGTACGGGCAGCGCAAGGAGGACCCGACGGTCGCCGAGACCGCCGAGCTGCTGTACGGGATGGCGCTGCTCGCCGAGGGCGGCGAACTGGGCGACCCGGCCCGGTTCACCCGGCTGCTCGCCGAGCGGCTCGCCCGTACCCTCTGATCCCGGCCGCGGCACGGACGGCCCGGGACGCCATGCACCGCTTGGCGGCCCGGGCCGCTGGGTAAGAGCAGCGCCATGAGCACGACAACTGCCGAGCCGGCCGCCGCCCCGACGCCCGGACCGGCCGTGACCCCGGCTCAGGTGGCCCGGGTCGCGGTCGTCGCGCACCGGAAGAAGTCCCTCGACGGCGGGCTCGACGAACTCCGCTCCCGGCTGCGCGGCGCCGGGATCGAGGACCTGCTCTGGTACGAGGTGCCGAAAAGCCGCAGGGCGCCGAAGAAGGTACGCAAGGCGCTCGGCAAGGGAGCCGAGCTGATCTTCGTCTGGGGTGGGGACGGCATGGTGCAGCGCTGCTCCGACGCGCTGGCCGGCTCGGACGCCGCCCTGGCGATCCTGCCCGCCGGCACCGCGAACCTGCTCGCCACCAACCTCGGCATCCCGCAGGATCTCGCCGAGGCGGTCCGGATCGGGCTGACCGGGCCGCGCCGGCGGATCGACCTCGGGCGGCTCGGCGGTGAGCACTTCGCGGTGATGGCCGGCGCGGGTTTCGACGGGGAGCTGATCCGGGACGCCGACCGCGACCTCAAGGACCGGCTCGGCCGGCTGGCGTACGTCTGGACCGGGCTGCGGCACGTCCGGAGCGAGACCACCGGGATGCGGATCCGGGTGGACGGCGCGGACTGGTTCGAGGGGGAGGCGAGCTGCGTACTCTTCGGCAACGTCGGCACGATCACCGGCGGCATCCCGGCCTTCGACGACGCCCGTCCCGACGACGGCTGCCTGGAGGTGGGGGTGGCGACCGCCAGCGGCGTGCTGGACTGGGCCCGCACGCTCGGCCGGATGGCGGTCGGCCGGTCCGACTCCTCGCCGTTCGTCCGGATCACCCGGGGTCGGAAGATCAACGTCCGGTTCGCCGAGCCGATGACCTACGAGCTGGACGGCGGCGCCCGCGACGAGGTCACCCGGTTGAAGGCCCGGGTCGCGCCCGGCGCGCTGACCGTCTGCGTACCAGAGGACGGGCCCTGACCCGGGGCCGGTGCCCGCGTGGTCAGCGGGCGGAGCCGGCGAGCCGGTCGTCGTCGGCCTGCCGGGTCCGCAGCCGGCCGGGCAGGTCGAGGATCGAGCCGAGCCGGCGTGCCTCCGGCACCGGTGCCCGGCGGTCCGGGTCGATCAGGTACGCCGGAATCCCGGCCCGCTCGGGTCCGACGAAATCGGGCCCGTAGCTGTCGCCGACGAAGACCGCCGAGCCGGCGTCGATGCCGAGGGTGTCGAGCGCGATGGCGTAGATCAGGGGGTGGGGTTTGCGCCAGCCCAGCTCGACCGAGGTGACGACGGCGTCGAAGTACTGCGCCAGCCCCATCGCCGCGAGGTGGCCGGGGACCAGACCCGGCTGGTGCGTGTTGGAGACGACCGCGAGCCGGTGGTCGCGGTGCAGGTCGCGCACCAGGTCGGAGACGGCGGCGGAGTAGTGCACGCCGGTGTTCCACTCGCGGACGTACTCGCGGACGAACGCGTCGACGTCGTCCGGTGCCGGTGGCCGGTCGAGGAGGTCGGTCAGGAACGCCGTGCCGACCTCGGTCATCGAGAACTCGGACTCGTCCTCGTCGCTGCGCCGGTCGAACTCCGCGAAGGTGCGCGAACAGGCGGTCAGGAAGTCGGAGTAGCCCAGGTCGGCGCCGAGTCGCCGGAGCAGTGCGTGTGAGCCCGGGTAGCCCTGTTCGGTGCGGCTGGCCGAGTAGTCGACCAGGGTGCCGAAGAAGTCGAAGAGGATGTGGGTACGGCCGGCGGCTGGCATCGCGCCATTGTCCCATCCGGTTCCGGGCGCCGGTCCTGGGCGGCGGCGGGGAAAATCGGTCGATCCGGTACTGACCTCTGCGTATAGTCTGGCTGCTCGGTGGGCCGGGCGCCCGGGATGCCGGGTCGAGACGCTGGGGAGGTCGTCGCGTCCAGGGAAGGCGAGCGCAGGCTCATCGCCTCGAACAAGAAGGCCCGGCACGAGTACGCGGTCCTGAAGACGTACGAGGCGGGGATCGTGTTGCGGGGCACCGAGGTCAAGTCGCTGCGGGCTGGGCAGGCTTCGCTGGTCGACGCGTTCGCCCAGGAGCGCGACGGCGAGCTGTGGCTCTACGGGCTGCACATCGCGGAATACGCCTACGGGACCTGGACGAACCACCAGCCCAAGCGGATGCGGAAGCTGCTGCTGCGCCGAGTGGAGATCAACAAGATCCTGGACCGGATCCACGATCCCGGCCTGACCCTGGTGCCGCTGTCGCTGTACTTCTCGAACGGCTGGGCCAAGGTCGAGTTGGGCGTCGCGCGCGGCAAGCGGTCGTACGACAAGCGCCAGGCCCTGGCCGAACGGGACGCCAACCGGGAGATCGCCCGGGAGTTGGGGCGGCACCTCAAGGGCATCTCCCAGCGGTCCCGGGCGGCCCGCGGCTCCTGATCGCGGCGGGTCGGCCGACCGGCCGCCGGCCGGGGACAGCCGGCGACCCGGTCCAGGAAGGCGGCGAGGCTGGCGGTGGTGCGTTCGATCTTCTCCGCCAGTGTGATGGTCTCGTCGAGGCGCCGTCCGGCGTCCTTCTTTCCGCACAGTAGAGCGAGCAGGCCAGGTCGGTGCAGAGATAGGCGCCGACGGAGTTGCCCTGCCGGCACCCGAGGGCACGCGCCCGGCCGGACCCTATATTGGTCCGCAGTCGAACCCGCCCATTCCCGGCCTTCGGCGGCGGGCGCCGGGAGGACCCGACACGAGCCGGAGGTGGCCTTGCTCAGCCTGGTGACGGTGGGAATCCGCACCGCCCTGGTCGTCGCCGGCCCGTCCCGGAGCGCGGCCGTGGCCACACCCCGGCCGGCGAGCGACTCCTCCGACGGTGCCGACCAGCCGGAGCCGGCCGGTCCCGGCGAGGACGTCACGCCGCAGCCGACCGGCCATTCCCACTCCGGCCCGGCCGTGCAGCGCTGGGCGACGAGCTGGGCGTCCATGCCGCAGCTCGCCGAGCCGGACAACATGCCGCCGGCACCGTTCACCGAGCACGACCGGGTGCTGGCCGACAGCACGCTCCGGCAGACCATCCGGGTGTCGGCGGCCGGGTCACGGATCCGGTTGCGCCTCTCCAACGCCTTCGGCGGGGCGCCGCTACCGGTCACCGCCGCCACCGTGGCGCTGCCGGAGGGCGGCCGGGCCGGGGTCAGCGCGATCCGGCCGGGCAGCGCGCGGCCGGTCACCTTCAGCGGGCGCGCGTCGGTGACCGTCCCGGTTGGCGCGCAGATCGTCTCCGACCCGGTCGACATCCCCGTGCCGGCCCGCGCCAACCTCACCGTGACGCTCTATCTCGCGCACGGGCAGGCATCGGACCGGATCACCTCGCACCCCGGCTCCCGGACCACCTCCTACCTGCTGCGCGGCAACCACGTCGCGGAACCGACGCTGCCCGGCGCCACCCCGGTCGACCACTGGTACCTCCTCAGCGGGCTGGAGGTGCCGGCCGGGCCCGGCACCAGGGTCGCGGTGCTGCTCGGTGACTCGTTGACCGACGGGCGCGGCTCCACCACCAACGGAAACGACCGCTGGCCGGACCGACTCGTGGACCGGCTGCACGCGTACCGGCCGACCCGGGACGTCGCGCTGGCGAACCAGGCGGCCGGGGGCAACCGGGTACTCAACGACGGGCTCGGGCCGAACGCGCTGGCCCGGCTGGACCGGGACGTACTGGCGCAGAGCGGCGTCACCTGGCTGGTGGTGTTCGAGGGGGTCAACGACATCGGCACCGCCGATGCCACCGAGGCGGCCCAGCGGGCGGTCACCGACGACCTGATCACCGCGTACGACCAGATCGTCACCCGGGCGCACGCGCAGGGCATCCGGGTGTACGGCGCGACCCTGACCCCGTTCGGCGGCAACCCCGAATACGACGACCCGGCCCGCATCCGGGAAGCCACCCGCCAGGCGGTCAACTGGTGGATCCGCGGCAGCGGCCGGTTCGACTCGGTGATCGACTTCGACCGCGCCGTCCGGGATCCGGCCGACCCCCGTCGACTGCTGCCGGTCGCCGACACCGGCGACCACCTGCATCTCAACCCGGTCGGCTACCGGATGCTCGCCGACGCCGTCCCGACCCGCCTCTTCCGGCAGTGACCCGGATCGTTCAGTTCGCCGGCTGATCCGGGTCGGGTTCGGTGAGAGTCTCGAGCCAGGCGGCCGGTGCCGTGGTGTGCTCGGGGGCGATCAGCGCCGGCCCGCCGAGGGCCCGCTGCCAGTCGGGCGCGGCCGCGCCTCGTAGCGCCCGCTGCCAGGAGACCGCCCGGCCGACCCTCGCCACCCGGAGCGCCAGCCGGACCGAGTGGCGCAGGTCGGCGCGGTCCCGCAGGTCGGTCCAGGGTTCCAGGTACGCGTCCCGGAGCCGGGACAGCTCCGGACCGGCCGGGTCGACGCCGAGCTGGTCGGCGGCGACGTTCAGCGCGACGAGCAGGCTGCCGAACGGGTGGGCCAGGCAGGCGTCGCCCCAGTCGAAGAAGCGCATCCCGGCGGGGCCGACGAAGACGTTTCCGTCGTGCAGGTCGTCGTGCTGGATCGACGCCGGCAGCCCGTCGGCGGCCAGGTCGGCGCACCAGCGGTCGTACTCCGGCAGGAGCGTGACCAGGGCGGACCGGTGCGGGTCCGCGAGTCGGACCGTCGGATCGGCCAGCAGCCCGGCCAGCACAGCCGGCATCCGCGCCGGGCGCAGATCCGGCACGCCGAGCCCGACCACCCGGTCGGCGTGCCGGGCCACCGCACGCTGGAGACCGGCGTACGTCCGCAGCAGCTCCGCCCAGCGGACCGGATCGGGCCGCTCGGCCGTCAGCTCCCGGAGGATCGGCCCGCCGTCCGGTCCGAGCAGCCAACCCCGGTCCCGGTCCACCGCCAGCGGCGGTACGACGAGGTCCGGCACCCAGTCCGCCAGGGCCTCGACCACCGCTACCTCGAAGCCGTTGGTCGGTACGTTCGCCTTGAACCACATCCGGCCGGCGCTGGTCTCCAGCCGCCGCACGATCGACCAGGCACGAACCCGGACGGTGTGCACCGGACCGGCCGCGGCGATGCCGCGCTCGGCCAGCCGGTCCGCGATCCAGGCGTCGCATTCGGCCCGCCACTCGGCCCCGAGCCGATCCTCCGCCGAGGTATCCACCGTCACGCTCGCCTCACCCGTTCGGCAAACCCGGTCTGGGCTCCGTCACCGGTCTGCGTCAGGGCGGCGAGCACCGTGCCCAGCCGATCGTCGAGCGGTCCGCTCAGCTCCAGCACCGGGATGTCCTCCCAGGCGTCCAGCGGGTCGTCGTAGGCCAACTCCAGCAGTGCGTCATTCATCCGGGAACGAAGCCCAGGCAACTCCGCTGCCGGCAGAACCCGCTCCGTCTCAGGCGTGACCACCGTGATGACCAGCAGATCGAGGCTGTCGAAGGCCGGGCGGAGTGCTGCGCCGCGGGCCTCCTCGGACGGGTCCGCGCCGGTCGCGGCCATGTACGCGAGGTAGTCCAACGGCGTCCGGTCGAAGATGGTCCCCGACGGCGACGGCGGCGAGCACAGGCTCCGTACCGAGCAGGCCAGCAGCGCCCGATAGTCCTCCACCGACGGCGGAAACTGGAATTCGTACCCCTCCTCTTCGAGCAGGTAGTACGGCTCGTCCGCCGCCACGTGGCCCGGCAGGTGCGCACACAGTGCCTCGACCAGCGTCGTCTTCCCGGTCCCGTGTGTCCCGGAGATCCCGACCCTCATCCGCGCTCCTGCCCCTCCGGAGAATGCCGGGGCGATCATAACCACGGTCTTTGTCCGAGCCCGACAGCAAGCACAGTAGTCACAGCACACCCGGAGCCGATTATTTGTGACATATGGGGTTAAACGCGGCAGGGCCTGGTTCCGGTGAGGCCCGGCCGGTGACCCGGGACTGTCCCGGCGAGTAGCGGTGGAACGGTCCGGGTATGGAGCGCGACATGAGTGAAGAGACGAGTGACCGGGTCGAGAACCGCGCCCACCTGCTCCCGGAGGAAGAGTCCGTGGGCAGCGACGACCCGGAGGCGCAGGCCGCAGCGGTGCTGGCCGAGTCCGATGGGCGCGAGGCGGGCGCGGCGGCGCTGGCCGAGTCCGACCCGCGGACGACGGAGTCGGATCGCCGGATCGCCGAGGCGGCTGCTGCGCCGGACTCGTTCCTGGAACGGCGCACGTCGGAGCAGACGGTGGCCCCGGAGCAGACGGCCGGTTCAGGGCAGGCGGCGACCCCGGAGCCGCCGGACTGACGGCGGTCCGCCGTCGATGTCCTGGCCGAGACGCTGTTGCCGGATCAGGCCAGCGGAAACTCGTCGAAGAGCAGTACCGGGGCGTCCGGGTCCCGGGTGTCGAACCGGTAGGACCGGACCACTCCGGCGGCCGAGTCGAGGACCGAGAAGACCGTGATGTCGTCGCTCGCCACGTACGGCAGCGGAGTACCGGTCGGCCCGGTCAGCGGCGCGATCGTCGGGACGACCGGCGCCAGCCCGCCCGGATCGCCCTGCCGGACGTAGTCCGGCCCCGCCGGCAGGTGCCGGGCGGCACCGGACGACACGTCGTACGCACCGTAGTTGTTGCCGACGTTCGAGGTCTCCAGCCAGTTGACCCCGGCCGGATTCCGGAACCGGTTCCACAGGTGCGCGTGACCGTTGTGCACCAGGTGCACTCCGGTGGCGGAGAAGAGCGGTTCGAGGTCGCGCAGGATGTGGTCCTCGGCCAGCGGATACGCGTACCGGACCGCGGTGACCGCCCCGGTGGCCGGGGCGCGCTCGACGGTCCGCACCGGATCGGTGTACGGCGGTGCCGAGTTGCCGCCGAGCCCGTGGCTGGGATGGTGAAACATCACCACCCGGAAACGTGCCGCACGGGCCTCGGCCGAGGTCAATTCCTGCTCCAGCCAGCGGTACTGCGCGGAGCCCCGGTGCACCGGCTCGAAGATGAACTGGCCGTGCCCCCACCGCTCGGGGTGGGCCAGGTCGGCCACGTCCTCCTGGAACTTGCCCCGCCCGACCGGCACGTGCGGTCGCCAGATCGACGTGACGAAGAGCGTCACCAGGTGCACGTCGCCGATCGTCCGCGACCACCAGCGCGGACCACCCGCCGCACTGCGCGGGTAGGGGAAGAGTTCCTCGTACGTCGTGACGTCCCAGGACCGCCGGCCAAGTTCCGCCTTGCCGCCCTCCGCCTTGCCGCCCTCCGCCTTGCCGCCCTCCGCCTTGCCGCCCTCCGCCTTGCCGCCCTCCGCCTCGTCCTCGTCGGAGCCGTTCGAGCCGTCTGACCTCTCCGACCCGTTCGACCTCTCCGACCCGTCCGAGCCGCCTGACCCGTCCGTCCGGTACCGCTCCCGGGCCACGTCCCTGGGCTGCGGGTCGTTGAACTGGCTGTCCAGGCTGGCGATCTCGGACCACCGGCCCATCACCTCGTGGTTGCCGATCGCCGGGAAGATCGGGGTGTGCTGCAACAGTGGCGCACCCCGGTAGGTTCGGCCGGCGATCGGTGCCTCCGCCCGCCCGGTCATGCTGGCGAAGAAGGCCGGACCGGTGGCCGCGTCGAACCAGTCGCTGGCCCGGTCACCGACGTTGACCATGTCGCCGGCCATCAGCACCCCGTCCAGCCGTACGCCGACGGTCTCGGCCACCTTCTCCAGGTTGGCCGCCGTCATCGCCTTGAGCTGGTGGTCACTGGTCAGCAGCAGCCGTACCCCGGCACCGGCCGGCGCCGCCGGAGCGAGCGAGTACGTCGCCGTGACACTGACCCGCCCCGGACCGTGCAGCGCCACCACCCGGTACGGCGTGCGGCCGGGCGGCAGCCCGGTGACCCGGGCCAGGTGCCGGTACACCGGTCGGCGGGTCACCGTCGGATAGCTCCGGCCCGGCACCCGGGACTCGGCGTCCTCGCGGGTACGCGACAGCGGGCGGGTCTCCGCCACGAACCGCCGCCACCCCGGGCCGGACGGCTGGTCACCGGATGCGGCGTCCTGGGCATGCCGGGGCGACATCCCGGCCGCCCCCGGGCCGATCAGCACGAACCCGCCGGTGCCGGGCTCCTCGGTGTGCCAGGCGACCCAGACACCGTCCGGGCCCGGATCGAGCAGGTACGGCTCGCAGAGCAGCGGTGCCGAGTATTCCGTCATCACGCGTGATCTTCCGTCATCGCCGGACAGTCAACCATCCGTTCCCCGGCCGGTGAAGGTCCGCCTCCGGCCGGGCCCGCCCGGCGACGAGACGACGAGGTGACCCCGCCCGGTCCGGCCGAACCGGCGCCGGCCCGCCACCCGGGCCCGCCGGAACCGGTGGACTCAGGCGAACGGGTCCCAGTGGCTCGCGTAGCGGAGCAGGGACTGGGCGAGGTCGTGATGGCTGGCGGCCCACAGGTCGTCGAAGAAGAACCACTGCTGGAAGCCGAACGCCTCGTCGGTGTACATCGCCAGTTGGGCGAGGTGCGCCGAGACGGCCAGCAGCGACCGGTCCGGGTGCCGGTCGGCGGGGATCGGCGGCAGCGCCGCCCGACGGGCAGCCACCGGGTCCGCGTCATCGGCGCCGTCGGGCAGCTCGGGCCAGGGCTGCCAGATCGTCCGGTAGAAGCCCGGCCACTCGTTGGCCCGGCGCAGCGCCGGCTCGATCGACTCGTCCGCCGGTTCGAGCAGGGCCGCCAGCACCTTCAACTCCGGCGGCCAGTCCGGTTCGGGCTGCCCCGGTGCGACGAACCCGTCCCGGAGCCGGGCGGCGAGCCCCGGCAGCCGTACCCCGGGAAACACCTGTGCTGGAGTGGTCGCGATCGACGCGCCGTCGTAGAAGGTCAGCAGCACCGCGTAGCTGGCGCCGGCTCCTCCGGTGGGCGGCATCGCCGGCCGGGTCGGCACCGCCGGTACGAAGGCCGTGGCGGGCCCGTCCGCCCCGGTGACCTCGGCGGGCAGCGGCCACGACTGGAACAGGTAGGCCAGCCGGTCCGGCGCGGCGGCCGGCACCTCGTCGTCGAAGAAGAAGTACGCCAACTCGACCTCGTCGTCGTCGGTGTACGCCCGCACGGAGTGCTCGGTGACCCGCAGGTGGGTCTCCGGGTCACCTTCGAGATAGAGGTGCTCGCGCAGCAGGTCGCGGAGCTCCTGCCAGTCGCGGGGCGGAGCGAGCTGCCGCTCTACCGCCTTCTCAAAGATCGAGTCCAGCCCGTAGACGTGGACGCCGAGCTGGTCCTCGATCCACCGCGCCGGATCGTCGACGGTCCAGCCCCGGCGGAACCAGTCCAGGACCGACACCCCCGGCAGATGGTGGACGTGCTTGCTCAGCGGCCCCTCGTAGTGGGAGCGGTAGACGAAATACACGCCCGAGATGGTGCACCACCGCACCGACATTCTGCTCGCCCCGACTCGCGCTGCCGGAGGCACGCCTTTGCGGTGTCCCCGGCGCGGATCAGATGGCGGTGGCCCGGGCCACCTTCCACTCCCCGCCGACGCGGCGCAGTTCGAGGACCACGCGGTTCTGGTCGACCTTCTCGCCGTCGGTGTTGGCGTTGCGCCGGTACTGGTTCAGGTAGACCAGCAGCTCCACCTCGGCCGACTCGGCCCGGATCACCCCGCTGGCGGAGACCTCCGCGAGCACCACCGCCTGCTCGGAGACGGCCGTCGACTTCAGCGCCGAGGTCGTCTCGGCGTACTCGTCGGCGAACGCGCCGGTCACGAAGGCGCGTCCGTTCGCCACGCTGGCGTCGAAGCTGCGGTAGTCGTAGGAGAAGATCGCTTTCGCGGCGGGACCGGCGGTGGCCAGCGCCTGGCGTACCGCGGAGTCGCGTTCTTCGGCCCGGTGGTGGGCGTACCAGGCGGTGCCGGCCGTGGCGGCGGCGAGCACGGTGGCGACCGCGAGGGCGAGGTGCAGGCGGCTGCCGGCGTACCGGCGGCGCCGTGCCGGGGCAGGCTCGGGGCCGCGTTGCGCGCCGTCGGCCGCCGGCTCTTCGCCGGTACGACGCCCGGGGCGCAGCCGCCGGGCGAGCGTGGCGATGGACGATCGCATCGGAGAACTCCTCTCAGCCGACGAACTGGAGCCGGGCGACCAGCCAGGTGTCGGAGTCGCCTTCCCTGGTCAGGTCGACCTGGATCCGGTAGTGCGCGGGCCGCCCGTCCGGGGCGTTCACGTTCTTGACGGTCGCGTCCATCGCCACCAGTACCACCGCGTGGCGGCGGTCACCGGAGAGCAGGCCGGCGCGCAGCA
Source organism: Plantactinospora sp. KLBMP9567 (assembly GCF_033446045.1). Classification (NCBI taxonomy): domain Bacteria; kingdom Bacillati; phylum Actinomycetota; class Actinomycetes; order Micromonosporales; family Micromonosporaceae; genus Plantactinospora; species Plantactinospora sp. KLBMP9567. The sequence goes on along the minus strand of NZ_JAWQRR010000020.1, from coordinate 102,129 downwards.
CCGTACCCTTCGACTCGACCTTGTTCTCCAGCACCGCTTCCCGCACCTTGGCCTGGCCCCGGACGAACTCCTCCTTGAACTCGCCGGTGGCACCGGCCGTGATCCGCTGGAGGTCGCTGTCCACACTGGATGCGCTGACCGAGACGAAGTTGACGGTGGTCTGCCGCGCGGCGGCCAGGGCCTGCGCGTGGGCCCGCTCGACCGCCCGGTCCTGCCACCACTGGTAGCCGAAGACACCGGCCAGGGCGAGTGCCGCAGAGAGCGCGGCGACGAGCGCGACCGTCGTCCCGAGCCGCCGCCCGGGCCCGTTCCGTCCCGCCGCCGTCTCGCCGGTCGAGCCCGCCTCGTCAGTCCTGGTCGCCCTGCCGGTCCTGGTCGCCCTGCCGATGCGGACCGCCCTGCGGGTCCTGGTTACCCTGCCGATGCGGACCGCCCTGCTGGTGCTCGTCGTCGTGCCGGTCGTGTCCGCCCCATCGGTCGTGTCCGGCTGGTCGGTCGTGTCCGGCCCGTCGGTCGGGGTCGCCCCGTTCGTCGCGGTCGGCTCGTCGGTCGGGTCCGGCTCGTCCGTGGAGATCGGCTCGTCGGTCGTGGCCGTCCCGCCCGTCGCGGCCGGCTCCCCGGTGCCCGGCCTGTCGACCGGTTCCTGGTCGAGCCGTTCCAGGATCTCCCGCACGGGGTCCTTGGCGGCCGGCAGCCGCCGGGTCACCGTACGCCGGGTCGCCGGCCGCCCGCCCCGGGCCGGCTGTTTCGTCCCCTCGCCCGACCGGCGTGCCCCGCCGGCCGGGCCCCGCCCCTCGGCGGGTGCCTGCGCGGGTACGGCCGGAGTCGCCGGATCGGCCGCTGCTGTGCCCTTGACCAGTTTCAACCTGCGTTCCTCACCGCTGCGCATCGGTCGGCTCCTCGGATCGGTCACGGCGCGAGGCCGGCGAGTAGGAGTTGCTTCCAGGACTGGTCGCCAGCGAGCTGGTACTGCCCGCCGGTCGAGCCGAAGGAGAGTGGGCTGCCGGCCGGGCCCAGCGCGACCCCGGTCGCGGGGTCGTAGCCGGCGACCGTGGCGGGGGAGACCGGCGGGGCGTCCCCGGCCGGTTCGTCCGACTCCGGCAGCGCCGGCCCGCCGGGCCGGGGCGGCGGCGGGTCCGTGCCGCCCGGGCGGGGGGCCGCCGCGCTGCCTCGGACGCTGGAGCCGCGGGCCGCCTCGGCCGAGGTGCAGCGGGTGGACCCGTCGTAGACGCAGGCGGGCGGGTCGGCGACGTTCAGCACGAGCCCGAAGTGCACGGTGCCGTCGCCGGGGGTGACGGTGAACGCGCCGTCGACCACCAGCGGATAGACCACCAGCAGTTGCTCGATGCCGGGCAGCCGCCGGGCGGCCACCCCGTTCACCGCGACCAGGTTGCCGAGCAGGGTGCCGATCGACGGGTCCAGGTCGCGCAGCAGGCCGACCAGTTCGGTGGCGGCGGCCGGCCCGTCGGCGAGGATCCGCCGCAGGTCCGGGTCCGCCGCCCTGACCGTCTCGGCGAGCCGGGCCAGCCCGTCCGCCCAGCGACGCAGCGCGGCCGCGGACTCCTGCTGGGTACGCAGCACCGTGCGCCCGTCCCGGATCAACGTCACGGTCTCCGGCAGCCGTACGGTCGCCTCGGCCAGCAGCGCGCCGCTCGCGTCGAGGATCCGGCGCAGTGCCGCCTCGTTGCCCTCGAAGGCGACGCCCAGCTCGTCGATCACCACCGCCAGGTCGTCAGGGTCGATGGAGCGGACCAGCGCGTCCAGGTTGGCCAGCAGGGTCTCCGGGGCCAGCGGGGTGCCGGTGCGGTCCCGGGGGATCACCGAACCGTCCCGCAGGTAGGGGCCGGTGTCGCGTTCGGGGCGCAGGTCGACGTACTGCTCGCCGACGGCGGAACGTTGCGAGACCACCGCGCGCAGCGCGTCGGGTACCCGGATTTCCTCGTCCAGCCGGAGGGTGACCCGGACCGCCCCGTCGTGCAGGTCGACCGCCTCGACCCGGCCGACCGGGAAACCCCGGTAGCTGACCGACGCGTTCGGGAAGATGCCCCCGGAGTCGGCGAAGTCGGCGTGCACCAGATAGCCGTGGCCGAGCAGCCGGTCGCCGAGCCCGACGTAGCGGACCGCGACGTAGCTGATCCCGAGCACGCTGACCACCAGGAACGCCAGTACCTGGAGCCGGGCGGTACGTCCGATCACCGCAGCAACCCCCCGCCGAGTACGTCGAGCAGCCCGCCGGTCCGCCCGTTCGTCGCCCCGTCCGGCGGCGGCAGTAGGCAGCCGGGGGAGAGGACGGCGCCCAGCGGCAGTTTGGTGCCGGGCGGGAAGATGGTGCCCGGCGGCACCACACCACCAGGTGGCAGCAGCCCGCCCGGCGGCAGCAGCGACCCGGGACGGAGCAGTTCACAGCCGGGCGGCAGCTCGCACTCGGGCAGCAGCGGCGGCAGCCAGTCGATCGGCAGCAGCCCGCCGACCGGCAGACAGATCGGTGGCAGTACGCCGGGCAGCAGCGGACCGACCCCGCCCGGCCGCCCGTCGCCGCTGCCGCCGGGGCGCTGCCCGCCGCCGGTCGCACCGGGGCGGTTGCCGCTGGTGGTGCCACCGGGCCGGGTCCCGCCCTTCGACGGCGGCTTCGCCACCGGCTTGGCCGAGAAGAGGTTCGACAGGATGGTCGCGGCGTCCAGGTCGGCGGTGAGCGACAGGTTGATGTAGTCGCCGACGATCGCCCCGGTGACGTTCGGCGGGAACGGGTACGACAGCATGAAGTCGAGCGACTTCGGCAGCGCGTCGCCGGCCCGGACGAGTTGTTCGAGCGTCGGTTGCAGGGCCCGCACGCTCGCCACCAGGTCCTCCCGGCTCTCGGTGACCACCCGGGCGCCCACCCGACCCAGTTCGCCGAGGGCGGTCACCGCCTCGCTGAGCTGCTCCCGCTGCTCGGCCAGCACCGTCAGGCCGGGGTCGAGCGCAAAGAGCGCGTCACCGATCACGACCCGCTGCCGGGCCAGCCGATCCGTCAACCGGTCCAGCGCGTCCACCGCGCGGACCAGATCCGCCTTCTGCCGGTCCAGCCCGGTCACGAAGGTGTCCAACTGGCGCAGCGCGTCCCGGGCAGCCGGCTCCCGACCCTGCAACGCGGCGGCGAGTTCCTGGTTGATCGTCTTGACCTGGGCGAGCCCGCCGCCGTTGAGCAGCAGCCCGAGCGCGGCGAGCACCTCCTCGACCTCGGCCGACCGCTTCGTCCGGGCCAGCGGGATCACCGCGTCATCGGCGAGCTGCCCGGCGGGTGGCTCGGTGACCGGGGCGGCCAGCGCGACGTACTTCTCGCCGAGCAGGCTGGTCTGCCGGACCGCGGCGGTGGCGTTGCCGGGCAGCGTCACGGTGCGGTCGATGTCGAGCCGGACCAGGGCGGTCCAGCCGCGCAGCGATATCTCCCGCACGCTGCCGACGGTGACGTCGTTGACCTTGACGGACGCCTGCGGCACCAGGTCGAGCACGTCGGTGAACTCGGCCGTCACCTGGTACGCCGGCCCGTCCGGCGCCCCGCCGGGCAGCGGCAGGTCGGCCAGGTCCGGGGTGGTGCAGCCGGTCGCCCCGACGGTCGCCGCCAGCAGCGCCGCGACCGCCCGCGTCACCGTCCGCCCGCCCCGGAAGCGGGTCACCGTCCGCCCGCTTCCGAGCCGCGTCACCGTCCGCCCGCCCCCGAGCCGGGGCGTCGGACGAGCCTCGGAAAAGACCGGCCGGCTCATCGGAGACCTCGCAGGATGCCGCCCAGCGTGCGGTCGAGCGACACCTCCGGCCCCGGCGCTCCCGGTGCGGGCGCCGCCGTACCGTCGCCGGTGGCCGGCGGCTGCGGCACCGCCGGTGCGGGCTTGCCGGAGGGCGGCAGGTTGAGCAGCTTGCGCAGCTCCTCCGGCAGCGGGAGTCGCTTCAGGTTGAGGGTCTCGGCCAGCTCGAAGCAGCGCTTGGGCACCTTCGGCGCCGGCAGCGCGTCGGCCAGGGTGGCGCAGACGTACGCGGCCGGGTCGTACGGGCCGAGCAGGTTGTCCCGGGTGTCCAGGGTGCCGGACCGGGCGTTGTAGGCCAGGTTCAGGTTGGAGAGCGTCAGCGGTGCCACGTCCAGGATCTTGATGAGCGCCTTCTGCTGCCGGACCAGCACGTTCGTCACGTCCGCCAGCGCGTCCACGTTGGATTTCAGGACCGCCCGGTTGTCCCGGACGAACCGGGTGACCTCGCCGAGCGCGGTAGCCAGGTTGCGCAGCGCGGCGGCCAGGTCGCCCCGTTCGGCGGCGAGCTGGGTGGCCACGTCGGCGAGCCGGGAGTTGAACGCCCGCACCTGCTGGTCGCTGCGGGCCAGCGCGGTGGTGAACCGTTGCAGGTTCGCCACCGTGCCGAACAGGTCCTGCCGCCCGTCGGCGAGGGTGTCCAGGGCCCGGGAGAGCCCGTCCAGGGTGTCGTGCAGGTTGTCGCCGTTGCCGGCCAGGTTGGCCCGGGCGGTGCCGAGCAGGTCGTCCAGCGCGCCGTCGGCGTTGGCACCGTCCGGCCCGAGCGCCCGGTTGAACTCGTCGAGCGCCCGGTAGATGTCGTCGATCTCCATCGGCGCCATCGTCCGGTCCACCGGCAGCTCCGCGCCGTCGGGCAGCCGGGCGCCGCCGGAGAAGGCCGGGGTGAGCTGGACGTACCTGTCGCTGACCAGGCTCGGCGGCACGATCACCGCCGACGCGTCGGCCGGGATGTCGTGCCGGGCGTCGTAGCGCAGCTCCAGCCGGACGGTACGACCGGCCGGGGAGATCGAGACGACCTCACCGATCCGCACCCCGAGCACCCGTACGTCGGAGCCGGGGTGGATGCCGACCGCCCGGGCGAAGTGCGCGACGAGGCGACGCTGCGGGGTGCCCTGGTGCAGCACCACGAACGCGGTCGCGGCGGCCACCACCACGGTCACCCCGGCGGCGAGCAGCGCCCGCCGACGGTTCGGTGGAGCGAGGAACCGGCGCATCAGCGACCTCCCGTCGGCACGTACGGCTGGAGCAGCCCGCGAAGGTACGAGTCGAACCACCGGCCGTTGCCCAGCACGTTGGTGAACGCGTCGAGGAACGGTCCCATCGTCTGCAACGTCCGCTCCAGGTCGTCGCGGTTGCGTTGCAGGGTGGCCACCACCCCGCGCAACTGGCGCAGCGTCGGCTCCAGCGTGGCGCGGTTGTCAGCGACCAGCCCGGAGAGCTGGGTCGAGAGGTCCCGGGTGCCGACCAGCAGCTCGTGGATCGCGTCCCGCCGTCGGTGCACCTCGTCGAGCAGCAGCGTCCCGTCGGCGACCAGCCGGCGGAACTCCTCGTCCCGGTTCGCCAGTACGTCGGTGACGCCACGGGCCCGCTCCAGCAGCTCGCGCAGCTCGGCGTCCCGGCTGGCGACCGTGCGGGAGAGCCGGGAGAGCCCGTCCAGCGAGGCGCGCACACTGCCCGGCGTGTCGGCGAAGGTCTCCGCGAGGGTGGTGAACGCGGTCGCCAACTGGGCGGCGTCGATCTCGTCGAGCGTGCCGGCCAGCCCGGTGACCGCCTGCATCACGTCGAACGGCGACGCCGTGCGGGAAAGCGGGATCTCCGCGTCCTCGGCCAGCCGGCCCGGCCCGGCCGGGGTCAGCGCCAGATACTTCTGGCCGAGCACCGTCTTGATCCGGATGGTCGCGCCGGTGTCCCGGCCGAGCCGCAGCTCACCGTCGTCTATCCGGAACCGCACCCGGACGTACGGGCCGGTGCCGTTCCGGGCCAGGTCGACCTCGGTCACCTCGCCGACGCGTACCCCGGCGACCCGGACCTCGTTCCCCTCGGCCAGCCCGCTGGCGTCCCGGAACGCCGCCGCGTACGCCGGGTTGCCGAGCGAGGAGAGGTCGTCCAGCCGGAACGCCGTCAGCAGCAGGCCGGTCAGCACCACCAGCCCGACCGCGCCGACGGCGACGAGATTGCGCTCCCGGAACGGTTTCACCGGGCACCTCCTGATCCGGCGCAGCGGGCGGCCTGGGAACTGAACGTGGCCGGGTTGACGCCCTGCCCGCCGAGCGTCAGCCGGCCGTCGAAGTCGCAGACGAAGAGGTTGAGCCAGGAGCCGTGCGAGGCGACCCGGGTCAGCGCCTCGTACCGGTCGGGCAGCCGGCCGAGGGTGCCGTCGATGACCGCCGCGTTCCGGTTGAGGGTGCCGGCCAGTTCGCCGAGTTCGGTCACGTCGGCGGCGAGCGCCGGCCGGGCGTCGGCGAGCAGCGCGGCGGTGCTGCCGGTGAGCTTGCCGAGGTTGACCAGCGCCGCGCCGATCGCCTCCCGGTCGCCGGCCAGTCCGGTGACGAACTGCTGCAACGAGCGGATCGTCTGATCGAGTTCGGCGTCCCGGTCCTCCAGGGTCGCCAGCACCGAGTTGAGGTTGGTGACCACCCGGCCGATCACCGCGTCCCGGTCGGCGAGGGTGTTGGTCAGCGAGGCGGTGTGCGCGAGCAGGCTGGAGACGGTCCCGCCCTCGCCCTGTAGCACCTGGATGATCTCGTACGCCAGCTTGTTGACGTCCTCCGGGGTCAGCGCGGTGAACAGCGGCCGGAACCCGTTGAAGAGCGTGGTCAGGTCGAGGGCCGGAGTGGTCTGGCCGATCGGGATCAGCCCGTCCGGGCGCAGCGGCGCTCCGCCGCCCGGGCCCTCGGCGAGCGCGACGTACCGCTGGCCGATCAGGTTGCGGTACCGGATCTTCGCTCGCACGGTGGTGCGGAGCGGCACCTCCTCGGTCAGCGTCAGGGTCACCTCGGCGACGCTGTTGTCCACCACCCGGATCCCGTCGACCTGGCCCACCCGGACCCCGGCGATCCGGACGTCGTCGCCGGGGAGCAGGCCGGTGACGTCGGTGAACCGGGCCCGGTAGCTGGTGCCGCCGAAGGAGAAGGAGCCGAGCGCCTGCCCGAGCAGCCCGGTGAGCAGCAGCGTCACCGTGGCGAACGCGACCAGCTTGATCAGCGGTCCGACCGGTATCCGTCTCATCTGACGTTCACCACCGCTCCGCGCAGCAGCGGACCCCAGAGCAGCACGGCGATGTCGGGTACCTGCACCGGCAGGGTGTCGGTGGCGGCTCCGATGATCGGCTTGAGCAGGTTCTGTTCCTCCTCGGTGCCGGCGGATCCCATCGCCGGTGGGTTGCCGGCCGACGGGTTGCCACCGGTGGCGGTGGCCGTGCCGGGCTGCGGTTTGCCGACCGGCAGCTTGACCGGGCCGGGGCGGGAGCCGCCGTGGTCGTAGCCGTCCTCGACCCGCACCTCCGGGGCCGGTGGCGTCGGGTTCGGCAGTTCCCGGCACTGCGGGCCGGTCGAGGCGCCGTACGCCGGGGCGTCCCGACCGGGCTGGTAGGCGCCGTTGTCCCGGGTGACCTCGAGGGTCACGTGCATCCGGCCGTTCCGGAACACCTCCTCGGCCAGCGGCTGCGCCCCTACCAGCCCCTCCATCAGGCACGGATATTCCGGGGCGTACGCGGCCAGCAGTTCCAGCACCGGCCGGCCCAGCTCGCCGAGCCGGATCACCTGGTCACCGTGCCGGTCCAGGAAAAGCCGGCCCACGTCGGCGGCGTCGGTGGACTCGGCGAGGAAGGCCGCGAGCTGGGTCCGCTGGTCGGCGACGGTCCGCGCGGTCGGGGTGACGTCCCGGAGGATGGCCAGCAGGTCCGGCAGGGCCGCGTCGTAGGAGTCCAGCACCACCGCGAGCCGCCGGACGTCCTCGGTGAGCGCCGGCAGCTCGCGGTTGAGTTCGCTGAGGTAGGTGTCGAGGGTCTCCAGGGTCCGCCCGAGCTGCTCGCCGCGACCGTCCAGCGCGGTGGCCAGCGCGGCGAGCGTGCTGGCCAGCTTGTCCGGCCGGATCGACTGGAGCAGCGGCAGCGCCTCGTCGAGTACCCGTTCCAGCTCGACCCCGTTGCGGCTGCGGTCCTGGCTGATCACCGCACCGGCCCGCAGCGGAGCGGCGGTGGAGCCGGCCGGGGCGACCAGCGCCACGTACCGCTCGCCGAAGAGGGTCTTCGGCAGCAGCCGGGCGGTGACGTCGGCCGGTACCTGCCCGATCCGGTCCGGGTCGAGCGCGAGCCGCAGCCGGGCCTGTGCCCCGTCGCTGCCGACCTCGCGTACCTCGCCGATCGGTACGCCGCGCAGCTTCACCTCTGCACCGGGGTTGAGCTGCATCCCGGTCTGGGCGGTGTAGAGGGTCACCCAGGCGACCGGGGTGAAGACCTTGCGGTATTGCAGGACGGCCAGCGACAGCGCCGCGCCGAGCAGCACGACGAAGACGAGACCGAGGACGCGCCGGCCCAGCGGCGACCCGCGATGCTCCATGCTCACCTGTTCACCCCGCGATCCGTACGGTCGTGGTCGCGCCCCAGATGGCCAGCGACAGGAAGAAGTCGACGATGTTGATCGCCACGATGGCGGTACGCACGGCGCGGCCGACCGCCATCCCGACCCCGGCCGGCCCGCCGCTGGCGTGGTAGCCGTAGTGGCAGTGCACCAGCACGACGATCACGCTGAACACCAGCACCTTGCCGAACGACCAGAGCACGTCCACCGGAGGCAGGAAGAGGTGGAAGTAGTAGTCGTAGGTGCCCGCCGACTGTCCGAAGTAGAAGACCGCGATGCCTCTGGTGGCCAGGTAGCTGGAGAGCAGGCCGATCACGTACAGCGGGATGACGGCGACGAAGCCGGCGATCATCCGGGTGGTGACCAGGAACGGCAGCGAGGACACGCCCATCACCTCGAGGGCGTCGACCTCCTCGGAGATCCGCATCGCGCCGAGCTGGGCGGTGAAGCCGGAGCCGACCGTCGCCGACAGCGCCAACCCGGCGACCAGCGGGGCGATCTCCCGGGTGTTGAAGTAGGCCGAGATGAAGCCGGTGAACGCGCTGCTGCCGAGCTGGTCCAGCGCCTGGTAGCCCTGGAGCCCCACCTCGGTGCCGGTGAAGAAGGTCAGGAAGCAGATCACCCCGACGGTGCCACCGGCGACCGCGAGCGCGCCGCGACCGAAGCTGATCTCGGCGAGCAGCCGCACCACCTCCCGGCGGTAGCGGTGCAGGGCCCGGGGGGTCCAGGCGAACGCCCGCAGGTAGAACGCGAGCTGGCCGCCGAGGTTGTCCAGGGTACGCAGCATCGGCATCTCACATCCCCCGCTGCGGCACGAGCTGGAAGTAGACCGCGGTGATCACGAAGTTCAGCGCGAAGAGCAGCATGAAGGTGAGTACGACGCTCTGGTTGACCGCGTCGCCGACCCCCTTGGGCCCGCCTCTCGCCGTCATCCCGTGGTACGACGCCACCAGCGCGGCCACCGCGCCGAACAGCACCGCCTTCACCTCGCCGACGGCCAGGTCGGAGAGTTGCCCCAGCGCCTGGAAACTCGCCAGGTACGCCCCCGGGGTGCCGCCCTGCATCACCACGTTGAAGAAGTAGCCGCCGGCCACCCCGACGACGCTGACCAGCCCGTTGAGCAGCGCCGCGACGAGTGCGGCGGCGACGATCCGGGGCGCCACGAGCCGGTGCACCGGGTCGATCCCGAGCACCTCCATCGCGTCCAGCTCCTCGCGGATCTTCCGGGCACCGAGGTCGGCGCAGATCGCCGAGCCGCCCGCCCCGGCGATGATCAACGCGGTCACGATGGGGCTCGCCTCGCGTACCACGGCCAGTACCGAGGTGGCGCCGGTGAACGACTGGGCGCCGAGCTGGCGTACCAGGGAACCGAGCTGTAGTGCGATCACCGCACCGAACGGGATCGCCACCAGCGCGGCCGGCAGGATCGACACCGAGCTGATGAACCAGGCCTGCTGCACGAACTCGCGGACCTGGAACGGCCGCCGGAACAGCCCGCGCAGCGCGTCGAGACAGAACGCGAAGAAGTAGCCGGGGCCGCGCAGCCCGGCCGCCACCCGGGTCGGCTGGCTCATCGCAGCGCCTCGGTCGGCTGCCACACGCTGCCCTGTACGCCCCGGAACGAGCCGGCCGGGGGTGTGACGCCGTGCTCCTCGCACCATCGGCCCGGCGGCTGCTCGGCGGCCCGGGGCCGCCCGTCCGAGGGGGCGAGTTGCAGCGGGATCGGCGGCAGCGGCGGCAGCTCCACCCCGGCCTCGGCCTCGGCACGCAGCTCGTCGGAGTCCTTCTCCTCGGCCATCCCGATCGGGCCGATCCGCTGCGCGTTGAGGAACTGCCGGACCACCGGCTCGGTGCTGGAGAGCAGCATCTCGCGCGGCCCGAACATGGCCAGGTGACCGTGGTAGATCAGCCCGATGTTGTCCGGCACCGTGCGGGCGGTGTTGATGTCGTGCGTGACGATCAGGAACGTCGCACCGGTCTGCTGGTTGAGGTCGATGATGAGCTGGTTCAGGTACGCGGTGCGGACCGGGTCGAGCCCGGAGTCCGGCTCGTCGAAGAGGATGATCTGCGGGTCGAGCACCAGCGCCCGGGCCAGCCCGGCGCGCTTGCGCATGCCGCCGGAGATCTCGCCCGGCAGCTTCCGCTCCGCGCCGAGCAGCCCGACCATCTCCAGCTTCTCGTGCACCACCGCCCGGATCTGCGACTCCGACTTGCGGGTGTGCTCGCGCAGCGGAAAGGCGACGTTGTCGTAGATGTTCATCGAGCCGAACAGCGCGCCGTCCTGGAACAGCACGCCGAAGAGCTTGCGGACCTCGCAGAGGGCGCGTTCGGAGAGCCGGGGGAGGTCCTGACCCTCGATCCAGATCGCCCCACGGTCCGGCTTCAGCAGCCCGACCAGCGTCTTGAGGAAGACGGACTTGCCGGTGCCGGAGGGGCCGAGCAGCACCGAGATCTCGCCCGCCGGCAGGGTCAGACTGACGTCGGACCAGACCGGTTGCCCGCCGAAGGACTTCGTCAGCCCCTCGACCCGTACCTCGACGCCCATCCGCACACCCGCCCGCCGCAGCTTCCGGCGGACCGTCCGTCCACCGCCGTCTCTGGTGGACATCGCGCGGGGCGCGCCGTGCGTAACAGCGGTGGCCGGTAATTCTTCGACCACTTTCCGTGGGTACGCCGGTGAGCCGCCGGCTCGACGTCGGAGAACCGCCCCCGCCGGTGGTGCTATCGGGCGGCTCCCGCTACGGTGCGGTTAACCCGCCGGTAACTCCAGGCGTGGTACCGGACGAAGGTGTGGCCCCGACGAAGGTGCGACCGCATACATGACCGCAGCACCCGAGACAGATCTTGTCGCGCGCGCGGCTCGACGCGACCCCGAGGCGACGGCGGCACTGCTCACCGAGGTCCGCCCCGGCCTGGTCCGGTACTGCCGGGCCCGGCTCGGCCGGATCGGCGGCGCGTACGCCACCGCCGACGACGTGGCCCAGGAGGTCTGCCTGGCGGTACTCCGGGCGCTGCCCCGCTACCGGGACCAGGGCAGGCCGTTCTCCGCCTTCCTCTACACCATCGCCGCGCACAAGGTCGCCGACGCGCAGCGGGCCGCCATCCGCGACTCGGCCGTCACCACGGACGGTCCGTTGCCGGACGAGCCGGACGCCGAACCCGGCCCCGAACAGCGGGCCGTCGCCACCGACCTCGCCCGGCGGCTCTCCGCACTGCTCGCTCGGCTGCCCGAGCTGCACCGGGAGATCGTCCTGCTTCGAGTGGCGGTCGGTCTCACCGCCGACGAGGTCGGCCTCATCGTGGGAATGTCGGCCGCCGCCGTCCGGGTGACCCAGTCCCGCGCCCTGGCCCGGCTCCGCGCGCTGGCCGGCACCGCCCTGGACGAGGTCGCCGCATGAGTACGCTACGAAGCGGTGCAGAGCGAGACGACGGTACGGACGAGCGCGGCGGCGCCGTGCCGGGGCGGGATGGGACGTTGACCGGCCGGGACGGCGAGTCTGGATGGAGTGCCGAGCGGGCAGCGGCGCGCCGGTCCTCGGCCCAGCCGCACCAGCCCACCGGCCCGGACCTCGATCTTCACCTCCATCCGTCGGCCGTTCCCGATCCGGCGGCGGATTCCGATCCGACGACCGTTCCCGATCCGGCGGTGGTCGCGGCGGACGACCTGCTGCTCGACACGTGGGGACGGGGAGCGTCGGCGGTCGGCGACGACCCGCTGGCCGGGCTGCTCACCGCCTGGCGCGCGGAACTCGACACCGATCTGCCGGCGTTCGACCTCGACGCCGCGTTCGTCCTGACCAGGCCTCAGCAGGTCGGACAGGGCCCGGACGGCATCCGCCCGCCCCGTACCGCGGTCCCCGTCCGCCGACCCCGCCCCGGTGCTTCCGCGAGCCGGCTGCCGGCCGGACGTCGCCCCGGCGCCGGTCCGGCGGGCTCCGCACGGAAAGCCGCCGGGCGACCGGGTCCGTCCCGCCCACCGGTGCGCCCCGGCTTGCTCGTCCGCCGACTCGTCCTGTCCAGCGTGGTCGGTGTCGTCGTGACCGCCCTGCTCGGGCTCGGCGTCAACCACGCGGGGCCGACCAGCCCGCTCTGGCCGGTCGCGTCGGCGGTCTATCCGGACCGGTCCGCGGTCCGCGCTGCCGAGCACACCATCCAACTCGCCCGGGAGGCGGTGGCGGAGCGCCGCTACGCCGAGGCGCGTGCGGAACTGGACCGCGCGGCCGTGCAGGTGACCGAGATCCGCGACTCGGCGGAGGCCGGGCGACTGCGTACCGAGATCGAGCGGGTCCGGCTCGGACTGCCCGGGTCGGCGGACCGGTCGGAGGCGCCTACCGGTGAGGCTCCTCCGGTCCGACCGGTGCCACCGACACCGGGTGCCGGGCGTACCCCGGCTCCGGCGCGTTCCCCTGGAGATGGGGCACCGCCGACGGTGCGGTCCGCTCCGGCGCCGCCGCCACCGGCGAGCCCGTCGCGCCGGGAGGTACTGCCGCTGCCGGTACCCGTGCTGCCGTCGCTGCTGCCGTCCGGGCTGCCGCTGCTGCCCAGCGGCGGCTGCGTGCTGCTCTGCCCACCCGACTGACCCGGCCCCCGGGGTGACCACGCCCTGCCCGGAGAAGCTCGCCGAGCGGCCACTCGCGGCAGGAGGGATCGATGGCCGGCGGTAGTCTGACGGACAGTGCCGGGAACGCCGCCCGACGCATCCGTCCGACCTAGCCCGGAGGATGACGATGGACCAGGCAACGTCGCTGCCCTCGCCGGCCCGGCCCGGCATCCGATGGTTGCTGGCCGCGTTCCTGCTGGCGGTGGCGGCCGGCGTCCTACTGCTGTTCCTGCCGGTCACGACCGTCCTGGAGGCCACCCGCGACAGCGGGGCCGCCCATCCGATGATCGGGGTTCGCGAGGTGCGGCAGCCCCTCGTGCAGGCCGAGGGGTGGGGTGTGGTGCTGCTGTTGCTGGTCCCGGTGCTGCTCTGCGCGATGCCGCTGCTCGGCACCGGGGCTGCCAGGTTCCCGCTGACGGTCGCCGCCGTGCTGCTGCTCGGGCTGGGTGTCCTGGTGAGCCTCGCCTCGCTTGGGCTCTTCTACCTGCCCAGCCTGGTGCTGCTGGTGGTCGCCGCCGTACGGATGTCCGCCGGGACCGCCAGGTCGACGAGCTGAGGCGGTGCCGCGGGGGTCAGCCGGCGCGCTCTTCGACGCAGAAGACGTTTCCCTCGGTGTCGGCAAGTACGACGTACCGGAGGCGGGTCCCCGGTGGCTCCGGGCCATCGTCGGTGGGGTAGTACGGCCAGTCGACCCGCCGATCACCCCCAGCGAGATCTGGCTGATCCTCGTCATGCCGGGGAGCCTAACCGGAGACAGCAGTGTGGGGGGGGGGGGGGGGGGGGGGGGGGGCGGCCCCCGGGGGGCGGCGGGGGGGGCGGGGGGGGGGGCGCCCGGGGGGGGGGGGGGGGCGGGCCGCCCCCCCCGCCACAGGGGCGGTGCTCCGGTGTTCGGGTCAGTCCGCGCTCCCGAACACCGGCGGCACCGTACCCAACCCACACCCAGGGTCAGCCGGTCGAGCAGCTCGCGGTTGGTGTGGTGTTGTTGCCGTTCTTGTAGAGCGTGATACCGAAGTTGTTGCCGTTGCCGTTCGGACGCGCCGTGAGGGTGCCGCTGGTGCCGCTGATCGAGGCGTTCCAGCTGTTCTGCAAGCTCTGGCTGCCGTTCGTGCGGATGCTGACGACCCAGTTGCTGGCGCCACTGACCGAGAAGGTCGTGTTGAACCGGTCGCTCCACTCGTCGGCCCGGCTCACGCTGACCGAGCAGTTACCGCCGCCCGGCGGCGGGGTGGTGGGGTTGGGACCCGGGTTGCCTCCACCGCCTTCCCGGACGGTGATGTCGGAGCTTCCCTGGCTCTGGTAGCCCTCGGTGGCCATGACCTGGTAGGCCCAGCTGGTGCCGAGGTTCAGGCCGGCGCGGGCCCAGGCGTCCATGTGGTTGCCGAAGGTGATCGTACCGCTGCTGCGCTTCTGCTGCCGGACGCTCCAGAACTGGTAGAACGTGGCGGTGCCGTCGATCGACGGCTGGTTGACCCGCTGGCTGCGGAGGATGTCGTAGGTGCCACCATCGGTGGTTACCGTGCCCATCCGGGTGGCGCCGCTGCTCGGGTTGTAGCTGCCGAAGTTCTCCACCACGTAGTACTCGATGAGCGGGTTCCGCGTCCATCCGTACAGGGCGAGGTAGGTGTTGTTGTTGCCCGGGTTGTAGGTGCCCGAGTAGCTGACAGTCCGCCGGCTGCCGCTGGACCAGCCCTTGCCGCCGACCCAGTTGTTGGTGCTCCTGCTCCACGAGCTGGAGTACCGGCCGTTCTCGCGCAGCACCATGCAGGCGTCGCCGCTGTCCTTCCAGAACGAGAAGTAGAACCCGTTGTGCGTGCCGGTGCTGTTCGAGCAGACCTGCCGGTCGGCCTCGGCGTGCGCGCTGGGGGCCAGCGCCGTGCCGCTGACCGCCAGCGCCAGGGCGCAGGCGGCACCGAAGAGCAGCCGGATGCGGCGCCTTCTCGGTCTGGTGGGGGTGTGGTGCGTGTCGTTCATCTAGCTGCTTCCTCCTCGTGGTGGCTGGCGGGGGCCAGCGGCGCGGTACGACCCGGCAGGGCTGTCAGCCCCCGGCAACGGGCACCGGGCGCCAGCGTCGTACGGCGCGGTGGTGGTGGACCGGTCGTCGCGCGGTCGACAACCGGAGGAGCGGTACGTGGTGGTAAGCCATCGACAGTTATGGAGGTCTGCCGATGGCGACAGTATTGGTCGGGTTCCGGTCACATGTCAACGCTTCCCGGAAATATTGCGGAAACCCTCTGCTGGTAGCGATTCGCTCCGAGGTTGTTTCAGCAGGTCAGTGTGCCGGCTGACCGGTCGGGGCAGCGGCTCGTCGGCCGGAATGACAGTCGGGTACCCGAGATCCGGAGGGGCGTGACCGAAAGTTACGGAGAACTTCCGGACCATGTCGCGGTCGGATGAGGCCGGGAGCGGACTCGGGGAAGGAACTCGCGGGTGGCGGCCCGGCCGCCACCCGCGAGTGCTGGTCCTGATCGGACGACGTGCGCGCTCAGCCCCAGTTCTGCGGTGCCGGCTGCCGGGTGGTGACGTTGATCCGGTTGAAGAAGTTGGTGGTGGCGATCCAGAGCACGAGGGCGGCGAGTTCCCGCTCGTCGAAGTGCTTGGCCGCCTCGTCCCAGATCTCGTCCGGCACGGCGTCGGCCCGGTCGGCCATCCGGGTGGCCGCCTCGGCGAGGGCCAACGCCGCGCGTTCGGCGTCGGTGAAGTACGGCGTCTCCCGCCAGGCCGCCACCGCGAAGAGCCGTTCGTCGGTCTCGCCGTTCTTCTTCGCCGCCCGGGCGCCGCCGTCCACGCATGGCCCGCACCCGTTGATCTGGCTGGCCCGCAGGTGTACCAACTCCAGCGTCGACGCCGGCAGGCCGACCGAGTGGCTCTCCTTGTAGAGCAGGTTGACCGCCTTGACCGCCTCCGGCAGGAGCGCGGCGGGGTTGTTGATCCGTGCCTGCATGACTGTCTCCCTACGATCCCGATGCTGGCCGGTGCTGCTGTCACACCGACCCGTTCCGATCCGTCGCTGTGTTGACGAACCCGGGGAGCGAGCTGTGACAAACATGGCATAGCTCACAATGCGGGCAGGGAACGGCGAAGTGAGGGCTCTACCGTGACTGAGAAGGACCTGCTGGCCGAGCGGTTCGAGGCGAACCGGCCGCAGTTGCGCGCCGTGGCGTACCGGATGCTCGGGTCGTCGGCCGAGGCGGACGACGCGGTCCAGGAGGCGTGGCTGCGGCTGAGCCGGACCGACACCACCGAGGTCGACAACCTCGGCGCCTGGCTGACCACCGTGGTCGGCCGGATCTGCCTGGACATGCTCCGGTCCCGTGGCTCCCGCCGCGAGGAGCCGTTCGACGCCCGTACCGTCGAACCGGTCGCCACCTCCGACCAGGCCGACCCGGAGCGGGAGGCGATGCTGGCCGACTCGGTCGGCCTCGCGCTGCTGGTCGTGCTGGAAACCCTCACCCCGGCCGAACGGCTCGCCTTCGTCCTGCACGACCTGTTCGCGGTCTCCTACGACGAGATCGCCCCGATCGTCGGGCGCAGTCCTGCCGCGTCCCGGCAGCTCGCCAGCCGGGCCCGCCGACGGGTCCAGGCGGATGCCGCCACCCCGGAGGCGGATCTGCCGCGCCAGCGGGGGATCGTCGACGCCTTCCTCACCGCCGCGCGCGGCGGTGAGGTCAGCACACTGCTCACCCTGCTCGACCCGGACGTGGTGATCCGGCCCGACGGCGTCGCCGCCCGGCTCGCCGGTCGCGCGCAACTGCGCGGCGCGCAGAGCGTTGCCGACTTCTTCGCCGGCCGGGCCGGGGGCGCGCGGACGGCTGTCGTCGACGGCGCCCCGGGCGCCGTGGTGGTGCTGCACGGCCAGCTCCGGCTCGCGCTCAGCTTCATCGTCCGCGAGGGCCGGATCATCGGCATCGACGTGGTAGCCGACCCGGAGCAGTTGTGCGAACTCGACATCACGACGACCGGCTCCGAGTCCGGCGGAGCTGACCGGTGACTCAGGCCGGTCCGCTGCGCTGCGAGAGCGGCCGAGGCCGCCGGCCGCCCGGCGGACCCGCACCGGAGCGGGCCCGCCGGAGCCCGGCTCAGTTACCCACGCCGAGGCTGGACATGAACGCGGGCGGGTACCGGTCGCCGCGTGCCGCGCCCGGCGGCACCGCCTTCTCGATCTCGGCCAGGTCGTCCGCGCTGAGGCTCAGCTCCATCCCGGGCAGCGCCTCGGCCAGCCGTTCGCGGGTACGGGCACCGGCCAGCGGCACGATGTCCTCGCCCTGTGCGGCCACCCAGGCGATGGCCAACTGGGCGACGGTGCAGCCCAACGCCTCGGCGACCCGCCGCAGCGCCTCGACCAGGGCGAGGTTGTGTTCCACGTTCCCGCTGGAGAAGCGCGGGCCGAGGCCGCGCAGGTCACCGGGACCGGCGACGTGGCCGGGGCTCCAGTGCCCGGAGAGGAGGCCGCGGCCGAGGACGCCATACGCGGTCAGGCCGATGCCCAGTTCCCGCAGCGTCGGTAGTACGTCCGCCTCCACCGCGCGGGACAGCAGCGAGTACTCGATCTGGAGGTCGGCGATCGGGTGCACGGCGTGCGCCCGGCGGATCGTCGCGGCGTCCACCTCGGAGAGCCCGACGTGCCGCACGTAACCGGCGTCGATCATCTCCTTGATCGCGCCGACCGTCTCCTCGATCGGCACCGCCGGGTCCAGCCGGGCCGGGCGGTAGATGTCGACGTGGTCCGTGCCCAGCCGGGTCAGCGAGTAGGCCAGGAAGTTCTTCACCGCCTCGGGCCGGTTGTCCTGCCCGCCGAACACGTGGCCCGGCCCCCGCAACTGGCCGAACTTGACGCTCAGCCGGTAGCTGTCCCGGTCCCGGCCGCGCAGCGCCTCGGCGAGCAGCAACTCGTTGTGGCCCATGGCGTAGAAGTCGCCGGTGTCGATCAACGTGACGCCCGCCTCCAGCGCGGCGTGCACCGTGGCGATGCTCTCCGCGCGGTCGGCCGGACCGTATGCCCCGCCCGACATGCCCATCGCGCCCAGACCCAGCGCGGAGACGGCCGGTCCGGTGCTGCCCAGGGTTCGTGTCTGCATCGCGTTCTCCTTCGTCGTCGATGTCCTCACCCACCCTGCGCCCGGAGCCGGCCGCGCGGGAGCGGAGCGTTCATCGTGGGAGCGCGGCTCCCTGGATCGGATCGCCGGCCGCGAGGGAGCATGGGGTGATGCAGCGTGACCAGCTCGCCGACTTCCTGCGCCGCCGCCGCGAGGCCATCCGCCCGGCCGAGGTCGGCCTCGCCGACGGCCCCCGCCGCCGCACCGCCGGGCTGCGCCGGGAAGAGGTGGCGATGCTCGCCGGCATGTCGGTCGACTACGTCGTACGCCTGGAGCAGGGCCGCAGCAGCCAGCCCTCGCCCCAACTGCTCGGCGCGCTGGCCCGGGCCCTGCGTTTCTCCGACGACGAGCGCGACCACCTGTTCCACCTGGCCGGTCACCGACCCCCGCCCGGCGACGGGGTGGCCCGGCTGGCCCGTGCCGGCCTGCTGCGCATGCTCGACCTGCTCGGCGACACCCCGGCCCTGGTCCTCTCCGACCTGGGGGAGGTGCTGGCCCAGAACCCGGCCGCCGTCCTGCTGACCGGAGACCACACCAGCTTCTCCGGCGACCGGCGCTACGCCGTGTACCGCTGGTTCACCGACCCGGCGACCCGCACCGTCCACCCGCCGGAGGAGCGCGAATACCACGGCCGTCAGATCGTGGCCGACCTGCGTGCGGCCGCCGGCCGCCGCTCCGGTGACCCCACGGTCACCGGGCTCGTCGAGCGGCTCCAGGCCGCGAGCGCCGACTTCGGCCGGCTCTGGGCCGAGCACGAGGTGGCGGTCCGGCGCGTCGACCGCAAGACCATCGTGCATCCCCGGGTGGGCCGGCTGCTGATGGACTGCGAGACCCTGGTCACTCCCGACCAGGGCCAGCAGTTGCTGGTGCTCACCCCGGCCGACGCCGAGGCCCGCGAACGGCTGGAGCTGCTGCGGGTACTCGGCATCGAGGAGTTCCCGACCGGGACCACGGGCGCGTCCGTGCGCTGAAGCGCCGGCCGGACCAGGTGCCGCGAAAGCCGCTCGGCGGGCTCGGCGTGAAGTGCCGGCCGCGTCGGGGTGACCGCCCGGGGCGCTCAGGCCGGCGTGCCGGCGGCCTCGTCGTGGCGCCGCCGGGCGGCGCGGATGTCGTCGCGGTGTGCGCTGGCCCACTCGTCGAGCGCGACCAGCGGCACCAGCAGGGTACGGCCGAGTTCGGTCAGCGCGTAGTCGACCCGGGGCGGGACGCTGGCGTACACCGTACGGCTGACCAGGCCGTCCCGGACCAGCGCGCGCAGGGTCAGGGTGAGCATGCGCTGGCTGATGCCGTCGACGGCCCGGTGCAGCTCGGTGAACCGGTGGGTACCCCGGCCGAGCAGCACCACGATCAGCACGCTCCACTTGTCGCCCACCCGGTCCAGCACCTCCCGGACCGGGCAGTCGCCGTCGGCGTCGGGGGTGAAGGGCACACGGGTGTGCGTAGCCGACATGGAAGTGCCTCCTTACCGCTGGCATGATACTGACGCACAATTAGGTTACTAACAAGGAGTAACTAGGGAGCCCGGATGAGTCTGACCAGGTCGGAGGCGGAATTGGCGGCAGCCGGGCCGGCTGCCCGACCGGCCGCCGAACCGGACGTACCAGGTGACGAGCCGACAAAGCCCGCACCGCTTCCGGCGGTCCCGGGTCTGGTGATGCTCGCCGCCGACGAGGACGCCCCGGTGTGCTCGGACGGAATCTGCCGGTAGAACGAGGAGAAGATCAGTGCAACTCGAAGTGTGGTCCGACATCGTCTGCCCGTGGTGCTACCTCGGGAAGCGGCGGCTGGAGACGGCACTCGGGCAGTTCGAGTACGCCGACGAGGTCGAGGTCGTCTGGCGCAGCTTCCAGCTCGACCCGTCGTACCCGAAGGGGGAGCCCCGGCCGGTGCCGGAGGCCCTGCGGTCCAAGCTCGGCGCCTCGGCCGCCCAGGTCGCCGCGATGCAGGGGCACGTGACCTCGCTCGCCGCCGAGGAGGGGTTGGACTACCACCTCGACCAGTCGATCATGGCCAACACCTTCGACGCGCACCGGCTGACCCACCTGGCCCGGGAGTACGGGCTCGGCGCCGAGCTGCACGAGCGGCTGATGCGGGCCAACCTGATCGAGGCGGAGAACGTCGACGACCCCGAGACCCTGGTCCGGCTCGCCACCGAGGTCGGCGTACCAGCCGAGGCGGCCCGCCGGGTACTGGCCGGCGACGAGTACGCCACCGACGTCGAGGCCGACATCGCGCAGGCTCGGGCGTTCGGCGCGAACGGCGTGCCGTTCTTCGTGCTGGACCGCAGGTACGGCATCTCCGGCGCGCAGCCGACCGAGGCGTTCCTCTCCGCGCTGCGCACCGCACACCAGGACTCGGCGGCCGGCGCCCGCTGACTCGGTCGTCCACTGTGCACATCGGGTCCGGTCGGCGGTGGCCGGCCGGGCCCGACGCGGCGCTGTCGACTAGGGTCACCCGGCATGGGCGCTATCAAGCCGTGGCATCTCCTGACCCTCGTCTGCTGCCTCGTGCCGCTGGCCGTCGTGGTGGCCGGCGCGGCCTGGTACGCCATGCGGCGGCGTTGACCGTAGCCGACGCCGCACCGTCGACCGCTTCCCGAGCCTGGCGCCCCGGCTCGTCACGGGGTCCCGGCTCGCCGACGCCGAGTACACCGCCACGGCGTTGACCGTCACGATGACGGCGATTCCCGCCCACTCGTGCAGGTCGAGGAGCTGTCCGAGGATCACGGTGCCGGCCAGCGCGGCGAGCACCGGGTGCACGCTCATGAACACCCCGAAGAGGCGGGCCGGAACGGTACGCAGGGCGACCAGGTCGGCGGCGTACGGCACGACCGAGCTGAGTACGCCCGCCGCGACCGCGTAGAGGAGCGCGGTGCCGTGCAGGTGTCCCCGGACGAGCAGGGTCGCCGCGACCGGCAGGTAGAGCGTCGCCGACACCAGGGTCGCCGCCGCCGGTGCCTCCAGACCCGGCAGGCGGGTGCCGAGCAGCCGGTTGAGCAAGATGTACGCCGCCCAGCATGCCGCCGCGAGCAGGCCGAGCGCCACCCCCGGGTAGTCGCTGGCCGGGCCGGGCAGGACCAGCACGTACACGCCGACGCAGGCGCCCGCCGCGCAGAGCAGGTCGAGCCGGGTCCGCGAGCCGGCCAGCGCGACGGCGAGCGGCCCGAGGAACTCCAGGGTGACGGCCAGGCCGAGCCCGATCCGGTCGATCGCGGTGTAGAGGCTGAGGTTCATGGTGGCGAAGACCAGCCCGAGCAGCAGCGTCGGCCACCACTGCGCCCAGGTGAAGCGGCGCAGGTCCGGGCGGGCCGCCGGCCACAGCACCGCCGCCGCGACGAACTGCCGCACCGCGACGACACCGGCCGGGCCGAGCGTGCCGAACGCGTGCGCACCAACGGCGGCCCCGACCTGGTTGCTGGTACCGCTGCCGATCATCGTGGCGATCCCGCGCAGCATCGAGCGGCCCTCGCCGGCCGGTGCGGAGCCGGAGCGGTCGGCAGGTCGGTCCGTGCTCTCGGTCGTCATGGCTTCAGTGTCGACGGGTCGGATCGATACGAGAAATGCATCAGCCGTCGCACCTATACGCTTGGCGTATGGATGTCCAGGTGCGTCAACTTCGCGCCCTCGTCGCGGTGGTCGACACCGGTACCTTCACCGACGCGGCGGCCGCCCTGGGGGTCTCCCAGGCGGCCGTCTCCCGCTCCGTCACCGCGCTGGAGGCCGCGCTCGGTACCCGCCTGCTGCAACGGACCACCCGCAGCGTCTCACTCACCGTCACCGGCAGCCGCGTCCTGGCCGGGGCGCGCCGGGTGCTCGACGAGGTCGCCCACCTGCAACGCATCGTCGAGGAGTCCCGTACCGAGCTGCGCGTCGGCTACGCCTGGGCGGCGCTGGGCAAGCACACCCGGCGGCTACAGAAGACCTGGCTTGCCGCCCACCCCGGGATGCCGCTGGTGTTCGTGCAGTCCAACACCCCGACCGGCGGGCTCAGCGAGGGGACCGCCGACGTCACCGTGATCCGCCGGCCCCTGACCGACCCCCGCTTCGACACCGCCCTGGTCGGGGTGGAGGCCCGGTACGCCGCCGTGGCCACCGACAACCCACTGGCGCGGCGGCGATCAGTGCGGATAGCCGACATCGTCAGGTACACCGTGGCGATCGACAGCCGTACCGGCACGACCACGCCTGCGCTGTGGCAGCCGGGCGCGGCGCCGCCGACCATCCGTACCACGCACGGCGTGGACGAATGGCTCACCCTGATCGCCGCTGGGCAGGCCGTCGGCATCACCTCGGAGGCCACCGCCAACCAGAACCCCAGGCCCGGGGTGGCCTACCGTGCCGTACGCGACGCGCAACCGATCCCGGTCTGGCTCGCCTGGTGGAAGGACGACCCGCCGGCACACCTCACCGAACTGGTCAACCTGACCTGCGAAATCTACCGTGCCGGCCGGCCCGGACAGGGTTACGCCGACCGCGACCCAGCCTAGACTAGCGCAGCGATCGGAACGTCGCGCGGATGTCTTCCGAGAGCAGCTGCGGCTGCTCCCAGGCCGCGAAGTGCCCTCCCCGGTCGTGCCGCTGGTAGTGGACGAGGTTGGGGTAGGCCCGCTCCGCCCAGCTTCGCGGAACCCGGTAGATCTCGTCGGGGAAGATGCTCACGCCGACCGGGATCGTCACGCCCTTGGTAGCGAAGAAGGGGAGTTTGTTCTCCCAGTACAGCCGCGCCGAGGACACCCCGGTGTTGGTCAGCCAGAAGAGCGTGATGTTGTCCAGGATGTCGTCGCGCGTGAGGTCGCTCGGCTTCTGCAGACGTCCTTCGAGTACCTGCTGAACCAGGCCGGGCTGACTGCTCCCGTCGCCGTGGTCGAGCATGAACGCTGCGAGATCGATGGGTGAGTCCGCCAGGCCGTAGAGCGTCTGCGGACGCGTCCCCATGATCAGCCCGTACGCCACGTGCGCCCCGAAGAACGTGAGCAGTTGCTCGTACGTGCTCCGCTCCTCGTCGGAGAGACCGTCCGGTGCCGGGCTGCCGGCAAAGGCCGAAAGGAAGAGGTCCGGCGGAACCGCGCCGGGCATGTTGGTGTGAATGCCGATCAGCTCCGGTGGCGCCGGCTCGGCGGCCGCCGGGTCGGCTCGGCCGCCGGCCATCGCGTCGACGACGATCGCTCCCCAGTCGCCGCCCTGCGCGACGAACCGTGTGTACCCGAGACGCCTCATCAGCTCGACGTAGGCCTTCCCGATGTGCACTGGATCCCAGCCGGTCGTGGTCGGCTGGCCGGAGAACCCGTATCCGGGCATCGACGGGATCACGACGTGGAAGGCATCCGACGCGCTCGCGCCGTGCGCCGTCGGATCCGTGAGCGGGCCGATGATCTTCAGCTGTTCGACAATCGACCCGGGCCAGCCGTGGCAGACGACCAGCGGGAGCGCGTCCTCGTGCTTCGAGCGAACGTGGATGAAGTGGATGCCCAGACCGTCGATCTCGGTGACGAAGTGGGGGAGGGCCTTCAGCCGCGCCTCGCATTTTCGCCAGTCGTAGTCGTTCGCCCAGTAGCGAGCGAGGTCCTGCATGAGCGCGAGCGGCACGCCCTGTGAGTCATCGTCGACGGTCTCCCTGTTCGGCCAGCGCGTGGCTCTGATGCGCGCGCGCAGATCCTCAAGGTCCGCCTCGGAGACCTCGATCTTGAATGGCCGCACTTCTGCGACGCCCGTTCGCGCGTCCGTCTTGACGGCCATGCGGGCCTCCCTTCTGCCTTGCACGCCCTTGAGGGCGAGCGGGTGGTCTGTGCCCGCCTACCGCAGACAAATGGCACGCCCCGGTTCCTGCCGTCCGAGGGCCATCTTCGGTGAGGCGCCGCCCGGGCTTGTGCTAGGCCAGCCGGGGGTACCCGGCCTCATCTGTCCAGAGCGTAGGACGCCTTTCTCCGTGTCCGGAGCCATACGCGCAATCCCGCACGGCCTTCCGACAGGGGCCCGGCGCCTGACGCATTTGCTGCGGCGGCTCCCTACGCGGCTGCGGGAATCACGTCCTGCCCCGGATCCGTCGAGCGGTCGACGGATCCGGGGCGGGAGCGTCAGCCCTGCCTGGCAGCGGCCAGGGCCAGGGAAGGGTAGCGGAGGTTGTAGGACCCGGTGGTGTGCAGGACGGCCCTCTTGAGCAGCGCCACCGGGCGGCCGGTGCGCACCTTCCCGCGCGGACTGCCGTCGAGGTCGGTGGGCTGGAGGAGGCCGTCCCGCCGGCCGAGGCTGATGCACAGGGCGTCGGCCTTGACCCGCAGCGGCTCGGGAGTACGCCCGGCCAGGCGGCCGGTGATCGCGTGGACCGCGCAGGCCGCCGCCAGCCCACCGGGCCCGCAGCCCATCCGCAGCACCTGCCCGTCCCGGGTGTGCGCGGCGGCGGCGTCCCCGATGCCGTAGACCTCCGGGTGCGACTGCGAGCGCAGGGTACCGTCCACCAGCATGCGTCCGTGGTCGTCCACGGCCAATCCGGCCTTGCGGGCCAGCTCCGGCACCGTGAAGCCGGCGGTCCACGCCACCGTGTCGGCGGCGACCTGCCGGCCGTCCTCCAGCAGCAGGCCCTCCGCGCCGACCTTGGCGACACTGGCGTGCTCCGACACCTGGATGCCGAGCCGGTCGAGGGCGCGGTGCAGGTACTCCCGGCCGCGCGCGGACAGCGCCTCGCCGAGCGCTCCGCCGGTGACCAGCCGCACCGTCCGGTCCGGGTAGGTCTCGGAAAGCTCGGTGGCCGTCTCCAGACCGGTCGGCCCGGCGCCGACCACGGCGACCGTGCCGGCGGTACGCATCTGGTCGCGCAGCCGCTCGGCCTGCTCGGCGACGGCGACCGCGACGGCGTGCTCGGCCGCGCCGGGTACGGCGTCCAGGTCGGCGTGGCTGCCCAGCGCGTACACCAGCAGGTCGTAGCCGACCGGTTCGGTGCCGCCGGCCAGCTCCACCTGCCGCCCCTCGGTGTCGATGCGGGTGACCCGGTCGACGATCAGCCGGATGCCGGTGCCCTTGAACAGCTCGTGCAGTGGTATGTGGCGCACCTGCTGGCCCGTGGCGAGCTGGTGGTTGCGCATCCGCTCCACGAACCGGTCGCGGTTGTTGACCACCGTGACGGTCGCGCCGGTGCGCTTGGCGAGCAGCTTGGCGGCCATCACGCCGGTGTAGCCGGCACCCAGGACCGCGATGCGCGGTGTCGTTGTCATGAAACGTTCTCCCTCGGTCGTTCGACACGGGTTGAACGGGAGACGGTGGCGATCCGTGACAACGCGCCCAGAGGGACGATCAGATGTTCTGCCTCGCGAAGAAGGCCAGCTTGTCCGGGTTGGTGATGGTGCGGAGGGCGACGATGCGGTCGCCGTCGAACTCGGGGACGGTGACCCCGGCCAGTTGGCCGTCCAGGTACAGCACGAGGGCGGGTTCCCCGTTCACCACGTCCGGCGTCATGCGGATCCGCTGCGCGTAACCGCCCAGGATCAGCAGGTAGCGCAGGACCTCCGCCCGGCCGGCCAGCGGGCGCCGCATCGCCGGCGCCTTGCCGCCGCCGTCGGCCCAGGCGACCACGTCCTCGGCCAGCATCCGCTCCAACGCCGGCACGTCGCCGCCCAGGGCGGCCGCGAGGAACTGCTCCAGGAGCTTCCGGGCCTGCGCGGGCGGGACGGTGAACCGCTTGCGCGCTTCGGCGACATGCTGCTGTGCCCGCCGGTACAACTGCCGTACGTGCGGCTCGTTCGCCTCCAGGATCTCCGCGATTTCGCGGTGGCTGTGACCGAACGCCTCACGCAGTACGAACACCGCCCGCTCCGGCGGGGTGAGCCGCTCCAGCAGCACCAGCATGCCCAGCGACAGCGACTCCCGCTGCTCGACAGTCTCCAGCGGGTCGAGCGCGCCGCCGGTGCCGACCGGCTCGGGCAGCCACGGCCCGACGTAACGCTCCCGCTGCGCCCGCGCCGAGGTGAGCCGGTCCAGACACAGGTTGGTGACCACCTTGGTCAGCCACGCCTCGGGCGAGACCACGGCGTCGCTACGCTCCCAGCGCAGGTAGGCGTCCTGCACCACGTCCTCGGCCTCGGACGCCTCACCGAGCAGCCGGTAGGCCACCCCGAACAGGCGCCGGCGGTTGGCCTCGAACCGCTCCAGCCGCTCCTGGGTCACGCCCACAACATATCTTCACGGAACCCACACCTGGCCGGTGCCGTGGCGCCGAGCGCGGGCACCGGCTCAGCGCAGTCGCGATCCCGGGCTTGACCGCTGCATGCCCGTGCGGGATCGGGATCAGCCGGGTGGGAAGTCGAATTCGCCGTCCTTGGCGCCGGCCAGGAAGGCGTCCCATTCCTCGCGGGTGTAGACGATCACGGCCGCGTCCGGTGCCTTGCTGTGCCGTACGGCGACCCGGCCGGAGCCGTCCAGCAGCGGGCCGGCCTCGACACAGCTTCCGCCGTTGCTGTTGCTCTTCGTGCTGATGTGCCAGGCAACCGCCGGCAGGGACTCGCTCATCACAACTCCTCCGCGATCGTCGCGATCAGCCTCGCCGACCCGCTCGGGTCGAGCGCCATCTGCTGCAATTGAGCGTACGCCTCCGCGTAGCGCTTGGACTTCGGCGCTTCCATGAAGAGCCGGCCACCGAGCGTCTCGGCGTAGGCCACCTCGGGGTAGGGCTTCGGCATTCTGAACAGGACGAACGAGCCGTCGAGGCCGGGGTGTAGGCCGACGGTGGCGCGGAGGACCCGGACGTCCACATTGGGCCGGCGCAACAACTCGCCGAGGTGCTTCAGTTGGCCGCGCATCAGCGCCGGGCCGCCGACCGGGCGGCGTAGCACGCTCTCGTCGAGTACCGCCGAGACGGTGACCCCGAAGTCGGGCTCCAGCACCCGCTGCCGGTCCAGCCGCAACTGCATCCACTTGGCCACCGAGAACGGCGTCGCCCGCTTCCCCTCGGCGTTGCGGATCACCGCCTCGGCGTACTCCGGGGTCTGCATCAGTCCCGGCATCAGCATCGCGTCGAACGAGCAGATCTGCTCCGCCCGGGTCTCCAGCCAGGGGAAGTCGATGAAGGACGAGTCGACGATCTCGTCGTAGTCGTCGTCCCACCGGTCGGTCCGCCAGGCATCCTCGGCGAGCTGGATGAAGTGCGCCCGGGTACGCGGATCGTGCTCACCGTAGAGGTCGAGCAGTGAGACGACGACGCCGCGCCGGAAGGGCCACTCGGCCCGTTCCCAGCGGGCGACCGAAGAGAACTCGCGCTCCAGGAACTCGGCGGCCCGTTTCAACGTGTAACCGCGCTGCTCCCGCAACTGGCGCATCTGCTGCCCGAGCCACTGGGCGCGCAACGTCTGCACGAAGGATTCGTTTCTCGCCGGCATGATCCACCTTTCGGACGCGATTGGCCGCAGCCAGGGAATTGGTGTCTCTTGCACCAAGCCCGGAGCCGCTGGAAACGTGGTCTCCGGGTGAAGGGTGATCACCGACCCCCGGGAAACCCGGTGCAAGCACGGCAACCGCGGCTGGGCCAACAGCCGAGAAGGTGACGAGGGCGGGCGTCGCGGGTGGCAGCCGCACTACCGGACCTCGTCGGGTCTCCACTAGAGCGTCGGGATCGGGTCTCGATCCCGGCTCCGAACCGACTTGTCGAATACCTATCACGGAAAGGTGGCGGGGCGCGACCCCGTGCATTACTCAATCGACCGTCCCACGCCTCGGCAGCCCTGGTGCCGTACCCGCCGGAAAGGCTGCGGTGTCAGGGTGGGGCGACCCGGCCCGCTCGGCAATCGGACCGGGTCGCCCCTTCCAATGCCCGAACAGTTCTCCGGAGAGGAATCAGCGTGAGTCCAGTACGCCTATTGAGAACGATCGGCGGCCCGGTTCCGGGGAAGCGCCGGAGGCCACCGAACCAGATCGCCGACCGGGTCTTCGAGTCGCTGTCCCGGGACGGGGTACCGGCGCCCGGCGGGCCGGACGCAACCGCACCCCGCTATCTCATCCACCTCCCCGCGACCAGCGCCGACCTGGCCGGGGCGGTCGACCTGGCGTACGCGCTCGCCCGGTCGCTCGGCTTCCTGCCGCAGATCGACGCGGGGGAGGCCACGGTCTGCGCGGAGGACGCGCCGCACGTACGCCATCGGGTCTGCTGCGACCTCCTGGTGCCCGGTGGCCGGCGCTGCGCGCTGCGGGCCGGCCACGACGGACGCTGTGCCGAAGAGTCTCCGGACTGATGGCGAAAATTAACTTCGTAACCACTTGTGATCATAGACAGATATCTCCAAACATGGGCGTCGATACCCTCCACACCCCCATCGGGAGGATCGATGAGCAACTCCGGAAGCCGGGCCACCCGCCCGAGACACCTGCTCAGCTCCGTGTTCACCGTGGCCGCGCTGGTCGCCGCCACGCTCGCGGTCACCGCCGCCCCCGCCCAGGCGGCGACCACGCCCGGCATCGACGTGTCGCACTACCAGGGTGCGATCAACTGGACCAGCGTGCGCAACGCCGGCATCCAGTGGGCCTACATCAAGGCCACCGAGGGCACGACCTTCAAGGACTCGCGGTTCAACACCAACTACCCGGCCGCGCACGGCGCCGGAGTGATCCGGGGGGCCTACCACTTCGCCCGCCCGGCCGCGTCCAGCGGCGCCGCCCAGGCGAACTACTTCGCCAGCAACGGCGGAGCCTGGTCGCGCGACAACCTCACCCTGCCCGGGGCACTCGACCTGGAGGCGGGCTGCCACGGCCTGTCCCAGAGCGGGATGGTGGCCTGGATCCGCGACTTCCTGAACACCTACCGGGCGCGTACCGGCCGGCACGCCGTCATCTACACCACCACGAGCTGGTGGAGCAGCTGCACCGGCAACTACTCCGGCTTCGCCAGCACCAGTCCGCTGTGGATCGCCCGCTGGGCGAGCGCGCCGGGCGCCCTGCCGGCCGGCTGGGGCTTCTACACCATGTGGCAGTACACCTCGACCGGCAGCGTGCCGGGGATCTCCGGCGCGGTGGACCGGGACTGGTTCAACGGCGCCCGGGACCGGCTGCTGGCTCTGGCCAACAACACCGCCTGAGGCGTACCGGATCGGTGTCCCCGGCGCGGCACACCCCCGGCCGCGCCGGGGACCACCGGTCAGCTCTGCGGCGGCGGGGCACCGGTCAGCTCTCCGGCAGTGGTGGCAGCGGGCCGACGATCCGCTCGTAGGTCCGGGCCAGCCCGTCGATCAGCGCGTCCAGGCCGAGCGCGAAGGCGCCCTCGTCCACGCTCTGCTGGTGCTCCGCGAGCCGGTGTGCCTGGCCGAGATGCGGATAGCGCGCGGCGTAGAGCTGCGGGTCCTCGACGAAGCCCCGGGCGAACGAGCCGAGCGCCGAACCGGCGACGAAATAGCGCATCAGCGCGCCGACGTGGGTGGCCCGGGCCGGCGGCCAGCCCGCCCTGACCAGCCCGCCGTAGACCGCGTCCGCCATGGCCAGCGCCGCCGGACGCCGCCCCGGCCCCTGGGCGAGGTAAGGCACGATGTTGCTGTGCGCGGCCAGCGCCTGCCGGTAGGAGTGCCCCCACAGCCGCAGTGCGTCCCGCCAGTCGTGCGTGGCGAAGTAGGAGACGTCCACCTTCGCCGTGATCGAATCGGCTACCGCGTCGAGGATCTCGTCCTTGGTGGCGAAGTGGTTGTAGAGCGAGGGTCCGCGTACGCCGAGTTCGGTCGCCAGGCGGCGGGTGGAGAGTGCCTCCAGCCCCTCGGCGTCGATGAGCGCGGCGGCGGCGTCGACGATCCGCTGCCGGCTCAACAGGGCCTGGCGGGGTCGCGGCATCCTCGGTTCGCCCTCCTTCTCGATGCCCGGATCCGTTTCGCGGGCCGGACCCGTCCGGTGTTTCTGGTCTGCTGCCGGGCCGGGTCGGTGTCTCTGGTCTGCTGGCGGGCCGGACCGGCCGGTGTCTCCGGTCTGCTGGCGGGCCGGACTGGTCCGGCCCGGCGTCCGGGCCGGTCGGGACTGGCGTGGACGGTCGGGGACTGGCGCGGTCCGGCCCGGACGGTCGGGGACTGGCGCGGAAAAACTTCCAGCGCTAGTTTAGCGGGCAACGGCCGGGACACCGCCGGCCCGGTGCCGGAAGGGCGGCGCTTCGCGCGAAGACGCCCCTCCAGGTCACCCGAATCCACCAGCGAGGAGTGCAACGTGGGCAGATTCGCCGACCGGGTCGCCGTCGTCACCGGTGCCGCCCAGGGGATCGGGGCGGCCACCGCGCGGCGGTTGGCCGCCGAGGGAGCCACCGTGGCCGTCGTCGACCTGGCCGTCGAGCGGGCGCGGCAGACCGCCGACGAGATCGTCCAGGCCGGCGGAAAGGCCACCGGGTACGGCTGTGACGTCACCGACGGCGCGGCGGTGTCGGCCACCTTCGACGAGGTCGTCGCGGCGTACGGCCGGCTCGACGTGCTGGTGAACAACGCCGGGATCACCCGGGACAACCTGCTGTTCAAGATGCCGGTCGACGAGTGGGACGCGGTGATCACCACCAACCTGACCAGCATGTTCCACTGCTGTCAGGCGGCACAGCGGCACATGGTGAAGGCGTCGTACGGCAGGATCGTCAACCTCAGCAGCCGCTCCGCGCTCGGCAACCGGGGCCAGGTCAACTACGCGGCGGCCAAGGCCGGGGTGCAGGGGCTCACCGCCACCCTCGCGATCGAACTCGGCCCTTTCAACATCAACGTCAACGCCGTCGCGCCGGGGTACATCGCCACCGCGATGACCGCGGCCACCGCGGAGCGGGTCGGTGCCACCCCGGCCGAGCACCAGAAGTACGCGGCGGAGCAGACGCCGCTGCGCCGGGTCGGCCAGCCCGAGGAGGTCGCGGCGGTGATCGCGTTCCTGGCCAGCGACGACGCCTCCTATGTCAGCGGCCAGACGCTCTACGTCAACGGTGGTGCGCGCTAACCCGAGGGGAGGACGACACCATGGACTTCTCGCTCGGTGACGAGGAGCGGGCGATCCGGGACACCGCCCGGGCCTTCATCCGCAACGAGGTGACGCCGCTGGAGCCGGAGGTGCTGCGCCGGGAACGGGCCCACCAGCCCGGGCTGCGCCGTGACGAGTTGCGGGAACTCCAGCTCAAGGCGAAGGCGTTCGGCTTCTGGGGGCTGGACACCCTCCAGGAGTACGGCGGGATGGCCCTGCCCGCCGTCACCCAGTCGCTGATCTGGACCGAGATCGGGCGCAGCTTCGTACCGTTCCGGTTCGGTGGCGAGGCGGACAACATCCTCTTCGAGGCCGACGCGGCGCAGCGCGAGGAGTTCCTGATCCCGACCATCGAGGGTGACCGGATCTCCTGCTTCGCCATTACCGAACCGGGCGCCGGTTCGGACGTGGCCAACATCCGGCTGCGGGCCCGGCGCGACGGCGACGACTGGGTGCTGAACGGGGAGAAGACCTTCATCACCAACGGCAACGATGCGGACTTCGCCATCGTCGTCGCGGTGACCGACCCGGACCGCGGGGTGCACGACGGCGGTGCGACCGCGTTCCTGGTGGACCGGGCGATGGGCTGGAGGTCCGAACCCATCCAGACGATGGGGGAGGGCGGGCCGGCGTCGCTGGTCTTCGACGACGTACGCGTGCCGCACCGCAACATCCTCGGCGAACTGGGCCAGGGCTTCACCCTCGGCATGCGGTGGATCGGCAAGGGGCGCTACATCATCCCGTCGCACGCGCTGGGCATCGCCGAACGCGCGCTGGGGATGGCGATCGAGTACGCCAACACCCGGCAGACCTTCGGCAGGCCGATCGGCGCCAACCAGGCGATCCAGTGGATGATCGCGGACTCGGAGACCGAGCTGGAGGCGGCCCGCTGGCTGGTGCTCCGGGCCGCCTGGACGGTCGACACCGGACGCGATCCCCGGCACGCCGCCTCGATGGCGAAGCTCTACGGCGCGGGCATGGTCAACCGGGTGGTCGACCGGGTGATGCAGATCCACGGCGGCATGGGCTACACCCGGGAGCTGCCGATCGAGCGCTGGTACCGGCAGGTCCGGCTGCTGCGCATCTTCGAGGGCACGGACGAGATGCAACGACTGATCATCTCGCGGGACCTGCTCCGCGGTTACACCAAGCTCGGAGGGCACCTGGGATGAGGACTTTCGCCTCGCTGACGGAACTCGCCGGAGCGGTCGGTGAGCAGCTCGGACCCGGCCCGTGGCACCGGATCGAGCAGGACCGGGTGAACGCGTTCGCCGACGCGACCGGCGACCACCAGTGGATCCACGTCGACCCGGAGCGCGCGGCCGCCGGCCCGTACGGCAGCACGGTCGCGCACGGCTTCCTCACCCTCTCCCTGCTGCCGGTGCTGGTACGCGACCTCTACCGGGTCGAGGGGATCCGGATGGGGATCAACTACGGGCTGAACCGGGTGCGCTTCCCCGCGCCGCTGCGTACCGGTGAGGCGGTCCGGGTCAGCGCCGAGCTGCTCCAGGTCGATCCGGTGCCCGGTGGTGGGGTGCAGGTGGTCACCCGGGTCACCGTCGAGCCGGAGAGGGGCGGCAAGCCGTGCTGCGTCGCCGAGACCGTCACCCGGCTCTACGCCGAGGAGGAGCCGGGCTGATCCGCACGCCTCCGATCGGTCTTGTACAGTCGTACTAGTACTTCTGTACAAGACCGATCGGAGGGTGTCGTGGTGGCGTACCTGTTCCTGTTCGCGGCGATCGGTGCCGAGGTCTTCGCCACCAGTACGCTCAAGGCCACCCATGGGTTCACCCGGCTCTGGCCGACGGTTGCCTGCCTCGCCGGCTACCTCGTCTCGTTCGCGGCGCTCTCCCAGGCGGTCTGGCAGGTGCCGGTCGGCGTCGCCTACGCCATCTGGTCCGGGCTGGGCACGGCGGCGATCGTCGCGATCGGCGCCACCTTCCTCGGCGAGCCGGTCACTCTGACCAAGATCGCCGGGATCGGCCTCATCGTCGCCGGAGTCGTGGTGCTCAACGTGGGTGGGGGAGTGGCACATTGACCGGCCGGCGGTCGAGGTCGCCGGACCCGAGGCCACTTCCGGGTCGGGCGTGGGTCGGAGTGGCACATTGACCGGCCGGCGGTCGAGGTCGCAGGACCCGACGGCCACTTCCGGGTCCGGCGTGGGTGGGAGTGGCGCATCGCCCGGCCGTCGCCCTCAGCGCAGCCGCGACCCGGAGGCGCGCCGGGCGGCGCTGGCCGCCGCCGCTATCGAGGTGATCGCCGAGCTGGGCATCGCGCGGACCACCCATCGGGCCGTCGCGGCCCGGGCCGGCTTGCCGCTGGGCGCCACCACCTACTACTTCCCGACCCTGGACGACCTGGTCGCGGCCGGTCTGGCCCTGGCCACCGAGGCGCTCCGCGCGGAGCTGCGCTCCTGGGCCGGCCGGCTCGACACCGCCGAGGATCTTCCGAGCGCACTGGTCCGGCTGGTCGAGGAGTACCTGACCGACCGGCGGCGGGTCCGGCTGGAGTACGACCTCTACCTCGCGGCCGCCCGCGATCCCACGCTTCGCCCGCTCGCCGAGGCATGGCTGCACGGCTTCCGTGACCTGCTCGAACCGAGGCTCGGCCCGGAGGCGGCTCGGGCGGTCGTCGCGCTGCTCGACGGGGCGATGCTCCAGGCCCTGGTCACCGGCATCGACCTCGACAGCCCGGCCCTGACCACCGCGATCCGCCGCCTCGCCAACTCGCGATCCTGACCTGTTGTCCAGAGCCGGTCGGCCGGCTGTCGGCCGGACCGCCTGCGACCGGCGGTCGCAGGCTGCCTCCGATTCGTTCACACCCGCCCGGCTGTGCGGACGCCGTCCCCCGGCCCCGCCCCGGCACCCGGCCTGTCAAGATTCTTGGCGAACTGTGGTTCGCTGCGCACTGTTCGCTGCGCACCTTAACTTGCCAAGGATCTTGGGCGGCCCGCGCACGCAGTCCGGGACGGCCCGGCAGCCGGCTATTGGCCCGGGGTGCTGGGTCCGGGGGCGCGCAGGCCGTCGAGGGCGATCCCGAGTACCCGGTCCAACTGCCCCGGGTCGGCGTACTGGACCTTGGTGATTCCGCTGAGCAGCCGCACCGTGTCGTCGAAGCTCACGTCCGCCCGGGCGACCCCGGCGGCTTGGGCCCGGGCCAGTAGCGGCTCGCCGGCGGTGTAGATCTCGACCCGGCAGTTCCGGAAGAACTCCGAGTCGTGGGACAGTTCCTCGGCGAGCGCCCGTTTTGTCACCGTGTATTCGACGAACCGGCGCAGCCAGCCGGCGAGTGCCTCCCAGGGAGGCTGGTCGGCCAGTTCGGCGGCGGTGCGGCCGAGTGCTTCGACCTCGTCCAGGTAGAGGCTCTCGAAGAGGTCGCGCCGGGTGGGGAAGTGCCGGTAGAGGGTGCCGATGCCGACTCCCGCCCGCCGGGCCACCTCCTCCAGCGAGCCGGCCGCGCCGTGCTCGGCGAACACCTCCTGGGCGGCCGAGACCAGAGCCTCGTAGTTCCGCCGCGCATCCGCGCGCTTGGGACGGCGGGCGAGGTTTGCGGACGCCGAACCGGAGCTGGTCATGGCACGCGTCACCCCGTTCCGGTTGCAAGCGGAGGCATCCCTCCGCTACGTTTATGCGGAGGCACCCCTCCGGAACTCGGAATACCGGAGTCGTGCCTCCGCATACCGTACCTCGGGTGGGCCCAGCAGCGCGATCGACCGGAACGACGTGCGCAGCCCGGGCCGAACCGAGGCAACAGTGACCGCCGTGGACACTCCTCCGGCCCGTTCGCCCGACGCGGACGGCCGGGACCGGACCATCCGGGCCGACCGCAACGAGTACCGGCCGGAGTGCCCCCGATCGGCCAAGCCCGGCCGGCGAGGCCCCGCCCGGACCCCGCAGCACCAACACTTTGGAGATCCATCCGTGACCCGGTTCATCCGTCCCACCTCCCGGCGGGCGACCTTCGCCGTCCTCGCCGCCGGTGCCGGCTCCTTCGCGATGTTGCAGTCGCTGATCAGTCCGGTACTGCCGACGATCCAGCACGACCTGCACACCTCGCCGAACACTGTCACCTGGGTACTGACCGCGTACCTGCTGTCGGCGTCGATCTTCACGCCGATCCTGGGCCGGATCGGCGACATGGTCGGCAAGGAACGCATGCTGGTCGCCTCGCTGGTCGCCATCGCCGCCGGCTCGCTGGTGGCCGCGCTCGCCCCGAACATCGGCGTACTGCTGCTGGCCCGGGTCGTGCAGGGCGTCGGCGGCGCCGTCTTCCCGCTCTCGTTCGGGATCATCCGGGACGAGTTCCCGGCCAGCCGGATGTCCTCGGCGATCGGCGCGATGTCGGCGATCATCGCCGTCGGCGGCGGACTCGGCGTGGTGACGGCCGGACCGATCGTCAGCGCGCTCGACTACCGCTGGCTGTTCTGGATTCCGCTGATCGTCGTCTCGGCGACCGCGCTGGCGGCGTACCTGTTCGTGCCCCGGTCTCCGGTCCGGACCGCCGGGCAGATCAACTGGCCCGGCACCGTACTCCTGGCAGGCTGGCTGGTCGCGCTGCTGCTCGGGGTGAGCAAGGCCCCTGCCTGGGGCTGGGGCTCCGGCCGGGTACTCGGCCTGCTGGCCCTGGGCCTCGCCGGCCTGGTCGGCTGGATCGTGGTGGAGAGCCGCTCGGCCAACCCGCTGATCGACATGCGGATGATGCGCCACCCCGGCGTCTGGACGACCAACCTCGTGGCGCTGCTCTACGGCGCGGCCATGTTCGCCATCTACGCCTTCCTGCCGCAGTTCGTGCAGGCGCCGACGAGCGCCGGCTACGGCTTCGGCGCCAGCATCACCACCGCCGGCCTGCTGATGCTGCCGATGCTGGTCACCATGTTCGTGGCCGGGCTGGTCAGCGGGCGGCTGGAGCCGAGGTTCAGTGCCAGGGCCCAGCTCGCCACCGGCACCGCGCTCAGTACGCTCTCCGGCGCCTGCCTGGTGTTCGCCCACGACGCGCGCTGGCAGATCGGGTTCGCCGCCGGGCTCTTCGGCCTCGGCATCGGCCTGGCCTTCTCCTCGATGACCAACCTGGTGGTCCGGAACGTCCCGGCCAGCCAGACCGGGGCCGCGACCGGGATGAACGCCAACATCCGCACCATCGGCGGCGCGATCGGTGCGGCGGTGATGAGCAGCGTCGTCACCGCCAACCCGCAGCCGAGCGGGCTGCCCCGGGAGGCCGGCTTCACGCACGGCTTCGCGATGCTGACCGTGCTCTCCCTGGCCGCGATGGTGGCGGCGCTGCTGGTGCCCTCGGGGCGCCGGGCGGTGCGCGAACTCCGTCGGCCCGAACCCGACCAGCCGGTCCGGGCCGACAGCTCGGTCCCCGCTGGGATAGCCGGGCCGGCGCTGCCGGCGCCCGCGAACGGCTGACCCGGTGCCCGCCGGGGTCGCCGGGCCGGCACTGCCCGCGCCCGCCACCGGCTGACCCGGATCGGCCCGCCCGACGGTCTCCCGCTGGCGGTCGGGGCCGTCGGGCGGTCGTCAGGCCCGTGGGACGGTCGTCAGGTCCGTGGGACGGACATCAGGACATCAGGACGTCGGGTCGTCGGGTCGTCAGGACGTCGGGCGGTCGCGTTTCGGCAGCTTGGCGACGACCGCGGAATAGGAGGCGTCGACCGCCTCCCGCAGCTCGTCGTCGGGGATTCCGGCGCCGAGCCGCAGGGTGTTCCAGCCGGACCGTCCGATGTAGGCCATCACCGAGGCGTCCTCCGGAAACCGGTGCAGCCACTCGTCGGCCACGTCCCGGTTCGGGCCGCATTTCACGCCGACGCTGGACCGCGACTCCTGGCCGAGGAAGGCGAAGATCTTCGGCCCCACCTTGACCACCACGTCGCCCTCCCATGGCTCGTCCTGCCAGGCGCCCGGCTTGGCCAGGCAGTAGGCGAGCATCTCGGCCCAGGTCACCAGCGTCCTCCCTGCGGATCGGTCGTCCCATCTTGACAGACGACCTACCCTCGGCGGGGTGTTCGGAAGATCGACGACAGCGCGCCGGGTGCTGCGCTGGTCGTACCTCCTGCTCGCCGTCGTGGTCACGGCCGGCGCGGCGACCGGGGCGGCCCGGCTGGTCGTGCCGGCCACCGCCGGTCCCACCGCCGACCCGCCCGGAGTACGCCACCAGCTCGCCTTCCTCCGCGCCGAGCTGACCGGCGGCGCCGGGGAGGCGGCACAGCAACTCTTCCCCGAGGGCTACTTCTTCCTGCACACCCTCTACGGGCTGAGCTGGGTCGAACTCGGCCTGCGCCAGCCCGAGGCCGAGCGGGGCACCGCCCTGCGGGAGGCCCGCTGGGCACTGGACCGCCTCGACTCACCGGCCGGCCGCGCGCCGTTCAGCCCCGACCTCACCCCGTCGTACGGCGTCTTCTACCGGGGCTGGTCCAACTGGCTGCGCGGCGGGGTGCTGAGCCTGCAACCCGGCACGTCACGGGATGCGGCCGAGCTGGCCCGGTTCACCGACGACTCCGTCGCGCTCGGTGCGGCCTTCGACGCGTCGGCGTCGCCCTACCTGCCGGCGTACCCGGAGCAGGCCTGGCCGGTCGACTCCACCGTGGCGGTCGCCTCGCTGCGGCTGCACGACACCCTGCTGCCCGCCCGGTTCGGCGGTACCGTCGACCGGTGGCTGGCCGGGGCACGCCAACGGCTCGACCCGGCCACCGGGCTGCTGCCGCACCGGGTCGACCCGGCGACCGGGACACCGGCCGAGGGTGCCCGGGCCACCTCGCAGAGCATGATCCTGCGCTTCCTGGTCGACGTGGACCCGGGCTTCGCCCGCGAGCAGTACCTCGGCTTCCGGGA
Organism: Plantactinospora sp. KLBMP9567; assembly: GCF_033446045.1. Taxonomy (NCBI): domain Bacteria; kingdom Bacillati; phylum Actinomycetota; class Actinomycetes; order Micromonosporales; family Micromonosporaceae; genus Plantactinospora; species Plantactinospora sp. KLBMP9567. The sequence continues at coordinate 64,312 of NZ_JAWQRR010000020.1, read as the reverse complement.
CCGGTTCGTGGCCACGCCGCTCGGGCTCGGCCCGGCCGTCCGGGAATATCCGGCCGGCACCTCCGGCCCGGGTGACGTCGACTCCGGCCCGCTGCTGCTCGGGGTCAGCCTCTCGGCGACCGTGGTGGCGCTGGGCGCGGCGCAGGTCCAGGGCGACACCGCGCTGGCCGGCGCGCTGGCGAACTACGGCGAGCTGGCCGGGGTACCCCTGGAGACCCCGTGGTCCAAGCGGTACGCCTTCGGCGCGATGCCGATCGGCGACGCCTTCCTGGCCTGGTCCAAGACGGCCCGGCCGTGGGTGGCGGAGCCGCCCGCCGGGCTGCCGGCGCAGACCTCCGGCTGGTGGCGGCTGCCGCTGCTCACCCTGCTGGTGCTGCTCGGCGCCGCTCCCTGGCTGCCGGTGCTGCTCGTCCGGCGGCGGCGCCGACCGGCACCGTCGCCGGACGGCAGGCCGCCCTCGGTCGAGGCGCCGTCCTCAGTCGAGCAGCTTGTCCAGGGTGATCGGTAGCTCGCGGATCCGCCGCCCGGTGGCGTTGTGGACGGCGTTGCCGATCGCGGCGGCGACCCCGACCGTGCCGAGTTCGCCGATGCCGCGCGCGCCCAGCGGGTTGAACAGCAGGTCCGGGTGGTCGAGAAAGTGCACGTCGATCGGGGGGATGTCGGCGTTCACCGGCAGCAGGTAGTCGGCGAAGTTGCCGTTGGCGATCCGGCCGGTCTCCGGCTCGACGGCGGCGCCCTCCAGCAGCGCCTGGCCGATGCCGAAGACGACACCGCCGATGATCTGGCTGCGGGCGGTCTTGGCGTTGATGATCGCCCCGCCGTCGATCACCGTGGTCATCCGGCTCAGCCGGGGCTCGCCGGTCCAGCGGTTGACCCGGACCTCACAGAAGTGCGCGCCGAACGAGGTGAAGGCGTGCTGCCCGTGCTCCGGGCCGGGTGCCGCGGTGCCGGTCGCCTCGACGCCGGCCGAGGAGACCGCCCGCAGCAGCTCCGGAAAGCCGATCCGCCGGTCCGGGGACACGAGGTCGCCCCGGTCGTACCGGACGTCGGCGGCGGGCACCCCGGCAAGCGGCGACCGCTCGTCGGTCACCGCCAGTGTGATCAGGGCGGTGATCGCGGCCTCGGCTGCGGCGGCCACCGCCGGACCGGTACTCGCGGTGGCGCCCGAGCCGAACGCGCCGATGTTGGCGGCCAGGGTGGAGTCGCCGAGGTCGCTGCGGATCCGGGCGACCGGCAGGCCGAGCGCCTCCGCGCCGAGTACGGCCAGCACCGTCCACATCCCGGTGCCGAGGTCGGCGGTGGCGCTGGAGACCGACACGTCGCCGTCCGGCAGGAAGCGCACCTTCACCGAGGCCGGGAACCGCTCGCCGGGATAGTTGGCGGTGGCCATCCCCATCCCGACCAGCCAGTCGCCCTGCACCACGGCACCGGGGGTCGGGTTGCGGCGGGCCCAGCCGAACCGCTGGGCGCCGACCCGGTAGCACTCGTCCAGGTGCTTGCTGGACCACGGTACGTTCCGCCCCGGATAGACCGTGGCGTAGTTGCGCAGCCGCAGCTCGACCGGGTCCAGCCGCAGTTCGGCGGCGAGTTCGTCCAGCGCGCTCTCCAGGGCGAACGAGCCGGACTCCTGGCCGGGCGCCCGCATCCAGGTCGGCGGCGGCACGTCCAGCGTGACGATCTTCTGCTCCAGGTGCAGGTTCTCGGTCTTGTAGAGGTAGCGCGAGGTGGTGTGCGCCGAACTCTCGAAGATGCCGCCCGAGGCGGACTGGCTGGCCCAGACCTGGTGCTTGACCGCGACCAGGGTGCCGTCCCGGCGGGCGCCCAGCCGCACCGTCTGGCGTACGGCGGAACGGTTTCCGGTGATGGTGAAGGTCTGCTCCCGGGTCAGCACCACCTTGACCGGCCGGCCCAGCGTACGCGCGGCAGCGGCGGCGAGCAGCGGATGCGCCCAGGTGGCGATCTTGTTGCCGAAGCCGCCCCCGACGTGCGGGCTGACCACCCGCACCTTCGCCGCCTCGACGCCGAGCGCCGCCGCCATCGCGCCGACGGTCAGCGAGGCGCTCTGGGTGCCGGTGTAGAGGGTCAGCGCCCCGTCCTGCCAGGCGGCGACGCAGGCATGCGGCTCCATCGCGCTGTGGTGCTTGCCCGGCTGCTGGTAGGTGCCGGAGACGGTCACCTCGCTGGCCGCCAGCGCGTCGTCGATCGAGCCGACCCCGTCGGCCAGGAACTCCAGCCGGGCGGGCTCGCCCATCATCGGGCCGGGATCGGTGGCCCCCGGGATGCCGTCGGTGAAGGAGACCGCCGCCGGCCGGACCTCGTAGTCGGCCCGGACCAGCGCGGCGGCGTCCCGGGCCTGTTCGAACGTCTCCGCCAGCACCAGCCCGATCGCCTGGCCGTGATAGCGCACCTCGGTGTCCTGCAACGGCAGCCAACTGTGTCCGACGCTGAACGGCGTGCCGCTGCCGAGCAGCGCCAGCGAGCGGAACGGCGTGTAGACCGCCAGTACGCCGGGGGAGGCTTCGGCGGCGGCGACGTCCATCGCCCGGATGGTGCCCCGGGCGACCGTACTGAGCAGCAGGTAGCCGTGCGCGAGCCGCTCGACGGGCTGGTCGGCGGCGTACCGGGCCGCACCGGTGACCTTGAGCCGGCCGTCGACCCGGTTGACCGAGACCGTTCGTGCAGCGCCGCTCATCTCAACCCACCAGGTTCGTCAGGGCGCGCACGATGGTGCGCCGGACCAGCGTTGTCTTGAACCGGTTGTGCGCCAGCGGTCGGGCCGCCTCGACCGCCAGGGCGGCGGCTGCCTCGAACACCTCCGGCCGGGGAGCCTTGCCGCGCAGCGCGTCCTCCACCGCCGGCAGCCGCCAGGGCCGGGTACCGACCCCGCCCACCGCCACCCGTGCGTCCCGGATCAGGCCACCGCGCAGGTCCAGCGCCACCGCCGCCGAGGCGAGGGCGAACTCGTACGACTGCCGGTCCCGGATCTTCAGGTACGCCGACCGGGTGGCCCAGGGCAGCGGCGGCACGGTGACCCGGGTGACCAGTTCGCCCGGGCGCAGGTCGTGCTCCCGGTCCGGGGTGTCCCCGGGCAGCAGGTAGAAGTCGGCGAGCCGGACGTCCCGGGTCCCGCCCCGGCCGACCAGCCGGATCCGCGCGTCCAGCGCGACCAGGGCGACGGCCAGGTCGCTGGGGTGGGTGGCGACGCAGGAGTCGCTGGTGCCGAGGATGGCGTGGCCGCGGTTCTCGCCGTCGACCGCCGGGCAGCCGGAGCCGGGCCGGCGCTTGTTGCAGCCGGTGGTGGTGTCCCGGAAGTAGCCGCAGCGGACCCGTTGCAACAGGTTGCCGCCGATGCTCGCCATGTTGCGCAACTGCGGCGAGGCGCTGTGCAGCAGGGCCTGGGCGATCACCGGATATCCGCCGGCCACCAGTGGGTGCCCGGCGACGTCGCCCATCCGTTCCAACGCACCGACGTGCAGCCCCTCGTGGTCGGCCGAGACGCCGCGCAGCGGCAGCCGGTTGATGTCCACCACCTGGCGGGGGGTCATCACCTCCAGCTTCATCAGGTCCACCAGCGTGGTCCCGCCGGCCAGGTAGGCCGTGCCGGCTCCGCCGCCGGCGACGGCCTGCGACACGCTCTGCGCGGTGCGGTAGTCGAAGGGCCTCATCGGTCCGCCCCGCTCCGCCGGGCCGTCCGGACGGCGGCCACGATGTTCTCGTACGCCCCGCAGCGGCAGATGTTGCCGGACATCTGCTCGCGGATCTCGTCGTCCGAGCCGGTGTGCCCCTCGTCGAGCAGGGCCACCGCCGACATGATCTGCCCGGAGGTGCAGAACCCGCACTGGAAGGCGTCGCAGTCGATGAACGCCTGCTGCACCGGGTGCAGCCGGTCGCCGTCGGCCAGTCCTTCCACGGTGGTGACCCGGCGCCCGGCGGTGGCCGCCGCCAGGGTCAGGCAGGAGAGCACCCGTCGACCGTCGACGTGCACCGTGCAGGCGCCGCACTGGCCCCGGTCACAGCCCTTCTTGGAACCGGTCAGCCCGAGCCGCTCGCGCAGCGCGTCCAGCAGGGTGACCCGGGAGTCGATCCGCAGCCGCTCGGTGCGGCCGTTGACCGCCACCGTTATCTCGACGGTCGCCGCGCCGCCCGTCTCCGGTGCCGGTGCCGCGCCGGCCGGCTCCGCCAGCCCGGTGTCGACCGCCGGCCCGGCTGCCGCGCCGACGGCCAGCCCGGCCGAGGCGACCGCCGTCCGGTGCAGCACACCGCGCCGGGACACCCCGGAGGATAGGACGTCGACGGGGGGCGAGTCCGATCCGGACCCACTGCTCATAACACACCTCCGGACGTGCCGCCGGCCGGTGCGGGGCGCGTACACGTACGCGTACGCGCGGTGCGGTGGGGCACCGGACCACGGCCGGGGCCCTCCAGTAAACCAAAGATGATCGTCAATGTCGATGGAGTCGGCAGGACGCCGGGTGTACCCGGGTGGCGCCATCCATCGATATCTGTCATGCTCTTGCGCCATGGTCGGGCTGACGAAACGGTTTCCCCTCATCCTCCTCACCGCCGCCGCGGTACTCGCCAGCGGCGGCGCCGCACAGGCCGGCGGCGGGCAGGCCGGACCCGGTGGCCGGCCCGGTGGCTGCGGTCCCCGCACGCTGCTGTTCTGCGAGGACTTCGAACGGCTGCCCACCGGCGGTGCCGCCTCGCTGGCCTGGGGCATCGACACCAAGGACGGGATCCTGACGGTCGAGCGGCAGCGGCACGACAAGGTGCTGCGGGTGCACACCGAGGGCAACGGCCGGGCCTTCCTCAAGGTGGACGACTTCGCCGCGCCGGGCAACAGCTTCTACGGCCGGATCCGGTTGAAGGTGGACGCCTTCCCGACCGCCCCCGACTGGGCCCACTTCACCCTGGTCGAGGCGACCGGCCCGGGCAGCGCCGAGGTGGTCCGGCCGATCGGTGGCCAGTGGGCGCCACCGCTGGGCGGGTCGTACTGGGGCGTCGGCGCCGACGGCGGCCCGACCGGTGACTGGACGAACTGGCGGGAGTCCGCGCCCACCGTGGAGGACCGGTGGCAGTGCTTCGAGTGGCAGTGGGACGCCACCGACAACCGGGTCGCGGTCTGGATCGACGGCGTCGCCCAGCCCGAGATGACGGTCAGCACCACCGAGCACGGCGGCAACCCGGTCGACTTCGTCCTGCCCCGCGCCGACACGGTGAAGATCGGCTGGCAGCTCTACCAGGGCGGCCCCACCCCGGACCACTTCGACCTCTGGATCGACGACATCGCCCTCGCCGGGCACCGGGTGGGCTGCGGCCGCTGAGCGCGACACGCGCTCGGGCCAACGCTCGCAAAGGGAGGGTCGACGGAGCCGCTACGCTGGTAATCCGTCCCCCTCGATCCGTACGGAGCTGATCTCGTGACCGCGCCAAACGACGGAGGCTACCCCGCCTTTCCGATCGACGTCCCGACCTCGGCCCGGATGTACGACTATTCCCTCGGCGGCAAGGACAACTTCCCGGCGGACCGGGCAGCCGTGCAGTTCGTCAACTCGCAGTACCCGTCCAGCCTGGACGTGACCCGGGAGAACCGGCTCTTCCTCTACCGGGCGGTCCGGTTCCTCGTCCGGGACCTGGGCATCAGGCAGTTCCTCGACCTGGGCAGCGGGCTGCCGACCCAGGCGAACGTGCACCAGGTGGCGCAGCAGTTCCAGCCCGGGGCCCGGGTGGTCTACGTCGACGTCGACCCGATCGTGCTGGCGCACGGGCGCGCCCTGCTGGCCGACGACGAGACGACCCGGGTGATCGCCGCCGACGTCACCGAGCCGGAGCGGATCCTCGCCGACTCCGACGTCCGCAAGATGATCGACTTTTCCCGGCCGGTCGCGGTGCTGCTGCTCTCGGTCACCCACTCCATCGTCGATGACGACAAGGTCCGCCATCTGCTCGCGGTGATGCGCGAGGCGATGGCCCCGGACAGCTACCTGGGCTACTCGCAGCTCGCCGGCACCGACCGGGCCGGAGTGGACGCCGGCAACGCGATGGTGAAGAAGATGGGCATCACCTGGAAGAACCGCATGGTCGAGGAGGTGGCGGAGTTCGTCCGCGACTTCGAGCCGGTCGAGCCGGGGCTGGTCGACGTCAAGACCTGGCGTCCCGACCCGACCCAGCCGCCGCTCGCGCCGGTCGACGAGGCGCTCCGGCCGTACCTGGGCAGGGGCGCGGAGGAGACCCGGTTCTACGAGTACGGTGGCGTGCTGCGCCGGCCCTGAGCCTGCCGCGTCTCGTAGACTCCGGTGCCGTGACGGGCCTCCGCTTCGCGCTTTCGGTCGACTACGGGACCTCACACACGGTCGGGATGCTGCGGTGGCCGGACGGCCGGGTCCGGCCGTTGGTGTTCGACGGCTCGCCGCTGCTCTCCTCCGCCGTCTTCGCCACACCCGACGGCCGGATACTCGTCGGGCGGGACGCCGAGCGCAGCGCGCGGGTCGACCCGGCCCGCTACGAACCGAATCCGAAGCGGATGGTCGACGCGGGTGAACTGCTGCTCGGCGCGCGGGCGTACCCGATCGCCGAGCTGGTCGCGGCCGGGGTGCGGCGGGTCTACGCCGAGGCGGTCCGCGCGGCCGGGCAGGCGCCGTCAACGGTGACGATCACCCACCCCGCGACCTGGGGACCGGCCCGACGACAGGTGCTGCACTCGGCGGCCGCCCTCGCCGGGCTGCCCCGGGTCGGGCTGGTGGACGAGGCGTCCGCCGCCGCCGCGTACTTCGTCCGGGTGCTCGGGCGGCAACTCGCGCCGGGCCGGGCCATCATGGTCTTCGACCTGGGCGCCGGCACCTTCGACGTGAGCGTCGTACGCCGGACGCCCGGCTCCTTCGAGACGGTGGCGACCGACGGCATGGACGCGTTCGGCGGGGTGGACCTCGACGCGATCGTGGTGGAGCGGATCGGCGCGGCCGTGGCGGCGAGCGATCCGGAACGCTGGCGCCGGCTGACCGTTCCGGCCGGACCGGAGGACCTCCGCGACTTCCGGCTCTTCTGGGACGACGCCAAGGCGGCCAAGGAGATGCTCTCCCGCCAGCCGACGGCCTCGGTGCACCTCCCCATCCTCAACCGGGACGTGCACGTCACCCGGGAGGAGTTCGAGCAGGCGGCCCGACCGGTGCTGACCCGGGCGGTCCGGTTGGCCGTGCAGACCCTGGACAACTACCACCGGGATCACCGGGAGCGGGTCTCCGCCGTCTTCCTGGTCGGTGGATCGACCCGGATCCCACTGGTGGCGACGCTGCTGCACCAGCATTCGGCGATGGCGCCGGTCGCGATCGAGCAGCCCGAGTTCGTGGTGGCCGAGGGCGGGCTGCATCTGCCGGCGATGGCGACCGGGGAGTCGGTCGGCGTCGCAGGCCACGCCGTGGTACCGAATCCCCGCGCCGGCTCCGCGACTCCGCCCCGCGTGCTCGCCCCGCTGCCCGGGGCGTCCGCGCCGGTGCCGGGCCCGCCGCCGGGCGCGTCCGTGCCGCCGTGGGGTGCCGCCGGCCGTACCGTGCCCCGGCGGCGCCGTCGTGCCGTGGTGGCCGGGGCGGTGGCGGTGGCCGTGCTGGCGCTGGCCGCCGTCGGCGGTGTGACCTGGTGGCAAACCGGTTCCCCCGGCCGGGCCTTCGGCGATGACAGCGACCTGCGCGAGTTCGCGGGGAGATTCATCGCCGCGGCCGACAGGTGCGAGCGGTCGGGCGACGCGACGCGGCACCGGGACGAGACCGGGCTGGAGATGCCGGACGACAACTTCAGAGCCGTCGTACGGTGTCAGGGCAGCGACTGGACCGGATACTTCTACAACTCCGGTGCCCCCCGTGGGCTGCCGAACCGCTCGCCGGACGACCACCGCACCCAGATCCCCGACGGCGTTATCGACCGGTACAGCGGAGTGGTCGAACTCTCCGGCGAGGTGAGCCACCAGGCCGGCAGCGGGCCGCTGCAGGCGTACGTGGAGTTCAGGGCTGCCGGCGACCGGCCCGGCATCTACTGGGAGCCCACCGACCGCTACACCTACCGGCTCGGGGCCGCGGTGCTCAACCTGGACCCGGCGGCCGGGATCGAGCCGCTGCGGGAAATCTGGCGCGACCGCGCCTGACGGCGTCTCCCCGCCGTTCGGCCGGACGGCGTGCCCGCCGGAGGGCCGGGCCGGTGGTGGTAACCCGGGGCACCCACCACCGGCCCGGGGCCGATCAGCCGGTCACCGTCACCACCCGGCGCACTCGCCCGAGGCGTGGCCACGGACCTCGTTGCGTACCCCGAAGTCGGCCACCAGCCCGTTGCCGGTGCAGGAGAGCAGGCCGCTGATCCGGTTGCCGGCCATGGCCAGCCCGTGCTCACCACCGGCGTTGCCGGCGAGCCGGACTGCGCCGCTGAACGTGCTGCCCACGCTCGCCACGGTGCCGGTGCTGCCGCTGATCTGGACCGCGCCGCTGACCGTCGCGCCGAAGATCTGCACCGCGACCGCCCGGTCGGTGCTGATCCCGCCGGAGACCGCACCGCCGGAGACGATCAGCGAGGCACCGGGGCGTACGGTGATCCGGCCGGCCACCCGAGCGTCCTTGAGGCAGGTCACCCCGGTGGCGACGGTCAGGTTGCCGGCCCGGGCACCGGAGATCGTCCGGGTGCAGGCCGGCGAGGAACCCGGCAGCACGGTGGCCCGGAACTCGTCCGCCGAGCCGATGTTGCCGGCCGCGTCGATCGCCCGGTGCTCGACGGTGTGCGTGCCGTAGCCCGGTTCGGTCTCCTCGAAGACCGCCTTGGAGAGCCCGCCCGAGCCGAGGTTGCCGTAGACCAGCGACTTCACCACCGTGCCGGTGGGGGTGAACAGGAACGGCGTACCGGCCGGGGCGTCCGGCCAGCCGAAGTAGTTGAACCAGCCGTCCCGGTCGAGCCGGAACTCGCCGACGGTGAACCCCGGCCGGTCGTCGGTCGGCTCCAGCCCCATGGTGAACCGCTCGAAGTAGACGTGGTGCGGGGTGCCGCCCGGCAGCGTGCTGACCGGCGTCGAGAGGGTCGCCGTGGTGCCCGCCTCAAGGTTGTCGACCGTCCAGGTGCGGGTCTCCGAGTCCCCGCCCGGAGCGGCCGGGTCGGTCACCGTCGCGGCGAGCCGGTAGCTGCCCGGAGCCAGCCGCAGCGCACCCAGGTCGAGGTTGCGACTGTTGTGCGGGTTCGGCAACACCGTGCCGTCCAGTCGCCAGGTCACGTCCAGCACCCGGTCGACCGGGTGGGTCGTCTCGACGTACACCACGTCCTGGCCGCCGACCGCGCGCTCGTCGGTCTGGGTCGAGGCGGTGAACGCCACGTCCACCTCCGACGGCGGGCTCGGCTCTGCGCCGATCGTCCACTGCCGGCTCTGGGTCAGCGCCGGCCCGTTGCGGATCGCCGGGTCCCGGACGAACTCGGTAGGGTCGGACACCGTCACCCGTACGACGTCGCCGGGCCGGACGTCCAGGTCGGCAAGTTCCAGGTTGCGGCTGTTGTGCGTGTCCGGCACCGCGACCCCGTTGACCGCCCAGCGCACGTCCAGCTCGTGGTAGACCGGATGCTGGGTCTCCACCCAGAGCACGTCGGTGCGCCCGACCGCCCGGTCCGTGGGGGTGGCGGAGAGCGCCATCGCGTTGGTGTTGCGGCGGCCGGAGATCCGCTGCGTCATGATCTCCCGGCTAACCTGGTCGTAGTAGAAGCCGATCCAGCGCATGATGGAGTGCTCGCTGGGCCGCCAGACGCCCGAGGTGGCGTACATGCCGCTCTCGTAGCGGCCGATCGTGCCGCCGGACTCGCTCTCCTCGCCGAGCCAGCGCCACCACTTCGCCTGCTGCTCGACCATCTGCTGCTCGGTCAGCCGGGTGTGGTGCCGCGAGTCCGGCTCGGCGCAGTCGTCGGTGCAGTACGGCCCGCCCGGGTCGGGGCGGTTGGAGTACGGGTACTCGTCCTGGAGCTGTCCCAGCGAGTGACCCAGCTCGTGCGGGCTGATCAGTGGCCCCTGCGGGGCGCTGCCGGAGGTGGTCGCGTTGGTGCCACCGATCCCGCCGTACGTGTCGGTGTTGGCGATCGCCAGGATCTGCCGGTTGCTGGCGGTCACCCCGAGCGGCGCGACGAGCTGCTGGAGATAGCGGTTGAGCGCCTGGGTGCCGTAAGGCTGGAAGGTGATGCCCCGGGCGAGCGGATTGGTGCAGCCGTCCGCGTAGTGCAGGCCGAGCGGGGTGATCCGGTCCGGGTCCGGCGGATCGTCGTCCGGGTCGCAGCGGATGCCGGACTCACCGGAGACGATCTCGATCACGTAGACGTTGAAGTAGTTCCGGTAGCTGCGGTACGGCTCGATGCTCCACTGCACGTTCATGTGCCGGTCCACGTCGGCGTGGAACTTCGGCAGCTCGGCCGCGGTGTAGCCGTCGCCGAGCAGGATCAGGTTGAGCCGCTCGCTGGCCGGGCCGGTGACCTGGAGCGGGACGAGCCGGGCGCTGCCCACCTCGGGCTCGGCGGCGGCCGGGCTGGGCTGGGCCAGGGCCAGCAGTCCGGCCGCCAGGGCCACCGAGGCGAGGGTGGCGAGTTTCCGTCTTCTCGACGCGGTCAATCTCATCGACGTCACCTGCCGGACTCGGGGGTGGTCGGCTCCGGGAACGGGCCCGGAACGGAACAGTCGGCATAGATCATCGGGGAAGGCTAACCCGCTGCGCGGCGGCCGGTCATCCATCAACTGCCGCAAGTATCCGCCGCCGTACCGACACCCCGGCTGACCTCGACGGAGGCGGCTGCGGAGCGCCGACTAGCATCTACCGGTCGTAAGCGTGCGAATTGCCGGAAGGACAGATGAGCCAGTACGCGTTGTTGATCTCGCCGTCGTCGAACCGGGTCTACGCGGACGCCTCGGTGACGCTGACCCGGGCCGAGCTGGCGGTCTTCGACCGGGCCGTGCTCGGCGGCCGGCTGCACGACATCGCCGAGACCGTGCTCGGTGGCGTCCGCTACGTCACCTTCACCGCCGACCAGCTCGACGGACGCGACGTCGCGTACCTGGCCAACCTGTCGTCGATCTACGTGTTGTTCGAGGTCACCGGCGGACTGCTCCGGCCGGTCGAGCTGCGCCGGCTGGACCGGTTCGACGACGACCTGCTGACGATCCCGAAGTATCCGGGCAAGACCAACGAACAGTTCACCAAGCTGCTGCTCAACGTGACGCTGCTCGCCTCGGACTTCGCCCCGCAGATGCTGGACCGGAAGTTCCGGGTGCTGGACCCGCTCTGCGGCCGGGGCACCACCCTCAACCAGGCGCTGATGTACGGGTACCACGCCGCCGGGGTGGATCGCGACCAGAAGGACTTCGAGGCGTACTCGACGTACATCCAGACCTGGCTGAAGCGCAAGCGGGTGAAGCACCGGGCCGAGTCCGGGCCGGTACGCCGGAACCGGCAGGTGGTGGCCCGACGGTTGCAGGTCGAGCTGGCCGCCGACAAGGAGTCCTATCGGGCGGGCCGGACCCAGCGGCTGGACGTGGTGCAGGTGGACACCGTCCGCAGTGCGGAGTTCTTCCGGCCCGGCACCCAGGACCTACTGGTGGCGGACGCCCCGTACGGCGTACAGCACGGCAGCCGCAGCGCCGGGCACCCGCTGGCGCGCAGCCCGCTCGCCCTGCTCGCCGAGGCGGTGCCGGTCTGGGTCGACCTGCTCCGGCCCGGTGGGGCGCTCGGCATCGCCTGGAACACCCAGGTGGCGCGCCGGGACGAGGCGGCCCGGGTCCTCGCCGACGCCGGCCTGGAGGTGCTGGCCGACGGCCCGTACCTGGAGTTCGCCCACCGGGTCGACCAGGCGATCGTCCGCGACATCCTGGTCGCCCGCAAGCGCTGAGGAGCGTGCTGGTCGGGAAGGCCCCCGCTACGAAGACGACGAGCGGGGGCCTTTCCTGACAGCTCAGTAGCTGCAACCGCTGGTGGGCAGGCTGCTGGCGGCGGGCGGGGTGACACCGTCGTAGAGGGCGAGCAGGAAGTTCTGCGGGCAGCGGCGGGTGCTGCCGGTCCGGATGCCGAAGTGCAGGTGCGGGCCGGTCGAGTTGCCGGTGTTGCCGGTCGAGCCGATCCGCTGCCCGGCCGTGACGGTGGCACCGGACGCCACCGACCAGGCGGAGAAGTGGCAGTAGGTGTAGATCGCCCCGTCGGTACCGGTCAGGTTGATGCCCTGGCCGCAACTGCTGTCGTTGATCCGGACCACGGTGCCGGCCCGGACGGCGTACGCGGCCGTGCCGGTCGGCACCGGCAGGTCGATCGCCGGGTAGTCGTGGTGCGGGTCGTCGTACTCGCTGCGCGGCAGCGCGGTGCGGGGCAGCGGCAGGGAGAAGCTGGTGCCGCCACCGGTGGCGGTGGTGATCCGGACCGCGTCGGCGACCACGTAACCGGTGCCGCTGGTCCACCGGCTGACCCCGACCGCGTTGTAGTCGCCGGCGGCGAGCGGGAAGGTGCCGAGGCTGACCCACTGGCCACCGTTGGTCCGCTGGTTGACCGGGACGCTCTGGTTGCCGCTGGTGGTGGCGACGACGAACGGGGTGGCGTTGTTGTAGCCGGGGTCGGCCGGGTAGAAGACCTCCACCAGGTAATTGCCGGCGCTGGGGACGTTGACCTTGAACCAGGCCACGTCGCTGGCGGTGGTGTCGGGGGTGGCGTACCGGTAGTCGGGGCCCTGCCGGTCGGCGGACCAGGTGGACGTACCCCAGTTGGCGCTGGCGGTGAAGCGGTCGGCGGCGGCGTTGTCGACCGTCACCGTCGCGGCGCTGGCCGGAGTGGCCGTCAGCAGGATCGGGGCGGCGAGTGCGGTCGCGGTGAGGATGGCCAGGCTACGTGCGTATCCGGTCTTCATCGAAGGGCCCTTCGGCGCAGGCGAGGCGTAAAGTTGAAGGTATTTAACCAATCGTGAGCGCTGTTGGAAAGAGTTCTACATAGACGTGCGACTGTGCCTGCAAGCGGAGGTCAGAGGGAAGGCGGATATCAGCGGCAAATCCGGCCATTCAGGTATTCCGCAGCGTTGTTCGGTTTACAGTGACGTGGTGGCCGAGCCGGTCGCGGACTCGGCCGCTCCTATCCGGGCGGGCCACGGGGGGCCGGGTGAGTGACGAACTGACCAGCGAAGAGCCGCTCGGCCGGCTGGAGACCGTGCACACCTTCTCCGGTGCCATGCCCACCGGGGTCACCGTCTCCCGGCAGGGAAGGATCTTCGTCAACTTCCCGCGCTGGGGAGACCAGGTCGACGCCACCGTCGCTGAGCTGCGGGACGGGGCCTGCGTGCCCTATCCGGACCGGGACTGGAACAACCCGGCCGGCGACGACGACGCCGGTGCCTTCGTCTCGGTGCAGAGCGTCGTGGTCGACCCGACCGACCGGCTCTGGGTGCTCGACACCGGCAGCCCGAAGTTCCGGCCGACCCGCACCGGCGGTCCCAAACTGGTCTGCGTCGACCTCGACACCGACCTGGTCACCCAGACCATCGTGTTCCCCGCCGACGTGGCGCTGCCCAGCTCGTATCTCAACGACGTCCGGTTCGACCTGCGCCGCCGCTCGGCCGGGGTCGCCTTCGTCACCGACTCGTCCAACTCCGGTCCGAACGGGATCGTCGTGGTGGACCTGGCCAACGGGACGGCCTGGCGCCGGCTGAACGACCACCCGTCCACCAAGGCCGAACCGCTGGCCACGTTCCGGCCGCTGGTCGAGGGGCGGCCGTTCCTGGTCTGCCCGCCCGACGGGCCGCCGAGCCCGGTCTCGATGGGCTCCGACGGGATCGCGATCTCGGCCGACGGCGGCCGCCTCTACTACTGCCCGCTCGCCTCCCGCCGGCTCTACAGCGTCTCGACCGACGCGCTGGTCGACCGGTCCCTGGACGACGCCGAGGTGGCGGCGACGGTCCGGGACGAGGGCGACAAGGGGTCCGGCTCCGACGGGCTGGAGAGTGACGACGCGGGCCGGGTCTATCTCACCGCGTACGAGCAGAACGCCGTCCTGCGCCGGCACCCGGACGGCCGGTTCGAGACGTTGGTACGCGACCCGCGCCTGCTCTGGCCGGACACCATGTCCGTCAGCGCCGACGGATATCTCTACGTCACCGCCAACCAACTCCACCGGCAGGCCGACTACTCCGGCGGGGTCGACCGGCGACGCCGCCCGTACGCCCTGTTCCGGGTCGGTATCGACGCCGGCCCGGTGGCGCTGCTGCCCTGACCGGCGGGGTATTCGATCACCTACCAGTGATCAACGACAATGTCGACACCGGAACCGACCATCGTCCGACAGGGAAAGGCCGCTCGTCGGGGATACCGGGTCTTCGTTCCGGACCAACCTGATCGGGCTATGGTAACGAGCTGTTCGGCCGGCGCGAACAAGCTCTTTGGTCGCATCTCAAGCGATTCCCGCGTCGTTTCCTTCCTGGAAAACTTCACTGTGAGCCCACCCGCAAGTTCCACGAAACGTGGCGAGCGGTGATCGGGAAGGGAGCCGGACTTGGCACAGCGAGACAGGGTGTCGGCCGCCGTTCTGCGGGACCTGGCGGCGGAGATCTTCGAGGTCAACCCGGACGAGATCACCGAGGGGGCGGCGTTCTACGAAGACCTCGGGATCGACTCCGTGCAGAAGGTCGAATTCGTCGTCCGGATCGAGCGGCAGCTCGGCGTACGGCTGACCGACGAGGAGGCGGCCGGACTCCAGGACTTCGGCGACACCCTCGCCGTACTCCGGGATCGGGGCATCTCCGTTGGGCCGTGACCGGACCCGGGACGGCGGCCCGGCCGTGGTGGTCTCCGGAGTCGGTGCGGTCTCGGCCGCCGGTCTCGGCGCGGACGCGCTCTGGACCGCGGTGACCGGACGGCGGGTGCTGACCGGCCCGGTGACCCGGTTCGACATGTCCCGCTATCCGGCCCGCTGCGGTGCGGAGGTGCCGGCCGGCGCGGTCGCGGACCTTGACGCGATGGTGCCCGGCCACGAGTCCCTGGCCGGCCGGTTCCTCGCCGTCGCCGCGCTGGAGGCGCTCCGGCACGGCGGAGTGCCGGAACGGAGCCGGGCGCATCGGCTGGGCGTCTTCGCCGGCACCGTGATGGCCACCCGGCCGATCCTGGACCGGGGGATCGGGACGGGCCGGCTGGACGTGCCGGGTCGGGTCTGGGCCCGGCCGGACGCGCTGCTGGACACGCTTCGCGAGGTGGTCGCCGTCACCGGCCCGACGGTGTTGTTCGCGCCCGGCTGCGCGGCCGGGAACAGTGCGATCGCCGCCGGCGCCCGGGCGGTCGCGACCGGCGAGGTCGACGTCGCGGTCTGCGGCGGGGTCTCCGAACTGTCCCTGGAGATCCTCGCAATGTTCACCTCGCTGCGCGCTCTTGCGGTCGACACCGTGCGGCCGTTCGACGTCAACCGGCGGGGCACCATCCCGGGCGAGGGCGCCGGGGCGCTGATCCTGGAACGCGCCGACCGGGTCGCGGCCCGGGGCGGGCGGCCGCTGGCCCGGCTACTCGGCTGCGCCGCCGGGGCCGACGCGCACAACCCCACCCAACCGCACCCGGACGGCAACGGTCTGGTGTCGACCATCCACGGCTGCCTCGATCGCGCCCGGCTGACCAGCGACGACGTCGACTGGGTCTGCGCGCACGGCACGGGCACCCAGGCCAGTGACGGCATCGAGGCCCGGGCGGTGGCCAAGGCGCTGGCCGGGCGCCGCCGGCCGGTGGTCTCCTCGGTGAAGGGGCAGTTCGGGCATGCCGAGGGGGCAGCAGCCGCCCTGGAGGCGATCATCGCGGTGCAGGCGCTCGCCGCCGACCTGCTGCCGGGCAACGTCACGCTGATCGAACCCGACCCGGCCTGCGGCGGAATAGACCTGGTCGAGCCGGCCGGCCGGCGTGCCCCGGTCGGGGTGGTGCTGAGCCAGGCGTTCGGCTTCGGCGGCGGGGTCTCGACCGTACTGCTCGGAAAGGACGATCGTGCCGCCGGTTGAGGAATGCCTGGCCGTACGCGGCCTGGGGCTGCGGCTGCCCGGCCTGGCCGACGTCGCGGAGCTGGCCCGACTGGTCGACGGGGCACCCGTGCCGCCGGCGCCGGTACGCCGCTTCGCGGCCCCGAGCACCGACCTCGGCCCGCTCGACCGGCGTACCCACGCCCCGGTCGCGCCCCGGATTCCGGCCGCCGTCGCCGGCCGGGGACTGCGGGCCCTGCCCCCCGAGTCCCTACTCGCGCTGGCCGCGGCGGCCGACGCCGGCCCGGCCCGGCCCGACGATCCGCCCGACCCGTGGCTCGCGACGTCACTGGTCGACCCCGTCCAGGCCGGTCCGGCCGCGGTGCTCTGGGCCAGTTCGAGTGCGGGGCTGGCCGAGTACGCCACCATCTGCGTCGAGGCCGCCACCCTGGACCCGGGGCTGAGCAGCCCGATCATCGGTCCCGCCTCGGCGTTCAACGGACCGGCCGCGACCGTCTCCATCCGGCTCGGGCTCGACGGCCCGAACGAGACGATCACCGGCGGTACGGCGGCCGGCCTGAGCGCGCTGGTCGAGGCGGCCCGGCTGCTCGCCGACGGCCAGGCGGCCCGGGCCCTGGTCGGCGGCTCGGCGACGGTGAGCCGGTGGAGCCTCGGCGGACTCGCCGACGGGTTCGACGCGGCCGAGGGCGCGGCCTGCCTCGCGGTGTCGCCGGGCCGGGACGATGAGCCGGGCATCCGGCTCGGACGGTTCCGCCGGACCAGCCTGGACCCGTCCGACCTGGCGGCCCAGTGCCGCGCCCTGGTCCGCGCCGCCCGCCCCGCGGGATCGGGCGGTGCGGCCGGACCGCCCACCGGTGCACCGACCGACCGCCGCGCGCCCGAGCGTGACGCGCCGGTCGGCGGTCCACCGGCCGGGCCGGTCGGCACGATCGTCTCCACCGTCGACACCGCGTTGGTCGAGGCAGTCGCCAACGGTGCCGCCCGGCCGGTCTGGCACCTGGAAGCGTCGCTCGGCGACTTCGGGGCGGCCGGTGGCCTGCTGGCGGCGGCCTGTGCCGTCGCGTACTGCGCCAGCACACCGGCGCCGGCGAGCCTGCTCGCGATGGCGATCGAACCGTCCGGCAACGCAGCCATCCTGGAGGTCTCATCATGGGGAGCGCCAACCTCGTCGAGCGGCTGGTGGGGCGAGCGCTCGCGTCCGGTCGGGGCGAGCGGGTCGCGTACCTGACCGGCGCGGGTGGCCGGCTCGGCTACGCGGAGCTGTACCGCGCGGTGCGTGGCTACGCGGCGCGGCTGGCCGAGGCCGGGATCGGCCCCGGCACCCGGGGCCTGGTGGTGGCCGACGACGACCTGCCGACCGCGGTGGCGATCCTGGCACTGTGGTGGCGGGGTGCCGTGGCGGTGCCGGTGAGCCCGATGCTGACCGGGGCGGAACTCGGCTTCATCGCCGAGGACTGCCGGGCCGGGTTCCTGCACGCCGACGAGGCGGGCGGCGCGCGGGCGGACCAGGCCGGCCTCGGGCTGCCCCGGGGCGGCCCGGAGTGGCTGGTCCCCGGCGGGCCACCGTCACCGCCGCCGGTCGGTCAGCCGCCGTCCGAGGTGCTGCTGATCCAGTACACCTCGGGCAGCACCGGCAAGCCGAAGGGGGTACTGCACAACGGGGTCGGGGTGGCCGGGGCGCTGGACGGCTTCGGCCGGATCCTCGACCTGCGCCCCGACGACCTGGTGCTCTCCACCGCCAAGCTCTCCTTCGGGTACGGCTTCGGCAACTCGCTGCTCTTTCCGCTCGCCGTCGGGGCCGGCGTACTGCTCAACCAGGGACCGCCGGACGTCTACCGGCTGGCCGCGACGATCGCCCGGTACCGCCCGACCGTGCTCTGCGCGGTGCCCCGGGTCTACGCCGCGCTGCTCGACCGGGCCGGGCAGGGCGACCCGACGGACCCGACCGGTGCTCCCGACCTCGGCTCGCTGCGCCTCGCCGTGTCGGCGGGGGAGCACCTGCCGGCATCGCTCTGTGCCGACTTCACCGGCACCTTCGGGGTGCCGCTGGTCAACGGGCTGGGCGCGACCGAGGTACTGCACATCGTGCTGGCCACCCGGGGCAGTCAGCCCGGCTCGACCGGTACGCCGGTGCCCGGCACGAGGGTGACGGTCCGGGACGACGCCGGCCGGGTCGTGCCGGACGGGACGGAGGGCCGGCTGCACGTGGCGGGCCCGTCGGTGGCCGCCGGATATCTGGACCGTCCCGAGTCGGCGGCACGTACCTTCGCCGACGGCGGGGCCTACACCGGCGACATCGTCCGGCAGGACCCGGACGGGGAGTTGCGCTACCTGTGCCGGCACGACGACCTGATCAACATCGGCGGCTACAAGGTCTCGCCGCTCGACGTCGAGGCGGCGGTCCGGAACCTCGACGGGCTCGCCCAGTGTGCGGTGGTCGGCGCGCGGGACCAGGCCGGGCTGGAGCAGGCGGTGGCCTATCTGGTGCCGGCCTCCGGCGTCGACCCGGGCGCGCTGCGTCGGGCGGCCCGGGCGGCGTTCCGGGCCGGGCTGCCGCCGCACAAGCGTCCCGCGGTGGTCGAGGTGGTGGAGGCGTTGCCGACCACCTCGACCGGCAAGCTCGCCCGGTTCCAGCTCCGCAGCCGGGCCGGTGAGCGGGCAACGGTCCGGATGCGGGTACTCCGCGACGGTCCCGGCCGGACCCTGGTCTGCATCCCGTACGCGGGCGGCTCCTCCGGGGCGTTCACCCGGCTGGCCCGGCACCTGCCCGGCTCGTGGCGGGTGGTGGCCGGCGAGGCGACCTACCGGGACGGGGCCACCATCGGCGACGCGGCCGACGCCTGGTGGCGGGCGGGCACGCCGTACCTGTCGGACGGGGCGGTGCTGTTCGGGCACAGCCTCGGTGCGGTGCTGGCCGCCGCGGTGGCCGACGCCGCCGGTGACGGGCTGGGCGGGGCCCAGGTGGTCCTCTCCGCCCCGCCGATGCTGCCCGGCACGCAGCGCCCGGCGCTGGTCTCCGACGACGACGAGACCCTGCTGGCCGGACTGCGCAGTACGGGGCTGCTGCCGACCAGCGCGCTCACCTCGGAGGAGATCACCCGACTGCTGCTGCCCCGGTTCCGCCGGGACATCGCGCTCGCCCCGGACGGCTTCCAGGGGGTACGGTCCCGGGCCGTGCACCTCTTGCTCGGCACCGACGACGGGCTCTGCACCCGGGACGCGGTCACCGCCCGGATTCCGGTCGACCGGATCGCCAGCCTGCACATGGTGCCCGGCGATCACTACTTCGTCGCCACCAACCCGGCCCGGACCGCCGAGGTGCTCGCCGGGATGTTCCAGGACTGACGGCCTCCCGGGCGAACGTTCAGCGTGCCGCGACGACGTACGGGAACCGGTCGGTGCGAGCGCTGGCGTTCTGCTGGGCGGTCAGCCCGGCGGTGGCGGCCCGGTTATTGCGAAATTGGCCGACGGCGCCGCGACCCGGGGTCGAACTGCCGGCCCGGGCCGCGACGGGCCATCAGTCGATGTCCTCGCGGACCCGGGCGACGAGTTGGGTCGGATTGACGAACCGCAGTGCGACCACCAGCAGCACCAGCATCATCGCGGTGTACATCACCGCCATCGCGTCGATGGACTGTTGCGCCCGGATACCGGCCGCCGACATCGTGTAGTACAGCGCCACCACCAGGGTCTGGGAGTCCGGCCCGGCGGTGAGGAAGGTCAGCTCGAACATCCCGACCGTCCGCACCAGTACCAGGATCGAGGCGGCCAGGATGCCCGGGGTGAGCAGTGGGGCGAGGATCCGGACGAAGATCTGCCGGGTGCCCGCCCCGCACATCCGGGCGGCCCGCTCCACCGCCGGGTCGATCTGCTCGATGAACGGCGTCATGGTCAGGATGACGAACGGCACCGAGGGCACCAGGTTGGCCAGTACCACCCCGGAGAGGTGCCCGGCAAAGCCGTACTTGTAGAGCACCGTGGCCAGCGGGATGCCGTAGGTGATCGGCGGCATCAGGATCGGCAGCAGGAACAGCAGGTAGAGCAGCCGCCGGCCGGGGAAGGACCGCCGGGCCAGCACGTACGCGGCGGGCACCCCGACCAGCACCGAGATGCCGACCACCAGCAGCGACACCTCCAGGGTCACCAGCAGCACCTGGAAGAGGCCGAACTCCTGCCAGGCCTGCCCGTACCACCGGGTGGTGTAGCCCTGCGGCAGCCAGGTGTCGTACCAGCGGTCGCCGAAGGAACTGACCAGCACCGAGCCGATCACACCGGCCAGGTTGACGAAGAAGAACGCCACCACGCCCCAGATCAGCCAGGCCGCCGGTCGGGCGACCAGGCGACGACGGCGGGGCGCCGGGGCGGTAACCGAACCCATCAGCCCTTCCCTCCCGCCGTCGACCCGGTGTAGAGCAGGGCTCGCCAGCCGAGTACGGCCGCGATCACCAGCAGTTCGATCAACCCCATCAGCACGGCGATCGTCGCGGCCATCGGGTAGTCGTACTGCACGTAGGCCGCCTCGTAGGCGGCGATCGAGATCACCCTCGTGGTACCGGCCGGGTCACCGACCAGGATTGCCGACGGGAAGACGCTGAACGCCAGTACGAAGGTGAGGCAGAACGTGGTGGCCAGGCCGGGCGCCAGCAGCGGCAGGGTGATCCGGCGGAACCGCTGCCACCAGCCGGCGCCGAGGGTGGCGGCGGCCCGCTCCAGCGTCGGGTCGATCCCCGACAGGTACGACAGCACCAGCAGGAAGGCGAACGGGAAGCCGGTGATGACGATGGAGAAGAACACCCCCCAGTAGTTGTTGGTCAGCCGGACCGGTTCGTCGGCCAGCCCGGCGCCGAGCAGTATCCGGTTGAACCATCCGGTCGGGCCGAGGAAGTTGAGCAGCCCCTGCGCGGTGAGCACCGTGCCGAGGGTGATCGGCACCACCAGTACGGTGGTGAGCAGCCGCTTCCCCCGGAACCGCCCCCGCATCCGGTAGGCGATCGGCACCGACGCGGCGACGTTGAGCAGTGCCGCCGGCAGCGACAGCTTCAGCGTCGTCCAGATGGTGTCCCGCTGGTACGGATCCGAGAAGAACTCCTGGTACGCGGCGAACGGCCCGCCCTCGGTCGGCTGGAAGGACAACCCGACGCCGTACCCGAAGGGATAGATGAAGAGCACCAGGATGAAGAGCGCGGCCGGGGCGAGCAGCAGGAGTTGCCGGTCGATGCCGTGTTCGGCCAGCCGGTGCCGCAACGCCACCCGGGTCCGGCCCGGCGGCCGCCGCTCGGCCGGTCGCCCGCCGGTCGGCTCACCGGCCCGGGGCGGGCTCGCGGTGGCGCTCACCGGGAGCCTCCGGCGGCCGGTTCGTCCACCGGCGCGTCGCCGGAGCCGTCCGGCGGCGCGTCGGCCGGCTCGTCCCTCGGCGACCCGGCCGCCCCGTCCGGTGCCGGCCCGTCGCCGGGCTGCCCGACCGACTGCCCGGCCGGCTCGGCCGCTGGGAAGACCAGCAGCCGGGCCGGATCCACCCCGATCCCGATCCGCTCGCCCAGCTCCGGACGCTGGTCGGTACGGAGGTTGAACTGCACCCCCTCGGCGGTACGCGCCTCGACCGCCACCTCGCGGCCCTGGTATTCGACCACCTCAACGATGGCCGGTACGCCCTCGTCCGGACCGGTGATCCGCAGGTCCTCGGGACGTATCCCGGCGATCACCTCGGCACCGGCGGCCACCGTCCCGACCGGGGTGCCGACCAGCCGCATGCCCTGGCCGGTCACCACCACCTCGGGGCCGCCGCCCTGCTCGGCCCGCAACCGCAGCAGGTTGCGGTAGCCCATGAAGTCGGCGACGTGCCAGTTCGCCGGCCGGGTGTGCAGCTCCTCCGGGGTGCCGACCTGCTGCACCCGCCCCTCGCGAAGCACCACCAGCCGGTCGGCCAGGGAGAGCGCCTCCTCCTGGTCGTGCGTGACGTAGACCGTGGTCAGCCCGAGCGACTGGTGCAGCCGGCGGATCTCGGTACGCATCTCCAGCCGCAGCTTCGCGTCCAGGTTGGACAGCGGCTCGTCCATCAGCACCAGCGCCGGTTCCAGCACCACCGCCCGGGCGATGGCGACCCGCTGCTGCTGGCCGCCGGAGAGCTGCCCGGGCAGCTTGCTGGCGTGCTCCTCCAGCCGTACCAGCCGGATGGCCTCCTCGGTGCGCCGCCGGATCTCGGCCCGGGGCAGCCGGCGCATCTGCAGGCCGAACGCGATGTTGCGGCGTACCGACATGTGCGGGAAGAGGGCGTAGTTCTGGAACACCATGCCGAAGCCGCGCTTCTCGGCCGATACCGTGTCGAGCCGGGTGTCGTCGGACCAGATGCTGCCCCTGGTCAGCGGGAGCAGGCCGGCGAGGCAGTTCAGCGCGGTGGACTTGCCGCAGCCGGACGGCCCGAGCAGGGCGATGAACTCCCCGCGCCGGACCGTCAGGTCCAGGTCGGTCAACGCGTCGTGGCCGGCGAAGCTGCGCGTCACGCCCTCCAACCGCAACTTCTCAAAACTCACTTGCTCACCTTTGCGCCGCCGATCTCGCGGTCCCACCGGCTGAACGCCTCGACCAGCGCCTTGGCGTCCAGCGGTACCTCCAGCGGGTTGGTAGCGATCAGTTGCTCGTACTCCGGGCGGCCGTACTTCTCGATCGCCTCGCGGCTGGCCTGCGGCGCCATCGACAGCGGCACGTCCTTGATCGCCGGACCGGGATAGAAGTAACCCTGGTCATACGCCTTGGCCTGCTGCTCCGGGGTCAGCATGTGGTTCAACAGGGCCAGGATGGCGGCCTGCTTGTCCGTTGAGACCCCCTTCGGTACCACCGCGTAGTGCGCGTCGGTGACCCAGTGGAAGCCCTCCAGCGTGCCGATCTTCGCCTCCGCGGGCACGGTGCCCAGCACTCGCGGGTTGATGTCCCAGCCGGTGGTCGAGACGATGATCTTCGCAGAACCGTTGGCCAGGTTCTTCATCGTCTCCCCGGTGCCGGACGGATAGAGCCGGACGTACTTGTTCAGCTCGGCCAGGTACGCCCAGGTCTTCGCCCAGCCGTTGACCGGGTCCTTCGGGTTCGAGTCGCCGAGCAGGTACGGCAGGCCCATCAGGAAGGTGCGGCCGGGGCCGGAGTTCGACGGGCGGGCGTACTGCACCGCGTTGGGGTTGGCCTTGGCGTATTCGAGCAGTCCCTGCGCGGTCGTCGGCGGGTTCGGCACCTTCGACGGCAGGTATTCGATCAGCGGGCCGGACGGGTAGTAGGTGATGGTCACTCCGTGGTCGCCGGCCAGTTTCTGCATCGCGGACGCGCCCGGCAGGTAGTTCGCCATTCCAGGCAGCCGGCCGGCGTGGGTGGGCAGCAGCGGGGTCCAGAGGTCCTGGTCGATGCCGGCGGCGAGCCCGTCGACACCGGTCAGCACCAGGTCGATCTCGACCCGGTTCGCGTCCTGCTGGGCCTTGACCTTGCCGACCAGCTCCGGCGAGGGCGACTTCGAGTACGTCACCCTCGACACCGTGTCGGAGTTTTTCGCGACGAAGTCGTCGATCATCGACTGGGTGAGTTGCAGGTTGCCGGCGACGTCGAGGATGTTCAGGACGACCGGCGAGCCGGGCTTGTCCGGCACCGCGCCCCCGGTCGGTCCGGGCGCGGCGGCCTCCGGCGCACCGCAGGCGGCGGCGACCAGGCTCAACGCGGTCAGGGCCGTGGCGGCGAACAGCCGGCGTTGGCTTCGACGCATGGGCATTCCTCTCTCTCGGTTCGGCGATCCTATGATGTCGCGCGTTCTGTCTGTGCTGCCTGCTGAACCTTTTCAACGTCCCGCCGCGTCCGTCGTGGCCGCAGCGGGAGGTCGGGAGCGTGCGTCGTAGCGGCCGCGTTGAATAGTTTCAATGTGTGAGCGGTCCGCCCCCCCCCCGCCCGGGCCGGGGGGCCCCCCCCTTGAGCCCGTGCGTCGCGGGTGGTTGCGCCCTGGGCCCTACGCCCGCTCTAGGGGTGGGGGGTGGGGGGGGGTTTTTTTTTTTTGGGGGGGGGGGGGGGGCCCCCCCCCCCGGGGGGGGGGGGGCCCCCCCGCCGATGGAGCACGTGCGACGAGGGTGGATCCTCAGTGGCCGATCCGCCGGCTCTCCGGCGGACCGAGATAGCTGTACGGCAGCTCGGCGGTCTCCACCACGAGCTGCTGCACCACCACGGTCGGGTCGACCATCCAGAACTTCAGGGTGTGTACGCCCGGCGCGTCCACGGCGTGCGTGGTCGTGGTGACGTTGACGTTCTGCGAGGTGTTCCGCTCCCACTGCCGGTTCATCGACGTGTCGTTCGCCCCGGTACTGGTGGTGACGTTGACGATCTGCGGAGCGGCACCGTCGATCGAGACGGCGTAGCGCAGCCCCTCGGTCGGCAGCACGTTGTTGCGCGGCGACAGGTACGCCGACACCTTCACCGGGCCGGCCGAGGTCAACGTCAGCTCGTACTCCAGGCGCGGACTGTCCCGGCCCGGCGTCCGGCTGGCCGCGCTGACCGGGAACGGCGTCAGCCCGTCACCGGTCCGGCCGAGAGCCGGAATCCGCTTCCAGTACACCCCGCCGGTGTTCACCGCCCGGGTGTGCTGCCCGGCCGGGATCGAGACGTAGCCGTTCGCCTCGACGTGGCCGCGCGGGCGCAGCCCCTGCGGGTTGTCCACCCTGGCCTGCACCACCACGCTGGCGCCGGCCGGGCCGGTGACCGTGATCGGGACCGTCGTGGCGCCGCGCGGCGCGTGCCGCCAGTCGACCCGGACCTCGATCCGGACCTGGTCGGTGACCCGGCCGCCCGACCGGCCGAGCTTCAGCCACGGTGCGCCCGCCCGGATCGTGTAGTCGAACGGCACCGAACCCCGGTTGAAGACCTCGATGTACTGTCCCGGCTGGCTCTGGTACGGGCTGAACGTCGGCAGTACCGCCGGCCCGGGCTCGGCCGGCCAGTACTTCTCCGAGCCGTCGATCGCGACGCCCAGTTCGGCGACGGCCGGGACCTCGATGCGGCGCAGATGCGGATAGAACGCGTCCGGCAGAGCCTGGTGGTTCAGCTCCGGCTGCTGCCAGGGCGCGTTCGGGCCGTAGCGCTCGACGTCGCCGTACCCGATCTTGGGCTGGGTCTGGAAGCCCTGCCACTTCCCGCCGGCCAGGGTGTTGTGGTAGTAGTCGGACATCGCCTGGTCGGTGTCGAAGTGTCGCTGGGCGAGGTCGGCCATCGCGTTGGTGGCGGCCCGGCCCTGCGCGGCGTAGAGCAGGTTGGTGAACTGCGCCTCGCGCAGCGCGTAGAGGTTCGCCGACGCCGCCACCTGGTAGTAGACGAGCTGGTAGTAGGCGTCGTCGTAGCCGTCCGGCAGCCTCGCCCGGATCCGTTCGGCCCGCTCGGCCAGCTCCGCCCACTCCCGCACCACCCGGCGCATCTCCTGGTAGGCGGTCAGGCTGTACGGGTTGGTGTCGGTGTAGACCACCGCCGAGGAGTCGGTGGCCGGGTCCTTCGCCGGGTCCAGGGTGATCCGGCGGTTCAACAGCTCCGGCTTCCGCCGCGCCTGGAGCTGGCCGTACTCGTGCAGGATCTCGCCGATCTCCCCGGCGTACCGGTCGGGGAAGTTCTGCGCCGCGTACTTCCGCTGCCAGTCGTCGAGCTTCTCGATCGGGAGGCTGTCCGGATCCCAGGCGTAGTCGAGGAAGAGTTGCAGCGGCAGCTCCTCGTTCTTCATGTCGCCGACGTTGACCACCCAGAGCCGGTCCACCCCGTAGCGGTAGGTCAGGTGGAGCTGCTCCCAGGTGCTGGCCAGATTGATGGTGTCGACCCACTTGTAGTTGCGGCCGCCGCCGACGTAGTCGAAGTGGTAGTACATGCCGTAGCCGCCCGGGCGGGCCGGCAGGCTCTGGTCCGGCAGCTTCCGCATGTTGCCCCAGTTGTCGTCGCAGAAGACCACGGTGACGTCGTCCGGCGGGCGCATGCCCCGGTCCCAGTAGCGCTGGACCTCCTTGTAGAGCGTGAAGACCTGCGGGATGTCGGGCAGTTCGCGGTCGCTGGACTCGGCGAGGATCTGCCGCTGGGCGGCGATGATGCTCTCCATCAGCTCGATGCCGTCGCCGTCGGGCAGGCTGACGTCGCCGTTGCCGCGCATGCCGAGGGTGACCACGCCCTCGAAGTCCTGCTCCTCCATCCGCTCGATGCCGTCCCGCCAGTACTCCTTCAGCGCGGCGGAGTTGCGCCGGAAGCTCCACTCGCCGTTCCCGCCGTACGGGTCGGTGCCGCCGTCGTCGTGCCGGTTCCATTCCTCGATGCCGCGCATCATCGGCGCCTCGTGCGAGGTGCCCATCACCACGCCGTACTCCTTGGCGGTGGCGTGATTGGCCGGGTCGTCCTCGGCGAAGGCGCGGCCCCAGACCGCCGGCCAGAGGTAGTTCGCCTTGAGTCGGAGCATGGTCTCGAAGACCTTGGCGTAGAAGTGCCGGTTGAAGCCGCCCTGGTAGCCGGGGGCCAGGCCGGGGCCGAAGAAGTTCGGAGCCCAGGTGCCCAGCGCCGGGTTCTCGTCGTTGATGAAGAAGCCCCGGTACTTCACCGCCGGGGTGCCCTGGCTGTGCCGGCCGGGCAGCACGTGCAGCTCGGCACTGTGCCGGGCCGGCACGTCGTCCCACCAGTACCAGGGCGAGACGCCGATCTGCTTCGACACCTCGTACGCCCCGAAGA
This sequence comes from Plantactinospora sp. KLBMP9567, assembly GCF_033446045.1. NCBI lineage: Bacteria > Bacillati > Actinomycetota > Actinomycetes > Micromonosporales > Micromonosporaceae > Plantactinospora > Plantactinospora sp. KLBMP9567. The sequence goes on along the minus strand of NZ_JAWQRR010000020.1, from coordinate 37,627 downwards.
CGGTGCCGCGCTGGTCGCTACCGGCGATCACGAAGGCGCGGCGGACCCCGGGCAGCGGGTTGGCCACGATCTGCTGGAGCGAGGTCTCCCACCTGCCGGCGATGCCGCGTACGTCGAGCTTGCGGGCGGCGATCAGCCGGTCGATCAGCGGGCTCTTCCCGATGGTGCCGACGAGCACGACCTCGCCCTGCGCCGGCACCTGGTCGGTGGCGACCGCCGGGCGTACCCCGGTGACCCGCTCGACGTCGTCCCGCAGGTCACCGACGGCCCGGACCACGCCGGGATGGTCGCCGGCGCTGACCACCAGCGTCGCGGCCCGACCACGCTCGACCAGGGGCAGGCTGCCCGGCTTGGCCCGGGTGGAGATGAAGCCGGCGGGGTCGCGCCCGGCCTCGGCGCCGCGCCCGCCGGAGGCGGTGGCGGAGGAGGCGAGGGCGGGGGTGGCCGTGACGGCGAGGGTCAGTGACAACAGCATTCGCCAGGCCGTCGGGCGGGTGTGTCGGCGGGGGACGGGTGCCGGCGGGCCGGCGGGGGTGGTGGACCTGCTCATTCCGCGCTCCGGACCGTAAGGGGGGTGGGCATGACCGGACAACGTACGTGCGAAACTTTTCGGAAGTGTTCCGGAAAGGAAATCTAAACACGTATCGATGCAGGGTCAAGAGCGCGCGATGCGGGGCGCGGACGAATGCGCGTACCGAGCGAAGCCGCCGATAGACGGTGGGTCACGTTTGGTGGGCGGCCCCGAAAGATTTCGGGTTTGCTGATGACATGTTTCAGTGGTGTTCGGCCGCTTGCGCTGCAATTCGGCCGGGCAATTTCCGGCTCAGCCGGTCAGCCCGGACATCCAGCTCTCGACGTCGTCGGCGGTACGCGGCAGCGCGGCCGACAGGTTCTGGCTGCCGTCCTCGGTGACCAGCAGATCCTCCTCGATCCGCATCCCCAGCCCGCGCAACTCGGCCGGCACCAGCTCGTCGTTCGGCTGGAAGTACAGTCCCGGCTCGACGGTCAGCACCATGCCGGCCTGCAACTCGCCCTCGACGTACCGGGCGGTGGTGGCCCGGGAGCAGTCGTGCACGTCCAGCCCGAGCATGTGCCCGGAGCCGCAGAGCGTCCAGCGGCGGTAGAGCTGCCGCTGCGGATCCAGCGCCTCGTCCACGGAGCAGCGCAGCAGACCCAGGTCGACCAGACCGGCGGCGAAGACCGCCATCGCCGCCCAGTGGTAGTCCCGGAACATCGCCCCGGGCCGGAGCTGCCGGATCGCCGCGTCGTTCGCCCGGCGGACCAGCTCGTAGACGTCCCGCTGGAGCGGGCTGAACCGGCCGTCGACCGGAAGCACCCGGGTGATGTCCGCGGTGTACCGGGTGCCGACCTCGACCCCGGCGTCCAGTAGCAGCAACTGGCCGGGGCGTACCGGGCCGGTGTTGCGGTTCCAGTGCAGCACCGCCGCGTGCGAACCGGCCGCCACGATCGGCTGGTAGCCGACCTCCTCGCCGTCGGACCGGGCCCTGCGGGCGAAGGTGCCCTCCAGCCACCGTTCACCGCCGCCGGCCAGCGCCGCCGGCATCGCCCTGACCACGTCCTCGAACCCGCGTACGGTGACGTCGACGGCGTACTGGAGCTGCCCGACCTCCCACTCGTCCTTGACCAGCCGTAGGTCGGCCAGGGCCACCGCGAGATCGGCGTCGGCGACCGGATCCGTCACCGGTACCAGGGCGTCCACGGCCGGATCGACCATACGCAGTAGCCGGGTCCGGCCGGCCGAGCCGAGTACCGTGGCCAGCTCGCCGATCGGGCGGCAGCGGATCTCCAGCGCCTCGCCCAGGGTGGCCAGGTCGGCCCGGGGACCGTTCCAGACGATCCCGGCGTTGCGGTCGGTCCAGTACGCGGCCGTGCCCGGCCGGGGCGGCTCGTCGGTGTAGAGCGTCGCCTCGCCCGCCGGATCCAGCACCAGCACGCCGCCCCGGTCCCCGTCCCCGGTCAGCCAGGTGTAGTCCGAGCCGGGCCGGAACCGGAAGTACTGGTCGTTGCTGCGTACCGGTGGTCCGCCCGCCGGGATCACCAGGTGCTCGCCGGGGAACATCCCGGTCAGCCGGGCCCGCCGTTTCGCCGCCCAGCCGGCCGCCCCGGCAGCCGTCCGGACCGGCCCCTCGGTCGGCGCCCAGCCGCCGAGCATGAACTCCGCGAGCGCCGGGGGCACCGGCAGGTCGTGACTACTGGTGGCGGGAACACGCTCGGACATGCCTGGCCCTTTCGCCGGTGCGGCCGTACGGCCGGCGGGTTCGCCTACTGGACCTCACTTTTGCCGCCGGACGGTGCTGTCGCAAGGGCGTCCCGGGAACTCCCTACGCACGTACCGCCGCGGCGGTGCAGGGTTCCGGCAGATGTCCGAAGACAGCTCGGCTCGGCGGCCCGGGGAACGGGTGAGATCGGCACGACCCGGGCGCCCGGGACGCCTCGGTCGGGACGTTCCTGATGCTCTCCGGTCACGCCGCCGGGCGGGTGCTGGGGAAGGCGTAGTCGACGCCGGTCAGCCGCTCGGAAAGCTCCCACAGCCGACGGCCGACCTCCGGGTCGTCGGCCTGCCGGGGCAGTCGCACCGGACCGGGCGCGCCGCGTCCCTCGCCGAGCCCGGTCGGCCCGACGAACTCACCACCGCCGAGGTCCGGATGCGTGGCCGCGTAGAGCGACGGCAGGGCGGCCCGGTCGGTGCTCTGGAAGAGGAAGGGTCGGAGTAGCTGGTTGACGGCGGCCAGGACTCGCGGCACCTCCCGGGTGATGTTGGTCTGGCTCACCCCGGGATGTGCGGCGACCGCCACCAGACCGGTGCCGGCCGCCCGCCGGGCGAGTTCCTGGGTGAAGACGACGTTGGCGAACTTCGACACCGCGTACGCCTGCATCGGCCGGTACGCCTGCTCGCTGTTGACGTCCGCCAGACCGCCGGCCGGCCAGCGGGAGGCGATCGCGCTCACTGTGACCACCCGGGCGGCACCCGCCGAGAGCAGCGCGGGCAGCAGGTGGCCGGTGAGGGCGAAGTGCCCGAGGTGGTTGGTGCCGAAGGTCAGCTCGAACCCGTCCCGGGTGGTACGCCGCTGCGGCACGGCCATCACCCCCGCGTTGTTGAACAGCAGGTCCAGTGGACGGCCCTCGGCCAGTACGCCAGCTGCCGCCGCGCGGACGGAGTCGAGGTCCGCCAGGTCCAGTCGGCGGACCTCGAGGCGGGCGCCGGGTGTCTCGGCCCGGATCGCCGTGGCGGCCTCGGCCAGCCGGCTCTCGTCCCGGCCGCCCATGATCACGGTGGCTCCGACCCTGGCCAGCGCCCGGCTGGTCTCGTAGCCGACTCCGCTGTTCGCCCCCGTCACCAGGGCCGTCCTGCCTGTCTGCCCCGGCATCTCCGCCAGGGTCCAACCCGCCGTCCCGCGCATCGCCCGACCTCCCAATTGAATGTTCATTCAATAGCGATCAAGTGAAGCAGCGTATGCCGGAAGTTGTCAAATGAACGTTCACCCAATAAGGTTCAGATCATGGTGCGGACCCGCGAACCCGAGGCCAAGCGGCGGCAGCTTGTCGAGGCCGCGCTGGCCGAGTTCGCCGCGCACGGTCTCGCCGGGGCCCGGATCGACCGGATCGCCGGTCGCGCGGGGTGCAGCGCCGGCCTCGTCTACACCTACTTCGGCAGCAAGGACGACCTGTTCGACGCGGTCTTCGACGCGATCGTGGGGCAGGCGGTCACCGAGATCCCGATCACCCCGGAGGACCTGCCCGGCTATGCCGGCCGGCTCTTCGACGCCACCGAGGCGCATCCGGACGTGGCCCGGATCGCCACCTGGTACCGGCTCGAACGGGCCGGTGCCGGGCGGTCCATCCCGGCCATCACCGAGGCCGGCAAGGCCAAGGCAGAAGCCATCCGGGCCGCCCAGCGCGACGGCATCGTCTCGGACCGGTTCGATCCCGAGCAGGTGGTCGCGCTGGTCCTCACCCTGGCGACCATGTGGTCGACGCTGTCGATCGAGACCGCCGAGTTGTCCGGCGCCGACCGTGACCACCGCCGGGCAACCGTGGTCGACGCCGTCCGTCGACTGGTCGAGCCCCACTGACCGGCTCGATGGTGTCCGGGCTGGCCAGCCGGTAGACGACGTGCCGTCCGCGCTGCTGCACGGTGACCAGTCCCCGGGCGCGCAGCCGGGCCAGGTGGTTGCCCAGCCGTGGCGGGCTGACCCGCAGTGCCTCGGCGAGCTGGGTCATGGTGTGCGGCCCTTCGACGGCCAGCAACTGCAGGGTGGTAAGCCGGATCGGGTCGGCGAGTTCCCGGGCCAGCGAGGTGGCGGCGGCCAGCGGGTGCTGGTCGCGATCGCCGTCGTCCGGACCGGCGGCATGGCCTGTTATCTCCTGGTGGACGGCGTCTGGAGCTTCCTCGTCGTCACGGTCGCCTTCGTCGCGCTGGCCAACGGTGGCAGCGCGGTTCGTACCGCCCTGGTGGCGGCGCTGGTCAGCGACAACCGGGCGCGCGTGCGGGAACTGGCCCGGCAACGGGTCGCCCAGCACGTCGGCTACGCCGCCGGTGCGGCCCTCGGCGCAGCCGTACTCGCCGTGGACCGACCCGCCGGCTACACCGTCGCAGTCGCCGCCAACGCGCTCACCTTCGCGGTCTTCGCGGCCATCACCGCGACCGTGCCCGGCCGCCGGGTCGGCGGCCCGACCCGGCCGGTCCGGGCGAACGTCCGGGCCGCCCTCGGCGACCTGCCGTACGTCGGCGTCACCGCCGTCGTCGCACTCTTCTCGCTCTGCTGGGCGATGCTCTCCACCGGCCTGCCGCTCTGGATCGCGGAGTCGACCCGGCTGCCGCTCGTGCTCAGCGGCATCGTGGTCGTGATCAGCTCGGTCGGCATCGCCGCCGGACAGGTACCCGCCACCCGGCTCGCCCGCACACCGGCGTCGGCCGCCCGGACGGCCGTCTGCTCGGGCGTCGCGCTGGCGGCGAGCTGCCTGCTGCTGGCCACCACGGCGGGTGGGGCCGGCGCGGTCGCGGTCACCGTCGTGGTGACCGCGGCCCTGGCACACCTCGCCGGTGAACTCGGGTACGTCGCGTCGAGCTGGGCGCTGTCGCTGGGCCTGGCCCGGGAACGGGCGCTGGGCGCGTACCAGGGGTTGGCCGAGGCGGCGACGGCAACGGTGCAGATCTTCGGACCCGCCCTGTTCACCGTCGCCGTCGGCAGGTACGGCCCCGTCGGCTGGCTGCTCGTCGCCGCGATCTTCCTGCTCGCCGCATCGCTGCTTCCGGTACTCGTCCGGCGGGCCCTGCACAACCGCCCCGCCGACCCCTGACCCCGCGCCGACCCGGCCTAGTCGCTGCTGTTCGCGATCGCCTCCTCGAACTCGCCCCGCACCTTGTCGCCGCCGGTGCTACGCCACTGCTTGAGGATGTCGCCCCAGGCCGAGACCGGCTTGCGCCCACTGAGGATGTCCATCTGGGCGTCGTTGACGATCGTGCCGAGCTGCCCGGACCGCCGCGACCAGGTGTCGGAGAAGAGCCCGAGGGTCGGATCCTTCACCGCGGTCGGGATGATCGACTTCTGGTACTCGTACGACTTGCGGGTCGCCTCGGCCTCGCCGGGTACGAAGATCACGTCGGGGGCGTCCACGATGTAGCGGATCCCGAGTACCGTCTGGCTCACCCCGGCCTGGGTCAGCTCCGGCCCACCGCCCTCCATCCGGTAGTGCACCCCGGCGACGCCGTACCGGCGCAGCAGCCACTCCTCGGTGCCGAACGGCGCGGCCAGCCAGTTGCAGACCTTCAACAGCGCCCGGATCCGACCTTCGTCGGCCTTCTTGAACGCGGTGAAGTTGTTGGTTGCCTGGGCCTGCCAGGTGGCCGCGAAGCCGCCGCCGCCGTGCAGGGGCGGGCGCATGCCGCCGATCTCGAAGTCGGGCCCGGCGATGTTCTCCGCGAAGAACTGCGGCCAGGCGGTGTACCGGTCCGTGATCATCAACGCGCTGCCCGCGTTGAACCACTTCTTCGTCGGCGCGTTGTTGGTGAAGCTGTCCGGATGCACCACGCCGTCCTTGACCAGCCGGGCGGTGTCGGCGAGTGCCTGGGTGAACTCCTCGCTCTCGTACGCGCTGACCAGCTTGCCGCCCTCCAGCCTCCACCGCCACGGGTTGCCGAGCATCTGCCGGACGAAGTCGAGCGGAGCCTGGGCCAGCGCCCAGCGGTTCGCCCGGGCATCGGTGACCTTGCGGCAGACGTCCCGGAACTCGGCGAAGCTGCCCGGCTGGAGGTTGGCGTCGAGCTGCTTGAACAGGTCGTCCCGGCGCATCATCATGGTGCCACCGATGCCGCGGGGCACCGGCAGGCCGTAGATGCCGCCGTTGTAGCGGCAGTCCCGCCAGGCGTCGGTGGGCAGGTTCGCCAGGAACGGATACTCCTGCACCGCGTCGCCGCTCAGATACGCGGTGAGGTCCTGGCACTTGGCGGCGAGCCAGGCCGGCAGGTTCGCCGTACCGGCGGGCAGGCCGTTCGGGGTGTACAGCGCCGGCACGATGACGTCCGGCAGGTCGTCCCCGGCGACCAGGGTGGCGAACTTTGTCGGCATGTCGGCGTTGGGCACGATGGTCAGCCGCAGGTCGACGCCGAGCCGCCGGTTCATCTCCTGCCAGAACGGGTTCTGCCCGACCGCGGGCGGCACCGGCGAGTTGGTGAGGACAAAGGCGGAGAGTTCGCCGCCGTCGCCGGGTGGGCCGTCGGTGGCCTTCACCGGCGGCTCCGGATATTTCAGGAAGGCGTCCAGCAGGCCCTGCCGGTTGCCCTTCAGGTCCGGGGTGACCCCGGTGTACGGCGTGTAGTTCGGCAGCCTGGCCGACCCGCTGGCCCTGTTGCGGTCGCCGCCGGTGGGGGTGTCGCCGTCGCCGCAGCCGGCGAGCAGTCCCGGGGTGGCGAGCATGGCGGCGGTGCCGAGCGCACCGGTCAGGAATTGTCGGCGGCCGATCGCCGGTTCACTGGTCATCGTTTGCTCCTTGGCGTAACGCCTGGGGGAATCGGGGGAGGAGGAGCGGTTTTCAGCCCTTGACCGCGCCGATCAGCACACCCTTGGTGAAGTGCCGCTGCACGAAGGGATAGACGACGAGGACAGGGACGACGGAGAGCACCAGGATGGCCATCTGAATCGCCTCCTGGGGCGGCAGTGCCGCGCCGGCCGAGCCGAGCTGGTCGACGCCGAGCTGGGTCTGGTTGACCACGTAGGTCCGGAGCACGAGTTGCAACGGCCACTTCGCGGTGTCGTTCAGATAGAGCAGGGCGCTGAAGAACGCGTTCCAGTACGCCACGGCGTAGAACAGTCCGATGACCGCGAGTACGGCCTTGCTCAGCGGCAGGACGATCCGGAACAGGATGGCGAGGTCGCCGGCGCCGTCGATCCGGGCGCTGTCGACCACCTCCCGGGGCAGTTCCATGAAGAACGCCCGCAGGATGATCACGTTGAACGCGTTGACCGCGACCGGCAGGATCAGCGCCCAGTAGCTGTCCAGCAGCCCGAGGCTCTTCACCACCAGGTAACTCGGGATGATGCCGGGGGCGAAGAGCAGGGCGAAGAGCACGATCATCAGCAGCGGCCGGTGCGCCACCGACCGGGGGCGGCTCAGCCCGTACGCCAGCAGGATGGTGGTGGCCATGCTCAACGCCGTGCCGGCGACGGTGACGAAGAGGCTGACCAGGGTCGCCCGGGTCACCACGCCACCGGAGAGGATCGCGGCGTACGCGGCGAAGCTGACCTCGTCGGGGACGAGCACGAAGCCGCCGTCCCGGGTGATCTGCTCGTGCGTCGCGAGGCTGGTGGAGACGATCCCGAGGAAGGGTACGACCACCGCCGCGCAGCAGACCGCCAGGATCACGCCCTTCAGCACACGCACCGGCCTCGACGCGACCGTGACACCCGCGATGGTCGGCCGGTTGCTCATCGCTGGTAGACCCCCTGCTCTCCGAAGCGGTGCGCGAGCCGGTTGGCGCCGAGCACCAGGAGCAGCCCGACCAGGCCCTTGACCAGCCCGACGGCGGCGCTGACCCCCCAGTCACCGGCGAGGATGCCGTTGTTGTAGACGTACGTGTCGAGCACTTCGCTGGCGTCCGCCCCGACCGCCGGCTGCTGGAGCACGATCTGCTCGAAGCCGACGGTCAGCGCGTCACCGAGCCGCAGGATCAGCAGCAGCACGATCAGACCGCGCAGCCCGGGCAGGGTGATGTGCCACAGTTGCCGCCAGCGGCTGGCACCGTCCACCGCGGACGCCTCGTAGAGCGTGCCGTCGATCCGAGAGAGCGCGGCCAGGAAGAGGATCGTTGCCCAGCCGGCGTCCTTCCAGAGCACCTGGCCGGTGACCAGGGCAAAGAATGCGTCAGGATTGTTGACGATGCTGACCGTGCCGAGGTCGTGGTCTCGGAGGAAGTTGTTGAGCAGCCCGCCGTCGCCGAGCAACTGCATGAAGATGGCGACCACGATCACCCAGGAGAGGAAGTGCGGCAGATAGAGGATGCTCTGCACGGTCCGCTTGAGCCGCTGCGACATCAGGCTGTCCAGCAGCAGCGCGAGGGCGATCGGGGCCGGAAAGACGACCAGCACCTGGAGCAGGGTGATGATCAGGGTGTTGGTCAGCGCGTTCAGGAACGCCGGGTCGCCGCTGACGATGATCCGGAAGTTCGCCAGCCCGCGCCACGGGCTGTCGAGAATCCCGACGTACGGCTGGTAGTCCTTGAACGCGATGACGTTGCCGAGCCACGGTAGATAGTGGAACGTCAGGAGGAGTGCGACGCCGGGAAGGGTGGCGAGCAGCAGTATGCGATCTCGCCGTACCCGGTCCCACCACGACAAGCCGGCCCACCCCATTCAGTCCCGCCGGATGCGACGCGTGAACACGATGGATCGCGACAGTTCCGGAAGTCGGCTGTTACATCCGGGTAAACCTAGAGTCGACCCCGATGAGCGTCAAGACGTGAGTCGATGCCGTCGAAACTCCTGTTGGACAGTGCGACCAGCCCCGCCCCGGCGGCCTTCAGCAGCACGTCGTCGAGGCTGGTCACCCGGCCGATCCCGGCCAGTGTCCCGGATGGGCGATCCATGCCCGCGGGCCGAGGCAGGTCCTCCCGAGTCGCTGGCAGTGTCGGCATCACGTGGGTAACCCGCTGATGGTGCCGGATGCATTCTCCGCTGCCTCCGGCCGAGGTGCTGGTGGTGCGCGCCGACGAGGCATCGGTCGCGGCGTTCGGGGGCAGTTCGCTGTCCCCGGCGACCCGGGGTCCCGCCGCGCGTGCCGGCCGGGCCGTCGGCCGGGCCCGCGCCGCCGAGGTCGCCCGGTTCTGGGGCCTGGCGGGTCGCTCAGTGCTGGAGCGCCCGGGCCAGTACGGTGATGTCCTCGTCGCCGAGCCCGTGCTCGACGGCCCGCTGCCACTGCGCGGCGAGGCTGTTGGCCACCGGGAACCGGTCGATGTCGACCTCGTACAGTGCCAGGTTGACGTCCTTGAGCCCGAGGGAGAGCGGATACTGTGCCGAGTACTCGTCCCGGCCGATCCGCTCCAGCTTCTCGGCCGCCCATGGGGAGACCAGCGGACTGCCCTGCAACGCGCCGAGCACCGCCGCCCGGTCCAGGCCGAGGGAGTGCCCGAGCGCCATCGCTTCGGCGATCCCCTCGGCCAGGAAGGCGAGCAGCATGTTGTTGACCAGCTTGAGCCGGGAACCGGCGCCGACCGGACCGGCCCAGACGGTCCGCTGCCCGAGCGCGTCGAAGACCGGGGCGATCCGCCCCCGGGCCTGCTCCGGGCCGGAAGCGAGCACCACCAGTTGACGCCGTTCCGCCGGGCCACGGCTGCCCGCCACCGGCGCGTCCAGCAGGACCACGTCCGGACGCTGCTCGCGGACCATCCCGGCGATCCGCTCGGTGTCGGAGACCCCGATGGTGCTCATCTGCGCCCAGATCGCGCCCTCGGCCATCGCGGCCAGCATGCCCTGGTCGAGCGCGATGGCCCGGATCGCGTCCCCGTTCGTCACCATAGTGATCACCACGTCGGCCCGGCGTACCGCGTCGGCCGGGCTGTCGGCGACCTCGGCCCCCTGTGCGCCGAGTTGCCGGGCGGGCCCCGGCCGGCGGTTCCAGACCACGGTCGGCAGGCCGGCCCGGACAAGATTGGCCGCCATCGGCTGACCCATGCCGCCCAGCCCGAGTACAGCCACCCGCTGTGTCTCCGCCATCGGCGCTTCCCCCCGTACGAACTGCCCCGTCCGGCAGCGTAGGTCGGCGGGCGGCGCCGTCGACCCCGAATCAGGCCGAGTCGCCTGTCGGGTGACATGCCGCCCGAGCGGACCGGTCAGCACACCGCGTCGGATTAGCGGGCCGCCCGGTTCATGTGAGCGATAACAAACGCGCACCGGCAGTGATAGCGACGCCCCGGGTGTCCCCGATGTCGTTGCCGCAGCTTCTCCCTGCTTGGGACCGCAGGACGACCGATCGGCGCGACGCCGAGACCTTGACAGGTGCCGATGTTAGCGCTCACAGTTGGTTGGTGCGGGAAGCAGCAACATCGATATCGCCGCCTCGTCAACAGTGCGTGCAGGGTCGGTCTCAGGCGGCAGCCCACTCATCCCCCGGACGCAGACCCCAAGGAAGGAACCGCGATGATCACGATTCACAGAGCGAAGGCGGCGCGACGACTGCTGACCACCGCCGTCGTCGCCGTGCTCGTGTCGGCCCTGGGAACAACCATCCCCGCCTCCCCGGCGATCGCAGCACCCGGGCCGTCGTTCACCAACGCCCTCGTCGGCACGCCCAACAGCGCGGACCCGTCGATCGTGTACACCAACGGCAACTGGTACTACGTGGCCACGACGTGGTCCTCGAGAATCGTCATGCGCACGTCGTCGACCATGGCCGGCCTGAAGAACGCGGCGGAGCGGACGGTGTTCACCCTCGCCCCCGGGCCCGGCTGCTGCACGATGTGGGCACCGGACATCCAGTGGATCAACAACCGGTGGTACATCTACTTCTCGGCGGAGGCCTCCCCGGGCCAGGGTGAGCGCCGGACCGGCGTGCTCGAGAGCAACGGCACCGATCCGCTCGGGCCGTACACCTACCGGGGCATCCTCAACCTGGAGCCCAACAACGGGTGGGCGATCGACGGCAGTGTGGTCCGGTTCAACGGCTGGGTGAACCACTTCGTCTACTCCGCGTTCCGGGGTGGGGAACAGGGGCTGTTCATCGCCCCGATGTCGTCGCCGACCCAGGTCTCGCGCAACGGCGTACGGATCTCGTCCCCGACGCTGTCCTGGGAGCGGCAGGGCGGTGCGGTCAACGAGGGGCCGTACGCCGTGTACAACGGCGGGAGGACGTTCCTGACGTACTCGGCGAGTTCCTGCAACACGCCTGACTACAAGCTCGGCACGCTGACCTGGACCGGTGGCGACCCGATGTCGGCCAGCTCGTGGACGAAGAGGTCGACGCCCATCTTCCAGCGCAGTGACGCGAACGGCGTCTACGGCCCGGGCCACGCCTCCTTCGTCAGGTCACCGGACGGCGCGGAGACGTGGATCGTCTACCACGCCAACTCGTCCGCCAGCCAGGGCTGCGGCACCACCCGCACCACGCGGGCGCAGAAGATCGGCTGGAACTCCGACGGCACCCCCAACCCCGGCGTCCCGGTCCGCACCGGGACCTCGATCGTCGGCCCCTCCGGCGACTCGTAAACCTCCGTACGGCCCGTTGGGGCGCCTGCACCACGAGGGCGCCCCAGCGTGACCGAACTGCCTACAGTAGGTGTTCGTGCTTCACGGGAGATCTGCGGAAATCAGCGGGCTCGACGAGGTGATCGTGCGGGCTCGCGATGGCTCCGGCGGCGCGGTGGTGTTGCGGGGCGAGGCAGGCGTGGGCAAGACCGCCCTGCTCGACCCGGCGGCCGCGCGAGGCGCCACGATGCGCGTGTTACGGACCACCGGCGTCGAGCCGGAGTCCGACCTCGCGTTCGCGGCGTGCACCGGATGCTGTGGCCGGTGACCGGACGCGCTCCCGGAACCGCAGGGCGACGCTGTGAGCGCGGCCCTGGGCTTGCCGCAGGAAGTGTCGGGGATCGGTTCCTACTTGGCGCGGGCGTGCATTCGCTGCTGGCCGAGGCCGCCGCGCCGGACGGGCTGATCTGCGTGGTCGACGACTTGCAGTGGGTCGATCGTTTCTCGGCCGACGGCTGCTGTTCGCCGCGAGGCGGCTGGGGACGGAACCGATCGCGATGTTGTTCGCCGTGCGCGGGGACGTTCCGGTCAAGGGCGTCCGCTGACAGTGGACGTGCGCGGGCTGCCCGAGTCCGCAGCGGCCGAGCTGCTGGAGTCCCGCTACGGTCTGCTGCCTGCCCAGGTGGCGCGGGAGATCGTCACGCTGACCCACGCGAACCCGCTCGCCCGGAGTGAGATCGCCGCCCGCCTGACGTCCGCGCAGCTCGCCGGAGGCGAACCGCTGCCCGCCCCACTGCCCGGCGGTGCCCGGCACGAGGAGTTGGCCGCCGCCATCCTCGCGCACACGGCCGGGTGAGCTGCCGCAGCGTCTACGTCAACGACCCAACTACTCAGCTCAGCCGGTCAGCACCGAGATTGCCGCGACCAGGTAGAGGCAGCCGCCGAGACTGACCGCGATCCCGGCGACCGCTGGCAGCCAGGCCGTCGCGGTCGCCGCCAGAGGCCAGCGCCGGGCCGTCCCGGTCAACAGCGCGAAGCCGCGGATCGTGATCACGCCGACCCCGGTCAGCGTGCCGGCCATCCCGATGCCGAAGGCGAGCACCAGGACCAGCGCGTCGAGGGCCCGTCCGGTCAGCAGGCCGCTGACCAGCACCAGGAACGCGGACGGCGAGGGCAACAGTCCGCCGGAGAGGGCCAGTACGGTCAACCCGCGCCGGGACCACGGATCGGTCGGCGCCGGTACGCCGTGCCGATGCCCGTGCCCAGGCGCACCGCCGTGCCCGTGCCCGTCCTCGTGCCCGCCTTCGTCCCCGTGCCCGTGGTGGCTGGGGTGCGTGTTCCCGTAGTCGTGCTGGCGCGGGAGCGTGTCCCCGTGGTCGTGTCCGTGAGCATGGTCGGCTACCGGAACGGCCCTGTGCCCGACGAGGACGTGGCTGTGCCCGTGCCCGTGCCCGTGCCCGTGCCCGTGGTCGTGGTCGTGTTCGTGCCCGTGGCCGTGGCCGTGGCCGTGGTCGTGGTCGTGGTCGTGCGATCCATGGCCGCGCAGGTGGCGCCAGCTCAGGTGTGCGCCGACGCCGATCACCAGCAACCCGGCCGCCACCTGCATCCAGGCTGTCAGCGTCTTGGTGCCCAGGCTCGCGGCGCCGCTGAGTCCGACCCAGGCGAGCGCCAGCACCAGGACGGAGAAAGTGTGCATCGCCGCCACGATCACGCCGAGCCGGACTGCGTCCCGGTAGCGGCCCCGGGTGCCGACCAGGTACGCCGCCGTCACGCTCTTGCCGTGGCCCGGGGCGACCGCGTGCGCGGCACCGACCCCGAGCGCCACCACGAGGGCGAGCCAGAAGACTCCCCGGCCGTCGAAGAGGGCGACCAACCGGCCCTCGAACCCGGTCACGACCGGCCCCGGGCGCGTCGGCGCAGCCGTACCGCCACCAGCGCGACGACCCCGACGAGCAGGGCGGCGCCGACGCCGGCCAGGGTGCGTACGGTGCTGGCCGGCAGGCCGCCCGCGCCGGGCGCGAAGCGTACCCGGTGGGTCTGCTCGGCGGCGGTGAAGAGCGCCCGGTCCGGCGCGGCCGGGGTCTGGCTGGTCAGCATCGTCCGGTAGGCCTCGTTGAGGTCGGTCAGCGCGCCGACGGTGACGTCGAGGTCGACCACCTCGGCCGGGCAGTCGAAGGTGAGCCGGGCGCCCTCGTCGAGCAGCCGGTCCAGAGTGTCGAGCCGGCCCGGGCACGGGCTCCCGTCCTGCCGCACCGAGATCCGCTCCAGCAGGTAGTCGTGTACCCGGGGCGAGCGCTGGAGTTTCTGCTCCCCGGTCAGATTCGTCGCGACCGCGCCGAGACGCGGGTCCTCGAAGGCGCCGAGCGACTGGCCGAGCGCCACCCAGTCGTCCTCGGCGGCGAGCCAGGCGAGGTCGACCCGGGAGCCGTGCACGCTGATCCGCGCGGTGGAGGGCGGGCCGAACGGGTGCGCGGCGGCCGGGGTCGCCGGGACCGCGAGCGCGGACAGCACGGCCAGGCAGGCCAGGCCGAGCGCGACGACCGGCGACGGGATGCGGGCGATCAAGAGGTCTCCTGACGTACGAACCGGCCCCGGACCACCGCACGGTGGCGATGGTCCGGGGCGGCGGGAACTACTTCGTCACGGTGATGACCGGACTGGTGATCTGCTGGTTCTCGCTGTCCAGGTAGACCACGTGGGTGGTGTTCTTCTTCGCCGACGGCGGCAGCGCGAAGCTGTACACGAGCCGGCCCAGTTCGTCGGCCTTCTTGTAGCCGATGAAGACGCCCTTCTTGCCCGCGCCGTCCTTCGTGCTGCGCAGGTAGACGGTGACCTCCTCGCCCGGGTCGTAGCCGTAGGCGTTGACCCGGACCTTGCCCTTGGCCTCGACGATGGTCTTGTTGACCTTTGCCTGCTCGCCGACGGTGTTCTCCGGGGTACGCAGCTCGTTGACGGTGCGCTCGCCGGCCGCGTTCTTCCGGATCACGACACCGTCGTGGTGCTGGCCGTTGGCGTACCGGGCCTCGTAGCGGATGCTGTCGCCGGTGACGTCGATGAGCTGGTAGAGCTGCTTGTCCTCGGCCTTGCTCATGATGTCGGCGTTGTTGTCGGTCCAGACCGAGCCGTCGACGTCGTACATCTTGCCGCCGGAGACCGACACCGCGTAGACGGTGCTGTCGTGCACGGTCACCGACTGGCGGGACGAGGCCACGCTGCCCCGGCCGTACGTGTGGTCGTGGCCCTGGAGCACCAGATCGACCCCGTACTTCTCGAACAGCGGGCCCCACTGCGCCCGGACCACCGGGTTGTTCCGGCCCTCGGCCGTCGAGTAGACCGGGTGGTGGAAGGTCACCACGGTCCACTTGTTCGGGTTGTTCTTGAGCAGCCCCTCCAGCCACGCGGTCTGCGCGGCCATCACGTCCGGGATGCCCTGCACGTTGGTGTTCAGGCCGATGAACCGGACACCCTGGTAGTCGACGGTATAGGCCGTCTTGGCCAACTCCGCCGGCCAGCCCGCCGGCCCGTTGTCCGGGTACGGGAACTGCGGCGTCCAGAACTGCGACAGCGTGCCGCCGCTGTACTCGTGGTTACCGGGGATCGAGATGTTGTTGATCTGGCCGTCGATGAAGCCGCCGGCCTGGTACCACTGCCCCCACTGCTCCTCGCTGTTCGCGGAGTCGATGAGGTCACCGGCATTGACGATCAGCTTGGCCTGCGGGCGGTCCGCGAACGCCTGCCGGAACACCCGGGGCAGCGCCGAGTCGAGATAGTTCTGCGCGTCGCCGTAGTAGATGAACGAGAACGGCTTGGCGTCCGTGGTGGCCGTGGTGAAGTCGGTCCAGGCGCTCCAGTTGGTGCCGTCGCCGACCCGGTAGGTGTACCGGGTGCCCGGCTTCAGGCCGACGAACTCCACGGTGTGGTAGGTCGAGGCGTACCCGAGGGAGGTGTTGACCGACTTGGTCGACATTGCCTTGACCACGGAGACAGCGCCCTCGGCGGGGGCCACGCTGCCGAGCGCGGCCGGGGCCTCCAGGATCTCGGCCTGGGCCCACTCGGGGGTGGCCTCGGCCCGCCAGGTCACCCGCTGAGTGGTGGCCGGGGTGGTGGTGGGGGTGAGGATGATGCGGTCGGGCATCGGGGACGGCCGGTGGATCTCGGCCGCCGGGTACTTGCCCGGTGCGGCGTCACCGAACGCTACCGGGCTGACTGCGAAACCGCCGACGAGCATGGCGGCGGCACCGATAGCGGCAAGCCTGGCCCGCCGGGAGCCCGCAATCCAGGGTCTCTTGACGTCACTCACTACAGGGATCACCTTTCGGGTGAAAGTGGGTACGGCCGCCGGCCCGCAGCCGGTGGCCAAGCGCATTCATCCAGAGGTGGACGACCGGCGGTCGGCCGTTGGCTGGCCGCCGGATGAACGGGCCTGGCCAGCGGGTTAATTCATGATCAACACGTCGTGCCCGGTGCCGGGCTTCACCGTGCGGAGACCGCTCGTCCATCGCCCGGGAACCGACCGTTCACCCCGGCCCACCTACCATGCCGGCGGCACCGAGTCCCTCGCCCGCGCGGCGGCCGGGCATCCGCGCCGACCGCCCGACCCGCCGACCACCCCGACCGCCGAACCTACGGAGCACGATGAAACTGCCGTCCCGCCGCTGGGCGGTGGTCGCCACCGTCGCCACCCTGGCGGCGCTCGCCGCGATCGAACCGGCGGTCTCGCCGCCGATCGTCAAGGGGGACACCTTCCTCACCGCGCAGACCGGTGGCGTGCTGAACATCGAGGGCGGGGAGTGCTTCTCCGACCCGGCGTACTCCCGGGAGGCCGCCGAGGTGGTCGTCCGGTACGAACCGTGCGAGTCCGGCGCCGACAACCAGTCGTACGGCTTTCTGCGTGCCGATGACGGGCCGTGGGACCGTGCCCGGCTGGCGGGCTTCGCCTGGCAGGGCTGCCGGGGCTACTTCGAGCGGCGCTGGCCGGACCGCGACGGCGGCACCCTCGACTTCTATCCGATCCTGCCGACCGAGCAGACCTGGGCGGACGGCGACCGCACCGTGATGTGCGTGGTCTACCGCCCGCGCGGCCGGCTCACCGACTCGGTGCTGCCGTTGCGTTGAGCTGTGGTGTTGCCGTTGTGCTGGGCTGTGGTGCTGTCGTTGTGCTGGGCTGTGGTGCTGTCGTTGTGCTGGGCTGTGGTGTTGCCGTTGCGTTGAGCCGTTCCGGGCGGCGTCGCCCCGGTGCGGGCTCAGGCGCGGAGACCGCCGTCGACCGG
Organism: Plantactinospora sp. KLBMP9567; assembly: GCF_033446045.1. NCBI lineage: Bacteria > Bacillati > Actinomycetota > Actinomycetes > Micromonosporales > Micromonosporaceae > Plantactinospora > Plantactinospora sp. KLBMP9567. The sequence continues at coordinate 20,661 of NZ_JAWQRR010000020.1, read as the reverse complement.
CAGGCAGACGCCGGTGACGAAGGAGGCGCGGTCGCTGAGCAGCCAGGCGGCCGCCGCGGCGATCTCGTCCGGCTCGGCGGCCCGGCGCAGCGGGGTGAGCGCGTTGAGCCGCTCGACGGCGGCCGGCTCGTCATCGGCCCACTGCCGGATCACCCCGGTCATGGTGGTGCCCGGGGCGATGGCGTTCACCCGGATCCCCTCCGGGCCGTACTCGGCGGCGGCGGTCTCGGTGAGGCTGTTCACGGCCCGCTTCGTCGCCGCGTACGGGCCCAGTCCCGGTGCGCCGCGCAGGCTGCCGACGCTGCTGACGTTGACGATCGCCCCCGACCCGGCGGTGGCCCGGATCGCCCGGATCTCCGCCGTCATCGCGAGGAACAGCCCTCGGTAGTTGACCGAGGTGACCAGGTCGAAGTTCTGCTCCGTCGCGTTCACCATCGGGGTCTGCGGGATCGAGACGCCGCCGTTGTTGAAGGCGACGTCCAGCCGGGCGTGCAGCCGGATCACGCCGTCCACCGCCGCCTGGATGCTGGCCCCGTCGGTCAGGTCGGCGAGCACGTAGTCGGCGGTCCCGCCGGCGTCGCGGATCTCACCGACCACGTCGGCGAGTTCGGACTCGGTCCGGGCGGCCAGCACCACGGCGGCACCCTCGCGGGCGAACAGCCGGGCGGCGGCCGCGCCGATGCCGCGACCCGCGCCCATCAGGAGCGCGACCTTGTCGCCGAGCAGGCCGGCTCCGCTGCCCGGGGCGTTCGTTCCGGTCATGAGGCCACTCTCTCATCACGAAACGGTGATCCGCAGGTACGCTCTGTATCTGCCTCTTTCGCTGGTGCGGCACTCACGGGGTCAGCCGTACGTAACTCTGGTCGCCGGTCGCCTCCAGGTCCCAGCGTTTGCCGAGGGCCTGGAGCCGACCCAACCTGATCCGGCCGAAGTCCGCCGGCAGGTGCGGGTCGACCAGCAACTGGCCGTCGCGGGCCTCCAGCCCGAGCAGGGTACGGAGGAACAACAGCGGCGCCGCGCTGGCCCAGGCCTGCGGCGTGCAGGCGGTCGGGTACGGCACCGGCTTGCGCCCGTACGAGCGGTCGTAGCCGGCGAACGCCTCCGGCAAACGGTGCGCCGAGTAGTCGGCCGCCTCCAGCATCGCCACGATGACCCGGGTCGCCTCCTCGCGGAACCCGTACCGGGCCAGGCCGTGCGCGATCAGCGAGTTGTCGTGCGGCCAGACCGTACCGCTGTGGTAGCCGATCGGGTTGTAGCACCGGTTCTCGGTGGAGGTGGTCCGGATGCCCCAGCCGGAGAACATGTGCCCGGAGAGGAGCTGTCCGGCGATCACCTCGGCCCGCTCCGGCGGCACGATGCCGCTCCAGAGCAGTTGCCCCATGTTGGAGGTCATCGAGTCGATCGGACGCTTGTCGCCGTCCAGGCCGATCGCGTAGTAGCCGCCCCGCTCGTCGATCCAGAAGTCCCGGTTGAACTGCTCCCGGAGCCGGTGCGCGTCGGCGCGCAGCCGCTCGGCCAGCTCCGGATCCCCCAGCGGGCCGTCGGCGAGTTCGGCGACCCGGAGTTTCGCGTCGTAGGTGTAGCCCTGGATCTCGCAGGTCGCGATCGGCAGCACCGGGATGGTGCCGTCGGAGTAGGCGACACCGTCGGGAGAGTCCCGCCAGCAGTGGTTGCCCAGCCCCTGCGGCGAGCGGGTGGCGTACTCGACGTAGCCGTCCCGGTCGAGGTCGCCGTAGTGGTCGATCCAGCGCAGCGCGGCGTGCACGTTGCTCCGGAACCGCCGCACGAAGTCCTCGTCCAGGGTCCAGCGCCAGTACTCGGAGAGCACGATCAGCCAGAGCTGCGTCGCGTCGGAGGTGCCGTAGTACGGGTTGTGCGGCTTCTCGCCGGTACGGGTCAGCTCCCCGCTGCGTATCTCGTGCAGGATCTTGCCCGGCTCCTCGTCCCGGAAGTCGTCCAGTCTGCTGCCCTGGTAGTTGGCCAGGGACCGGATGGTGCCCCGGGCGAGCCGTGGCCCGAACGACAGTGACTGGTACGCCGTGACCAGTGAGTCACGGCCGAAGACGGTGAGGAACCAGGGCAGCCCGGCGGCCGGCAGCACGATGGTCTCGTCACCGATGTTCTGCTCGATCCGCAGCGCCACCAGGTCCAACTTGGACTTGTGCAGGACCCGGTTGAGCAGGTCGGAGTCGAGGTCCTGGGTGGGGCAGTCGTCCCGCCAGGTGTCGGTCGGGTCCTCGCCGACCAGGTCGAAGCCCTGGCCGAACCGGCGGTGCAGGGAGGGCAGCTCGGTCGGCCGGCGGGGGAGTGTCACGGAGATCTCACACTGCCACTTGAGTCCCGGGTGCAGGCGCAGGTCCCAGATCAGGTCGTTCTCCTCCACCCGGTCCGCCGGCGGCGACACCTGGATCTCGGTGACCGCGGTGAAGTCCGCGTTGCGATAGGTGAAGCAGAGCCGGGAGCCGTCGATCGAGTGCTCCCGGGTGATGCTGGCGGATCGGTCCCGGACCCGTTGCTTTATCTCGAACAGGTCGGCGAAGTCGGTGCCGACCCGCAGCCGGAGCTGCACCGACTGCACCTCGTTGGCGAAGCACTCCAACTCGATCCGCTCCTGCATCGCGTCGCTGATAAACCGCTGGCGGCGCACCCCGACACTGTTGGTCGGCACGTGCGGCAGGTCCGAGTTGGTCAGGAAGAAGGCCGCCGAGTCGTCGTCGACCAGCCCCGAGCTGAGGATCAGCAGTGGCGCCCCACCCAGGGTCAGCTCCCACTGGCTGAGCAGCCGGGTGTCGTCGTGCACCAGGCCGCCGATGGTGCCGACCGGTATGTCCCCGGCGGCGTTGCTCACCATGAACGACCGGCCTTCCACCACCGCGACCGCGTCCGGGCCCAACTCCGGCGGCTGGGTACGCACCACCGAACTCGGGGCGTTGGGGCTCGTCACCACCCCCGGTGTCGGATCGGCTGGGGTGGGACGCCGGACAACATTCGTCACGGCAGCCCCCTTCGCCCGCACGAGAAGCGTGGCCATCCTGTCGAAGCCAGCCTAGGCAGCACCGGGGCGGCACCGGTGCCGAACGCGGGAACGAGCCCGTCGGCCTGTCCGGTCCCGTACCTGACGGGGGAATTCGGCGCGGTTGCGCCGCCGGACGCGGTGATCGGGCGCCGGTCCAGCCCGACCACCGGGACGCTCGGCCAGGGCCGGGTGCGGCCGGATCCCGGGTGACCCACGGGAGCCGGCGCCGGAGACGGCAACCCCGGCCGCCGGCGCAGGCGGACAGGTCCCCCGGCGTCGGCGGACATGTCGCCCGGCGTCGGCAGGCATGTCGCCCGGTCCGGCGGGCAGGACGGGGCGGGAACGAAGACGAGGAGGCGGGAGATGCGTGACGTCGAACTGGCCACCGACGGCCGTCGGGTGGTGGTGATCGCAATGGAGCCCGGCGAGGAGGCGGTGGCAGGCGTCAACGAGGTGGCCCGGCGCCGGGGCATCCGCGCGGCCCAGGTGACCGCGGTGGGCGGGTTCGCCGGCGCCGAGGTCGGCTACTTCGACCGGGCGGCCCGGGACTACCTGCGGATACCGGTACCGGAGCAGGTCGAGGTGCTCTCCCTGGTCGGCGACATCGCCGAACTGCACGGCGAGCCGGCGTTGCACGTGCACGCCGTGCTCGGCCGCCGGGACGGCGGTACGGTCGGCGGCCACCTGCTGCGCGGCGAGGTGTGGCCCACTCTGGAGGTGATGGTCTCCGAGGTCGCGGCGGGGCTGGCCAAGCGGGTCGACCCGGAGACCGGGGTGGCGATGTTGACCGGCACGGCCTACGGCTGACCGGCGTACCGCTCCGGCCGCCGCCGCGACCGGAGTGATCGCTTGTGGACGATCAACAGCATCGGTGCCATCCGACGGTACCGGCGGCCCCCCGGGTGCGGGCCGTCTTCGCCGCCCGGCGGCTGCGGCACCCATCGGATCGTGGGGCGTGCTGGGTCGGTTCGCCGGGCAGCTCACCACCGCGCTCGGTGCCCGGGCCACCATCGACGCCGAGGCCGGGCCGCTGACCGTGGAGCCGGGCGTCCGGTAGCCGGCCTGCGCCGGCCGGTGGTGGTCGTCCTCGGGGAGCGCGGGAGCGCCGAGGGCGACCGCCGCCGGGGCGGGTCCGGGAGTTCGGCCGCCAGAGCTAGCCGCCCCGACGCGGGTGCGGCTGCTGCCTCGGGAGACGTCCTCGATCGGACTGTCGGAAACGGAGGCGGCCCCGCAGTTCGGCGGTGGCAATCCGGGTCAGGGCGCGGGGCCCGAGCAGGTTCAGCAGGTTGCGCGGGGAACGGAACCGGGACATCGGGACTGCCCCGGAGAGTACCCCGAGGAACTGCTCGACGGCGGCCGGTCTGTCCTGGAGCGCGGCGAACAACTGTCGGTCCACCGCGCTGGGCGGCCGGAAGGAGGCCAGGTCCAGGGTGAGGGCGTACATCGGGGTGGCAGCGGTGTCCCGGCACGCCCGGTACCCCGCCAGCTCGGTGCCGAGCCGGCCGCCGCTGTCCAACCCGGTGGCGATCGCGTCGACGAGCAGCTCCACGTCCCGGAACGCGTTACCGATGCCCTGGCCGGTGATCGGGTCCATGACCAGGCCCGCGTCGCCGACCGGGGCCCAGCCGGGGCCGTGCGGCACCCGGAACACGTTCGGCACGTCCGGAGTCAGCCGGAAGCGTTCGGCCCGTTCGCCGGCGCGTACCCGGGCGCCCAGGTCGCCACAGGAGTCCAGAGTGGCCAGGTAGTGGCCCTCGACGTCGGCGCGGAACGCCGGGAACCCGGCGGCAGGCCCCGCGAGATAGGCGATCGTCAGGTGGTCGTTGGTGGGGAAGACAGCCACGGTCCGACCGGGACGCTGGTAGAGCTCGCCGCCGGACATGGCGACCCCTGACCAGTACGTGTAGCAGGCGAACGTGCTGGCCGGCCGCTCCCGGTATGCGGTCGCCCGCACCGCGGCGGCGACCATGGAACGCTTGCCGTCGGCGCCGACCACCAGCGACGCCGTCTCGGTCACCGGCGCGCCGCCGCGTTGCCGTCCGCGCACCCCCACCACCCGGCCCTGGTCCCAGACGAGGTCGTCGACGTCGAACCCCTCCCGCACCTCGACACCAGCCGCACGGGCCGCGTCGACCAACAGGAGATCCAGCACGGTACGGCGCGGGCTGAAGAGAGCGTCGGCGCCGTCGTGTGCGGGATAACGGCCGGCGAGTACGACACCGCCCGGGTCGAGCCGGATCTCGCGGGTCGCCGGAGTTCCGGTCGTCACGAGCTGGTCCAGCAGGCCCCACCGGAGCAGCCGGGCGACACCCGGCACCTGGATCTGGTGCGTCGAGAGTGTGTCACTGGGAAAGCGTGCCCGGTCCACCGCCAGCACCCGCAGGCCCCGGCGGCCGAGCAGCATGGCGGTCGCCGCACCGGCCACCCGGCTGCCGACGACGATGACGTCGTATCCCCGTGCCGGCACTGAAGGCCACCTTCCGGAGGATGTGCGGCCGGTCGGGACACCGGCCGGGCGGTGCGCGGGAGAGGGTGCGGATCGCCGGTCGACGGGCCCGGGTCACCGCGAAGGGCTCTGCCCCGGCTCCAGTTCCGAGATCCGGGCGATGTTCTCCGCCTCGTCCGGATCGGGCCGGGGCGTCTCGAAGAACGCCCGGGCCACCTCGACGGCGACGTCGGGGGCCAGTCGCTTGAGGCTCAGCGCGAGCACGTTGGCGTCGTTCCAGAGCCGCGCGCCGGTCGCGATCCACGGCTCCCAGGCGAGTGCGGCGCGTACCCCCGGGACCTTGTTCGCTGCGATCGCGGTGCCGGTACCCGTCCAGCACATCACGACGCCGAAGTCCGCGCCTCCCTCGGTCACCGCCCGGCCCACCGCCGCGCCGATCCTGGGCCACGGACCGTCCCCAGCCACCCGGATCACCTCGCCGAGCCCGGACAGGTAGTCGAGCACCGCTCTGGTCGCCTCGTTCTCGTCGTCGGCGCCGAAGGCGATTCGCATCCGGTCAGCATACGGTCGCTCGCGCCCGGGCCGGGTGCCGTGCGATCACCGGTTCCACGGCGCCCCACATCGGACCGCTGGACACGTTGGGCCGCCACCCCTTTCCGTTCGCTGTCATCGGCCGACCACGGCCGGTACCCGAGGCCGGGTGTGCTGGATCAGCACGACGCAGGCCAGCACCACCAGCGCTGCCCCGATCGAGGCCGGGGTGACGGTCTCGCCGAGCAGCAGCGCCGACCAGACCAGGGTGAGCACCGGCTGCGCGAGCTGGATCTGGCCCACCTGTGCGATGCCGCCCCGGGCCAGGCCCGCGTACCAGGCGAAGAAACCCAGGAACATGGAGACCAGGGCGAGGTAGCCGAACGCGGACCAGGCCACGGTGTCGGCGTGCGGCGGATCGGCCAGGGCGGCGACGACCGTGACGGGCCCGGTGACGGGCAGCGAGAGCAGCAGGGCCCAACAGATCGTCCGGGCGCCGCCCAGTTCGCGGGCGAGCGCGCCGCCCTCGGCGTACCCGAGGCCGCAGAGCACGACCGCCGCGAGCAGGAACAGATCGGCCAGGGACAGGGCACCCTGTACGGCACCACTGGCGGCGAGGAAGCCGAGCACCGCCAGTAGTCCGGCGGCGCTGGCGACCCAGAACAGCGGTGGGGGACGCTCGCCGGCCCGCAGTACCGCGAAGACGGCGGTCATCGCGGGCAGCACCGTGATGACGACCGCGCCGTGCGCGGAGGTCTGGGTGACGAGTGCGAGCGAGGTGAACAGCGGGAAGCCGACGACGACGCCGAGGGCGACGATCGACAGCCGCCGCCACTGACCGGGGGTCGGGCGTGGCGCGCCGGTGGCCCGCAGGTACGCCCATGCCAGCAGTGCCGCGCCGACGGCCCGGCCGAAGGCGACGAACCACGGGTCGAGCTGTCGCACCGCGACCCGGGTGGCCGGCAGCGACATGCTGAAGGCGAGCACGCCCAGGGCGCCGAGGACGAGGCCGACCACCCGATCCGCCGTTACCGTGGTCTTGACAGTAGCGCTACTCTGACCCCTCATGAACCACGGTAACGCTGCTGAACGCGTTGTCCAAGATCTGCGTGACCTCGCGGCTGTCGCGCCCCCCGGCACGCGGCTTCCCTCGGTACGCGACCTGACCGCCCGGCACCATGCCTCGCCGGTCACCGTGGCCCGGGCGATCCGGCAACTGGTGGCGGAGGGGTTGGTCGAGGCGCGATCCGGCAAGGGCACCTTCGTGGCCGCCCCGCCGCAACGGCCACCCGCCCCCGACCTGTCCTGGCAGACCGTCGCGCTCGGGCACCGCCGGCCCGGCGAGGAGGAGATGCAGGCGTTACTCGCGTTACCGCCAACCGGCGCGATTCCGCTCTCCGGTGGATACCTCGACGCCGATCTCCAGCCGGCCGCCGCGCTCGGCGCCGCGCTCACCCGTGCCGCCCGGCAACCCGCGTCCTGGCAGCGTGGACCGGCCGAGGGGCGCGAGGACCTGCGCGCCTGGTTCGCCCGGGAGGCCGGGGCCGGACTGCGCGCCGACGACATGGTCGTCTGTCCCGGCGGACAGGCCGGGCTGTCGACGGCGCTGCGCGCGCTCAGCACTCCCGGCGACACCCTGCTCGTCGAGTCGCCGACCTACCTCGGCGCACTGGCCACCGCGCAGGCGGCCGGCCTGCGGGTGGTGCCGGTACCCGCCGACGCCGACGGCGTACGGCCCGACCAACTCGCCGCCGCGTTCGCCCGTACCGGCGCCCGGCTGTGCTACTGCCAGCCGCTGTACGCCAACCCGCACGGCGCGACACTGGCAGCCCACCGCCGGGCTCAGGTCGCCGAGGCGGTACGCGACGCCGGGGCGTTCCTGATCGAGGACGACTACGCCCGCGACCTCACCATCGACGGGGAGCCTCCACCGCCGCTGGCCGCCGACGACCCCGACGGGCACGTCGTCTACCTGCGCTCACTGACCAAGTCGACGGCTCCCGGGCTGCGCGTCGCCGCCATCGGCGCCCGTGGCCCGGCCGGCGCCCGACTGCGTACCGCCCGGCTGCGCGACGACCTCTTCGTCGCCGGTCCGCTGCAACAGGCCACCCTGGAGTTCGTCAGCGCACCCGCCTGGGCACGGCACCGCCGGGCCCTGCGCACCGCGCTACGGAACCGCCGGGAGGCGCTGCTGACCGCGCTCCGCCGGCACCTCCCGGAACTCGCCGGGCAGCCGGTCCCGCGCGGTGGCATGCACCTGTGGACCCGGCTGCCCGAGGGCACCGACGACGTCGCGCTGGCCACCGCCGCGGCCGCCCAGGGGGTGGTCGTCTTTCCCGGCCGCCCCTGGTACGCCGCCGAACCCCCGGCCCCACACCTGCGCCTCAGCTACGCCGCCGCCCCGCCCGAACTGATGGACGAGGCCGTCCGCCGCCTGGCCCGCGCCCTCCGTACCTGCTGAGCCGGAGACAGCGACCGGTCAGGCCGGCTGGCGGCGCGGCGCCCGGCGGTGGGCCGACCGGCGCGGCACCGTCCAGTCGAGAGTGCCAGACGACCACGCTCGAAACGCCGTCGTCGTTGCCGCCGTCGCCAGCGGCCGCGGCAGCCGACGCCGACGGCGACGGCGACGTGACCCACGGTCCGGGTGGCGCTGTTCCGCCATTGATACCGTCCGTTGGGTGTCCGCCACGCCAGCCGCCCTCGGGATCGACTTCGGCACCTCGCACACCGTGGCCGCGCTACGGATGCCGGGCGACCGGATCGAGTCGCTGCTCTTCGACGCGTCGCCGCTGCTGCCTTCGGCAGTGTTGGCGCAGCCGGACGGTCACCTGCTGGTCGGTCACGACGCGCTGCGCGGCTCGCGGCTCGATCCCGGCCGTCTGGAGCCCAATCCCAAGCGCCGCGTCGACGACGGGACACTGCTGCTGGGCGATGTCGAGACACCGGTAGGAGAGGCGGTCCGAGCGGTGCTCGCCCGGGTGGCCCAGACCGCGCGGCGCGCGCTCGGCACCGTACCCCGGCCGGTGGTGCTGACCCACCCGGCGAGCTGGGGTGTCCGGCGTCGTGCGGTACTGGCGGAGGCCGCGACCGGCGCGGGGCTGGGCACGGTCCGGCTGGTGGCCGAGCCGGTCGCCGCGGCGCTGTACTTCACCGAGGTGCTCGGCCACCGGGTGAAGCCGGGCAACACCCTCATGGTGTACGACCTCGGGGGCGGGACGTTCGACGTCAGCGCGGTGCGACGGACGGCCGACGGCGACTGGGCGGTGCTGGCCACGGCCGGGCTGGACGACGTCGGCGGGGTGGACGTCGACGCCGCGATCGTCGACTGGATGGCCGCCCACGCCGGCATCGAGACTTCCGCTCGCGGCACCGCGCTCGTCGCGCTTCGTTGGCGACAGCTCGTGCAGCAGGAGGCACGCGCCGCCAAGGAGCAGCTCAGCCGGGTCGCCACGGCGTCGATCGTGCTACCCGGGCTGGATCGCGACATCCACCTCACCCGCGACGAGTTCGAGCAGTTGGCACGGCCGCTGCTGGACCGGACGGTGGCCCTGACCACATCGACGCTCGTCGCCAGCGGCGTCGCCGCCGACCGACTGGTCGGGGTCTTCCTGGTCGGCGGGTCCAGCCGGATCCCGCTGGTCGCCACCATGCTGCACCGGGCACTCGGGGTGGCGCCGACGGTCATCGACCAGCCGGAGCTGGTTGTCGCCCACGGCAGCCTCCGGGTTCCCTCCGATGTGGACGCCGCCGCACCTCGTCCGCCGCTTCCGGTCCAGACCCAACCGGCACCGGCCAGCGCGGCGCCCGTCGTGCCGCCGACGGCACCGGTCGCGCTGCCGACGGCACCGGTCGCGCTGCCGACGGCACCGGTCGCGCCGCCGCCGGCAGCGATCGTGCCGTCCGCTGCGGGGGCCGCCCCGCCGGTGGCAGCGGCCGTGCCGGGTGCGGCAGCCGCCACACCGACCGCAGGGCGGCCGGCCACGGCCGACCCGCCCTCGTCGGCACGCCGGCCGGTGGTCGCCCTCGCCATCGTGCTGCTGCTCGGCGCCCTGGTGGGCGCCGCGATGATGGCTTACCCGCTCGTTGCCGGGTTCGACGATCCGATCCCCTACTGGACACGCCGGTACCCCTGGCAGCTCCTGCCCGTGGCGGGCCTGCTGGCCGGGCTGTTAACTCGTCGGCGTGGCACCGCCTTCGCCGCGCAGGCAGTCTCCGGTGTCGTCGCCGGGTTCGTCGGCATCGCGGTGGCGCGGTTCGACCAGAACGACGAAAACGACTTCGACCTGCCGTGGGGGACTCCGGTTGATTTCTACTACTGGGAGCACAACCCCGACATCTGGTTCGTGACGCTGGTCGGCGGCTGCCTCGCCGCCGGTCTCGCCATCGAGGCGGCGCTGGCCGCGACCAGACGGCTGGGCAGCCGGGGCACGATCGTCGCCATCGTCGTCGCCGCCGGCATGCTGCCGAGCCCGCTACTGCACTGGATCTTCGACTGGTACGCCCATCCACCGCTGAGCCGGGCGGTGGTCGACACGCTGTTCGCGTACCCCTTCGTCCTGTTGCTGGCCTGGCCCGCGGCGTGGCTCGCCGGGCGGCCGTCGCGGTGAGGCGTCAGTAGCGTTCGGACGACGGCGGGCGGCCGGTCAGGGTACGGCGATGTCGCGGACGAAGCGGCGCCAGGCGTCCGGCGCGAACGCCAGCAGCGGTCCCGGGCGGTCCTTGCTGTCCCGGACCAGTACCCGGCCCGGCAGGTTGTCGGCGACCTCGACGCAGTTGCCGCCGGACTGGTTGCTCCGCCGCGAGGTGCGCCACCGAGGACTGTCGGTCGTCACAGGTCTCTCACCATCCTCAGAATCAGGTCTTGTGACTGGTCGCACGGCAACGCTACCGCGCTGACGGCCTGCCACGTCCGGTCCAGCGCGGTCACCCGCCCCGGTTCGGCGAGCACCCGCCCCTCGAAGAAGTCTTCCAGATAGCCGACCATGCCACCGGTGTCGAGGGTGCCGAGCGCGAACCCGCCCGAGCGGCCTGGATACATTCCCACCGTCTCCGGGACGACCCGGACGAAGATCCCGGGCCGGGCGCCGGTGTCCGCCAGGTGCAGCAACTGCGCCTTGGCCAGTTGCGGGTCGCCGCAGCGCAGCGCGGCGACGTCCAGCACGAAGGCGCAGACCGGCGGATCCTCGCGGTCGAGCACGGCGACCTGCCGCTCCATCCGAGCCGCCAACTGTTCCTCGACCTCCCGGGCACTGCGTAAACCGCTGTCGAGGACCGATCGGGCGTACGCCTCGGTTTGCAGCAGGCCGGGAATCAGACTGAAATCGAAATAGCGAAGGGTGCTGGCGGTGTCCTCCACCTGCCGCCACGGGCGGAACCACAACGGTGCCGGGCGGCCCTGTTTCCGGGCCTCGGCCGACGACTTCCGGATCTCGTCTCCGGTGCCGAAGTAGGCGTCCAACCGTTCCGCCGTATCCGCCTGCGGCAGGAGTCGACTCGTCTCGAAGGCGGCGATCAACGAGCCGCTGACCTGGGTCGCCTCGCCGACCTGTTCCTGGGTCACGGCACGCTCGGCGCGGAGTCGCTTGAGGATTACCGGAAGGGTACTCACCTTTATCGTCTCCTTATCCACGGCGTTATCCGCACTATCGGGCCGCTGTGCGTCCCGCACATCTTCCGCCACCTGTGCGGAACCGTCCAGGGTGGAAGCCAAGCGGTTTCGCTCGGGTCCACGGCGGTAACACGTCGAAAAGGACGGGCGGGGGCGCGCGGGGATGAGACCACGGTGCGGAGCCGGGCGTCACATCCCCGCTCCAATTCCTGCACGAAAGGGAGATCATCATGAATTGGCGGCGCGGAAAGAAGCCATTACATCGGCGGGACTGGCGGCGACTGTGGTTGCGTTGTCGGTGCGGCCTGCGCTGGCGTTGCCCGTACTCGATACTGCCGCCGCCCGGTGCCGGGCGCCCCGGGACGGTCGTACCCGAGCCGCCGCCTCCGGCGCCCCGGTCCCGCAGCGCGAACCAGCGGCCGGTCCGGACCGGGCCGGACCAACGAGCACGCAACGTTCGGGTCCAGCCGGTCGGCGGTCGCGCCGCGATTCCGGTCGGTGGCAAGGCCGGGCGCGACGGCCGGCGTACCGAGCGGATGTGAAGCGCCGGCTCCGGCGTGGCTCGGCGCTGCCGCTGCCCGCACCGGTGTGGCTGAGTGGTCCAGCGTCGAGATGGGAGACGGCGCCGTGCCGTTGAGTGTCTTCCCACTGCCGCACGCCCGGTTCCGTCCGCACACCCCGATGCGACCGCTGTTCCGCTGTCGCGGCTGCGGCGCGTTGTGGCCCTGCTCGGCGGCGCGACTGGCGCTGCTCTTCCGCTACCGGGCCGATCCGGCGGGGCTCCGCCGGCACCTCGGGGAAAAGCTCGTGACCGCGCTCACCGACCAGCCGAAAGCCGCGCCGCTCGCCCTGGCCACCCGGTTCCTGGGGTGGCTACCCGCCGCCCGCGAGCCCTGACGCCTCGGCCGACGATCGGCCTGCCCGTGATCGGCCTGCCCGTGATCGGCCTGCCCGTGATCGGCCTGCCCGTGATCGGCCTGCCTGGCCCGGTTCAGCCCTGCTCCGGTCTGGCTTCCCGGTCCCGGGTGTGCGCTGCAGCGCTGCAGCGGCCGGGGCGGGTCAGCGCGCGGGGGACCGTGGCCGGGTCTCGCGGAGGAAGTCGACGAGCAGGGCGGTGACCTCGGCGGGTCGTTCCAGGCTGGGCAGGTGACCGGCCCAGGGGAGTTCGAGGTGCCGGGCCTGCGGCAGCAACTCGGGCAGCTGGGCGGCGATCTGCCGGAAATCCAGCAGGTCGTGGCGGCCGGAGACGGCGAGGCAGGGCGCTGTGATCTTCCCGAGGTCGGGCTCGCCGAGATCGAGGCGCGGGACCTCCTCGGTGGCGGCGAGTTGCACCTCGAAGGCGTGCCGCTGCATCTCGCGTACCCGATCCCGGGTCGCCTCGTCCGCCTCCGGCCCCAGGAAGGTCGCGATGTTCAGCTCGACGGCGCCCGCGACGTCGCCGGCCTCGAGCAGCTCATCCTCGCGTCGGCCGAAGGCCCGCAGCTCCGGGCCGGGAACGTGGCCCGGCATGCCGGTGCAGAGCAGCGCCAGCGTCTCCACCCGGTCCGGCCACCGGGCGGCCACCTCCAGCCCCACCAGACCGCCGAACGAGGCGGCGACCAGTGCCACCCGGTCGATCCGGAGCGCATCCAGCAGGTCGCGCACGTCCTGGGGCTCGGAGTAGGGGCGGTCCGGCACCGGGGTCTCGCCGAAGCCCCGGAAATCACAGCGGATCACCTGGTAGCCGGCGTCGCGCAGGGCGGGCCACTGGGGGTCCCACATCCGGCGGTCGCAGACGGAGGAGTGCAGCAGCAGGACGGCGGGGCCGTCTCCGGCAACATCGTGTGCAAGCGTCATTGCGGGCACCCTAGGCCGGGCCCGCGGGGTCCACCATCGAATATCGCCGCCCGGCGGCGTACGGCGCAGGGACGAATATCGCCATCCCGCCGGTGTGGCGAGGGTGGACTCGATAGGCTGGCCGAGGCCGGCAAATTCGACAATTAGTGCAATTGTCGCCGGGGTGCGGCGTTTCACCGAGACATGGCGGCTCGCCGCATCGCGGCGCCGGCTCGCCGCGGTCGTGCTGCCGGCCGATGCGACCGCCGCGCCCGGCGGGCGAACACGGGGGAAGGGAAGAGTCGGGTGCCCTATCTGACTGTCGGCGTGGAGAACTCCGCGCCCATCGATCTGCACTACGAGGATCATGGCGCCGGGCAGCCGGTGGTGCTCATCCACGGCTTTCCGTTCAGCGGGGCGGCCTGGGAGAAACAGATCAACCCGCTGCTCAACGCCGGCTATCGGACGATCACCTACGACCGTCGGGGATTCGGCACGTCGAGCCAGCCGGCGGTGGGATACGACTACGACACCTTCGCCGCCGACCTCAGCATCCTGATGAACGAGCTGGACCTCACCGACGCGATACTGGTCGGCCACTCGATGGGCACCGGCGAGGTGGCGCGCTACATCTCCAACTACGGCTCAGCCCGGGTGAACCGGGCCGTCTTCGTCTCGCCGATCCCGCCATTCCTGCTCAAGACGGAGGACAACCCGGAAGGTGTCGACCAGAGCCTCTTCGACGGCTTCATGCAGAGTGTGATCACCGACCGGGCCAAGTACCACACGTCGTTCCTGCACGACTTCTACAACCTCGACGAGAACCTCGGCAAACGGGTCAGCGAGGATGTGGTCCGGATGAACTGGAACGTGGCGGTGAGCGCCTCGCCGATCGGCACGCTGGCCTGCATTCCCGCCTGGCTCACCGACTTCCGCCAGGACCTGCCCCGGATCGACGTACCGGCGTTGATCATCCAGGGCGACGCGGACCGGGTACTGCCCTATCCGGTGACCGGGCAGCGGATGCACGCGGCGATGCCGAACAGCCAGCTTGTCACCCTGAAGGGTGCACCGCACGGCATCCCGTGGACCCATGCCGACGAGATCAACCAGGCGTTGCTCGACTTCATCAGGACCCCCGTCGACGCGCTCCTCTGAGCAGGTCCGTCCCGGGGCGGGCTGTCGTCCGGGCCGACCCCACCGTCCGGCGCCGCGCGGCGCCGGACGGTGCATGCCACGACCTGGGCGCGACGAGCGTCGAGGGTCGGGGGCGGTCGGCCGTCCGGACTCGCCGCGGTCGGCCGTCACGGCTCGGGGGCGATGAGCCGCTGGTCGCTCGCGTCCCGTACCAGGATCGCCTCGACCGGGCAGGACTCGGCCGCGTCGACCACCGGGTCGGCCGGGTCGACGGTCTCGGCCAGCGGGGTCGACAAGCCGTCGACGAGCCGGAAGTGCCCGGGCGCCATGCCGGCACAGATCCCCGAGCCAATGCAGCGGTCCAGGTCGACGCTGACCCGCCAGGCGGTGCTCACCAGGTCACCGGCAACGCGAGCGGTCCGCGTACCAGCAGGCCGCTCTTCCACGGCACCTCCGACTGCGGCACCGCCAGCCGCAGGCCGGGCAGGCGGCCGATCAGGGTGCCGATCGCCACTTGCAACTCCATCCGGGCGAGCTGCGCGCCGACGCAGTGGTGCACGCCGTGGCCGAAGCCGACGTGCGGATTCACCTCCCGGCCCAGGTCGAGCCGGTCCGGGTCGGCGAAGACGGTGGCGTCCCGGTTGGCCGAGCCGACCGCCGGGAGCACCGGCTCACCGGCCCGGACGAGTACGCCGCCGAGCTCGATGTCCTCGGTCGCGTACCGGGGGAAGGCGGCCGCCGCGCCGAGGGGCACGTAGCGCATCAGCTCCTCGACGGCGCTCGGGATCAGCGCGGGATCCGAGCGCAGCCGGGCCAGCTCCGACGGGTTCTCCAACAGTACGTAGACGAAGTTCGGGATCTGGGTCACGGTCGTCTCGTGCCCGGCCGCGAGCAGGCCGGCGGCGAGCTGCACCAGCTCCTGTTCGGTGAGCCGGTCCTCGTTCTCGTCCCGGGCCCGGACCATCGCGCCGAGCAGGTCGTCGATCGGCTCCCGGCGGCGGACCGCGACCAGCTCCCCGATGTAGCCCCAGAGGCTGTCCAGATATTCCTGGATCTGCTCCGGGCCCAGCGAGGTGGTCGAGACGATCGCCTCCGACCAGGTGTGAAACCTGTCCCGGTCGGCGAACGGGACGCCGAGCAGCTCGCAGATGACCTGGATCGGCAGCGGGGTGGCGAAGTGCTCGACCAGGTCGACCGGGGGACCGGCCTTGACCATCTCGTCGACCAGGCCGTCGGCGATCTCCTCGGCACGGGTCCGGAGCAGTTCCACCCGGCGCGCGGTGAACGCCTTCGCCACCAGCCGGCGCAGCCGGGTGTGGTCGGGCGGGTCCATCCCGAGCATGCCCAGCTCCGGTTGCCGGGGCATGGTCCGGGGCTGGTCGCGCCCGACCCCCGCAGCGCGGCTGAACCGGGCGTCGCCGAGCACGGTCCGGACGTCGGAGTAGCGGGTGGCGAGCCAGGCCTCCTCGCCGAACGGCAGCCGCACCCGGATCAGCGGCTCGTCGCGGCGCAGTCGGGCGTAGAGCGGGTCGAGGTTGAGCCGGTCGGGGGCGGCGAACGGGTACGGGCGGGCGGTCGCCTGCCGGCTGTCCGTCATCTCGGATCCCTCCGTCGAGCGGGCGCGGTCGGCGCGACGGTTGGTGACGATCGGCTTGACCCGCGGTGATCAGTACGATCGGACCATTGGCGCCGGGTAAGGCACTGATGGCGGATAGTAGCGAATTACGCTGATCAATTCCATTGGTCACATTGGACGATCGTGCACCCGGTTCCGTCCGCCGGCCCGTGCCGGCCCGCCGCTGACCCGTCAGCCGTTCAGGTACGCCAACACGGCCAGCACCCGCCGGTTGTCGTCCTCCGACGGCGGCATGCCCAGCTTGCTGAAGATGCTGTTGATGTGCTTGCTGACCGCCTTCTCGGTGACGAAGAGCCGGCCCGCGATCGCCGCGTTGGAGCGCCCCTCCGCCATCAGGCCGAGCACCTCCCGCTCCCGGGCGGTGAGAACGTGCAGCGGCTCGGCGCCGGAGCGGTTGGCCAGCAGCTCGGCGATCACCTCCGGGTCCATCACCGTGCCGCCGGTGGCCACCCGCCGCACCGCGTCGACGAACTGGCCCACGTTGGAGACCCGGTCCTTGAGCAGGTAGCCGATCGCACCGGTCCGGTCGGCCAGGAGCTCCCGGGCGTAGAGCTGCTCGACGTGCTGGGAGAGCACCAGAACCGGCAGCCCCCGGATCCGGGTACGCGCCTCGATCGCCGCCTGGAGCCCCTCGTCGGTGAAGGTCGGCGGCAGCCGTACGTCGACCACCGCCACGTCGGGGCGGTGGTCGAGCAGCGCCGGCAGCAGCGCCGGTCCGTTGTCGACCGCAGCGACGACCTCGAAGTCGAACGCCTGGAGCAGCCGGGTCAAGCCGTCTCTGAGCAGGGCGAGGTCTTCGGCGATGACAACTCGCACGGCAGCTCCATGGTCACGGTCGTGGGCCCGCCGGGCGGGCTGGCCACGAACATCGTGCCATCAAAGGCGGCGAGGCGTCGTTCGATCCCCCGCAGGCCCGTGCCCCCGACCGGGTCGGCCCCGCCGACGCCGTCGTCGCCGACCGCCATGACCAGCCGGCCGTCCCCGTGCCGCAGCCGGAGCCAGGCGCTGCGCGCGGCGCTGTGCTTGGCGACGTTGGCCAGCAGTTCGGCCGCGGTGAAGTAGACCGCCGACTCGACCGGGGCGAGCGGCCGGCCCGGCAGTTCGACATCGACCTCGACCGGCAGCGGCAGCTTCAGCGCGAGCGCCCGGAGCGCACCGGCCAGCCCGCGTTCGGCGAGTACCGGCGGATGGATGCCCCGGACCAGGTCCCGCAGCTCGCCCAGGGCCTGCCCGCTGGCCTCCCGGGCCTCGGCCATCAGCCGCTGGGCCGCCTCGGGATCCCGGCGCATCAGTTCCTCGGCGAGCCCGATGCTCATGCTCAGCGCCACCAGCCGGGCCTGGGCCCCGTCGTGCAGGTCCCGCTCGATCCGGCGCAGCTCGGCGGCCTGCGCGTCGACGGTCTGCGACCGGGTCTCGGTGAGCTGCCGGACCCGCCGGTGCAGCGCTGCCGTCGGGGTCGGTGCCAGCAGCGCCCGGGTGAAGCCGGCATGCAACCGGTGGATCAGGTCGCCGGCGTAGACGCCGAGGAGCAGGATCAGGGCACCCTGCGGCGCCCCCAGCAGCGCCTTGCCGAGGGTGTCGGCCGGCCAGACCGCGCCGTAGCCGTACCAGACGTCGAGGGCCCAGAGCAGCACCGGCACCCCGAGCAGCCCCTCCAGGCCGTAGACCACCAGGCAGACCGGCAGCAGCCCGAGCACCAGCCCGACGGGTATCGACGCCAGCAGCCAGAGCAGGTCCCGCCAGGTGGCCGGATCGGTCACCACCCACCGGTACCGGGCCCAGACGGTCATCCGCTCCGGCGGCGGTCGGTACGGGCTCGGCACCTCCCGGCCGGTCCATCGCCCCGCGATCCGGCGGTTGAGGTCGGCGAGATCGCGTACCGCGGCGGTCACCGCCGGAAAGGCGAGGAAGCCCGCACCGAGCACGGTGAAGACGAGGGAGAGCACCGAGAGCACCAGCAGAGCGATGTTGGCGCCCACCGAGAGCACGGCCAGCAGCAGCGCCTGGCCGGCCTGGATGAGCCGGCGCCGGAGCCCCGGTGGTAGCCGGGTGGTGGTCGCGGGGTCCATGGGCCCCATTCTGGTCGACCCGCCCGACTCCGATCTGTGGTGCTACGACCACCGTCGTTCGGGACGTGCCACCCCTGCCGCCCGCCCCGCCAGCCCGTTGGATCGATGGCATGACCGGTCCGGCCCGGATGCCCGCCGCGACTCCCGCCGGTCGAACCAGCAGTCCTACCAGGTTCCGGGAGGAACATGCCATGTCCAGGCACCGATTGAACCCTTTTCAACCTGAACCGCGCGACGTTCGCGCCCCGCGTTCGACCTCACGGTCCACCGGAGCGCAAGGGGAGGTTGGAAGAGGTTCGTTGGCCGGCGTCGTCGCCGGTCGGCGCGCCAAGTTCGCGATGCTGGCCCTCTGGGTGGTCGTCGCCGCGATCGTCGGCCCGCTCGCGCTGAAGCTCACCGAGGTACAGCAGAACGACAATCTCGGCGCGCTGCCCGGCGGCGCCGAGGCGAGCCGGGCGGCCGCGCGGGCCGAGGCCGCGTTCCCCGGACCGGACGCGCTGGTCGCGGTCGCCGTGTACGCCCGGGACACCGGCCTCACCGAGGCCGACCGGGCCAGGGTCGCGGCCGACCGGGCGGCCTTCGCCCGGTACGCGGTCGACGGGATCGTCCCGCCCGAACTGCCCAGCGACGACGGCCGGGCGCTGCTGCTCTCCTTTCCGCTCGCCGGCACCGACGAGGCGCAGTCGGCGGCGGTCGGTGAGATCCGGCAGCGGCTGGGCGACGGCGGGCCGGACGGCCCGCGTACCGCACTGACCGGGTCGGCCGGGGCCGAGGAGGACCTCTTCGACGCGTTCGGCGGGATGGACCACACGCTGCTGTTCGCCACGATCGGCGCGGTGGCGCTGCTGCTGCTGGTCACCTACCGCAGCCCGGTGCTCTGGTTGATCCCGCTGCTCACCGCCGGGATAGCCAGTCAGGTGGCCAGCGCGGTGGTCTACCTCCTCGCCGAGTACGCCGGGCTCACCGTCGACTTCCAGAGCCAGAACATCCTGACCGTGCTGGTCCTCGGCGTCGGGGTGGACTACGCGCTGCTGATCGTCGCCCGCTACCGGGAGGAGTTGCGGCGGCACGAGGACCGGCACGAGGCGATGGCGCTGGCGCTGCGCCGCTCCTTCCCGGCGATGTGCGCCTCGGCCGCCACGGTCGGTGCCGGGCTGCTCTGCCTGCTCGCCGCCGACCTGCCGTCGACCCGGGGACTCGGCCCGGTCGGCGCGGTCGGCATCGCCGCCACCCTGGTCGCGATGGCCACCCTGCTGCCGGCGGTACTGGTGCTCTTCGGCCGCTGGGTGTTCTGGCCGTTCGTGCCGCGCTACACCGTCGGCCTGGCCGGGCACGACGTCGCCGAGGACCACCGTGGCTGGGCCCGGGTGGCCCGGTTCGTCGGCCGCCGGCCCAGGACCACCTGGATCGGCAGCACGCTCGCGCTCGGGGTACTCGTGCTCGGGATCGGCAACCTCAGCATCGGCCTGCCCGGTGACGAGTTCTTCACCCGGGAGGTCGGTTCGGTCACCGGTCAACGGATGGTCGAGGCGCACTGGCCGGCCGGCCAGCTCGCGCCGGCGGAGATCGTGGCCGGTGCGGGCAGCGCCGACCAGGTGGCCCAGGTGGCCCGGGGCGTCGACGGCATCGCCGAGGTCGGCCCGGCGGAGCGCTCCGCCGACGGCCGGTGGGTACGGATTCCGGCGGTACTGGCCGACGACCCGGGCACCGAGGCGGCGAAGGAGAGCGTCGACCGGCTGCGTACCGCGCTGCGGGCGGTGCCCGGCGCCGACGCGCTGGTCGGCGGCGAGACCGCGTACCAGTTGGACACCGACCGGGTCACCGCCCGGGACGACCGGGTGGTGATGCCACTGATCCTGCTCGTGGTCTTCCTCGTGCTGGTGGTGCTGCTCCGGGCTCTGGTCGCGCCCCTGCTGCTGATGGCCAGCGTGGTGCTGTCGTACGTCGCCGCGCTGGGTGCGGCCGGGCTGATCCTCGACGCGCTGGGCCACCCGAGGCTCTGGGTGGCGCTGCCGTTGCAGACGTTCCTGTTCCTGGTCGCGCTCGGCGTCGATTACACCATCTTCCTGATGACCCGGGCCCGGGAGGAGGTCGCCGTGCTGGGGCACCGGCGGGGCGTACTGCACGCGCTGACGGTCACCGGCGGTGTGATCACCAGCGCCGGGGTGGTGCTGGCGACCACCTTCGCCGCGTTGAGTGTGATGCCGCTGGTGCCGTCGGTGCAGACCGGGGTGATCGTCGCGGTGGGCGTACTCATCGACACGTTCCTGGTGCGCAGCCTGCTGGTTCCGGCACTGGCGCTCTCGGTCGGACCCGCCACCTGGTGGCCGGGCCGGCTGTCCCGGCGTGCGGCGCCGCCGGCCGCGCCGAGACCGGTCGATCCGGTCCCGGCGGCCGTGGTGT
>NZ_JAWQRR010000019.1:0-76862 GCF_033446045.1 Plantactinospora sp. KLBMP9567 | reverse complement strand
GCGCTGACCGGTGCTGCCGCCGACTGCCGGCGTCGCCCGGCCGACCCCCTCCGGCACGGGGGGGGAGGGGGTCAACCGGGCGGCGCCGGTCGGGCGCGGCGCTGCCGGGCCGCTTCGTAGAGCGCGACCGTGCCGGCAGTCGCGGCGTTCAGCGAACTCGCCGACCCGGCGATCGGGATCCGGAGCATCCGGTCACAGGACTGCCGCCAGGCGGCGCTGAGCCCGGAGGTTTCGTTGCCGACCAGCAGCACGGTGGGGCCGGTGAGGTCGTGTTCGGCGATCTCCACCTCGCCGGCCTCGTCGGTGCCGAGGACCTGCACCGGCAGCCCGCGCCCGCGCAGCGCCGTCACCCAGTCCAGCACGTCGCGGTGCGACCCGGTACGGACCACCGGGATCGCGAAGAGCGAGCCGGTGCTGGCCCGGACCGCCCTCGGGTCGTACGGGTCGGCGGCGTGCCCGACCACCACCAGCCCGGCGGCGCCGAACGCGTCGGCGGAGCGGACCAGCGTGCCGATGTTGCCCGGTGCGGTGGGCCGGTCGAAGACCACCACCAGCGCGTCCGGCCCGGTCGGGATCCGGTCCAGCCGGTCCGCCGGTAGACCCACCACGGCAACCAGTTCGGGCTGGTCCTCGTCCTTGCCGCCGAGTTCCCGCAGCAGGTCGGGGGCGACCGCGACCCGGCTGCCGGTGGTCTGGTCGAGCAGGTCCCGGGCCCACCGGGACAGCGGCACCCCGTCCGGGTGCAGCAGGGCGTGCACCGGCCAGCCCTGCCGCACCGCCAGGCTGATCGGCCGGACACCCTGCACCAGGAACTCGCCGGCCCGCTGCCGCTTCGTCCGGTTGGTCAACAGAGCCGACCACTGCTGGAAGCTGGCGTTGCGGGTGGTGACCCGCAGCGTTCTCGCCGCCCGCGCCGGATCGGTCGGGCCGGTCCGGCCGGAGGAGTTGGTTTGGTCGGGGAAGTTGGTTTGGCTGGGGGAGTTGGTCCGCGCGGAGGTCCCGGGCCGGCCGGCCGGGCTCCGGCCGACGCCGTCTGCACGCACCGGACGACGATACCGCCGGCCGGTCGCGGGCCTACGACGGCAGTACCGCGACCAGCGTGTCGTGTCCGGTGGGCCGTGGCTCGGTCACTTGGTCGCGCCGCTGGTGAACCCGTTGTAGATGAAGCGCTGGAGCAGCAGGAAGACGATCAGCGTCGGGACGATGACCAGGATGACCCCGGCCGAGATGACCTCCCACTGCGCCCCGAACGGTCCCTTGAACCGGAACAGCGAGGTGGAGATGACCCCGAGGTCCCGGTCCGGCATGTAGAGGAACGGGATGTAGAACTCGTTGTACATGGTGATCCCCTTGATGATCACGACGGTCGCGATCGCCGGCTTCAACAGGGGAAGGATGATCCGGAAATAGATCGTGAGGTGGCTGGCGCCCTCGATCGCGGCGGACTCGTCCAGGTCCCGGGGAATGCCCCGGAGGAACTGCTGGAAGATGTAGATCGAGATGATGTCGGTGCCGAGGAAGAGCACGATCGCCGACCACCTGGTGTTGAACAGGCCGAGATTCTCCACCACCTGGAAGGTCGCCACCTGGGTGGTCACCCCGGGCACCAGGGTGGCCAGCAGGAACAGCAGGATGATGGTCCTGCGGAACCGGAACTCGAACCGGTCCAGGGCGTACGCCGCCATCGAGCCGATCAGCACGGTACCGGCCAGCGACACGGCCAGGATGATCGACGTGTTGACGAAGGCCCGCAGCATGCCGCCCTGGGTGAACGCCGTGACGTAGTTGTCGAGGTTCAACCAGTTCCCTGGCGGGTCGAACGGCGCGCCGTTGATGAACTCCTCGTTGGTCTTCAACGAAGCCATCAGCAGCATCAGCAGCGGCGCCAGCACGACGAGGGAGGCGACGACGAGGGAGGCGTACTTGAGGACCAGCGCGATCCGGGCGCCGAGCGTACCCGGGCCGGTGGCGGCCCGGGCCCGTCGCCGCGGTGGTGTGTCGGGGGAGCGGAGGGCGGGCAGGCTCACGACAGGTCCACCCTCTCGTCGGGCACCACCCGGCGCTGGATCCAGGTAAGCAGCAGGATGATCAGGAGGAGTACGACGGCCATCGCCGAGGCCAGCCCGACCTTGTAGTACTTGAACGCCATGTCGACGGTCTGGATCACGAACGTCTCGCTGCCGTTCGCTCCGCCGGTCATGATGTACGGGATCTCGAAGACCGACAGCGATCCGGAGACCGCCAGGATGAACGACAGTCCGACGATCGGCCGGATGCCGGGCAGGATCAGGTAGCGGAACTGGTGCCAGCGGTTCGCCCCGTCCATCTCGGCCGCCTCGTAGAGCTGGGCCGGGATCGACCCGATGGCGCCGAGGAAGAGTACGAAGTTCAGCCCCAGGTAGCGCCAGATCGACGTACCGGCGAGCGAGTAGTTGATCACGTCCGGGTCGCCGAGCCACTGCTGCGACAGGTCGCCGAGCCCGAAGACCCGCAGCGCCGAGTCGAGGGTGCCGCCGGGCTGGAAGAAGTAGAGGAAGACCATCGCGATGGCGACGCCGTTGATCAGGTACGGGAAGAAGATGATGCCCTTGAAGAGGTTGCGGAACCTGACGTTGAAGCTGAGCACGGTGGCGAAGTAGAGCGCCAGCGCGATCTGCAGCACCGACGCGCCGACGTAGTAGAGGCTGACCCGGAGCACCTCGAAGAGTTCGGGGCGGGTCGCGATCTCGACGTAGTTGTCGACGCCCACGAACTCCTTGCTCGGGCTCAGGCCGTTCCAGGAGGTGACGCTGTAGCCGAACATGTTGAGCACCGGGACGTAGGTGAAGACCGCGAGCAGCGCCACCGGTACGAGCAGGAAGAGGTACGGGGTGCGGGTCTTCCGCCGACGCGGCACCGACCGGCGCGGGCCGGTGGGTCCGAGCCGGTGCCGCAGCAGCGCGCCGGTCGACCCGGAGAACCGACTCGCGGTGTTCGGCGGAGTTGCCATCCAGGGACACAAACCTTCCGGGTCGACCGGGCCGTTCGTCGTCGTGCCGGCCGCTACCCGACCTTCGACCTCGTCTCCGCCCACTTCCCGTTCAGGTCGGCGAAGATCTGATCCTTGGTCTCGTTCTTCGCACCGCGCGCCGCATCCACGATCCGCTGCCGGTACGTGCCGTCGAAGAGCGCGACCTCGGCGGCGTTGCCGATCTTCTCGGCCAGCCCCTCCTCGCCCTTCGGTGCCGGGTTGAACTCGATGAACTCCGTGCCGGCGGCGGTCAGGTCGGCCAGGGTGCCCGGCATCGCCTGGTCGATCACCGGTGAGACCCCGCCCTGGTCGACGGCGTAGTTCGACTCGTCGGCGAACCAGTCGACCCAGGCGCGGGCGGTCGCCTTGTTCTTCGAGTTGACGTTGATGCCGTTCTTGTAGTCGCCGCCGATGACACTGTGGAACTTGCCGTCGACCTGGGTCGGGAACGGCAGGTAGCCGATGTCCGCCTTGTCGGTGGCGACGCCCTGCATCTGCACGATGGACCAGGAACCCAGCATCATCGTGCCGACCCTGCCGGTGCCGAGCATGCCCTTGGACTGCTCCCAGTTGGTGGTCGTCGGGTCCGGCTCGGTCAGCCCGCGCTGTACGGCGTCGAAGAGCAGCGAGTCCATGATGTGGTGTTCCTTGCCGGGCGCCCACGGGGCGTCGTCCTTGGCCAGCTTGATCGCCGCGTCCGGGTCGCCGCTGATCCCGCCGCGGTTGCCCTCCCACTGGCCCAGCGGCCACTTGTCCTTGTAGTTGGTGTAGAGCGGGATCGCGTCGGTCTTCTCCTTGATCGCGGCCAGCGCGCCGAGGAACTCCTCCGGGGTCTTCGGCGGCGCGGTGACGCCCGCCTGCTGCCACACCTTCTTGTTGTAGACGAAGCCCTGCGCGTTGCCGGTGATGGCGAGGCCGTAGACCCTGTCCTCGAAGCGCTGCTCGGTGCGGACGAAGCGGTATTTCTTCTCCAGTTCGGCCACCGTGCCGAGCGGCTCGAAGAAGGTCGGCAGCAGGTCGGCGGTGACCGAGTTGGGGATGAGGAGCACGTCGCCGTACTCCTTGGTGTTCATCCGGATCCGGACCTCGCCCTCGTAGTCCGTGATCGCCTCGAACTTGACCGTGGTGCCGGGGTACTTCGCCTCGAACTTCTTCTTGTAGTCCTGGAAGACGGTGTCGACGATGTCGGTGCGCTGGGTCAGCACCGTGATCTCGCCGGTGACGGCGCCGTCGCTGCCGCCCTCGTCGTCGCCTCCGCCGCACCCCGTCACCACGGCCAGCACGAGCGCGAGGGCGGCACCGGCGACTCCGTACTTTCTCATATGCGCGTCCCACCTTTCGGTGTCCACATTGACATTGCACGGCGTAGTGGCGCGCCCCGGGGAGGGTGGGATAGGCGTCGCGACTTGCAGGGAACGTACACGCGGGTTACAGCCGTGTCAATGACGTGACAACGCCTTAGGGGAGCTGAACTGCAAAGTGGATAAAACGGTTCATGCAGCGCCTCCGTGTATGCCGTGTGACCAGCGAGGGAGACCCGGAAAGCCGGATCCACGATACACACGGGATACACGGAGGCTCGCCGTGAACCGGGTTATGACCCGGCCGCTGGCTCGCCTCGCTGGACGATCCCGATAGAGCGGTGCAGATACCCGGACTCAGCGACGGCCGACGCAATGTCTTTACCCGTTGGTCGGGTCGACAAGGCGACCGTAGGGATAGCTAATGTGGCGGTATCGGCACCGATGGGTCCCAGGCGGAAGTGACGTCGAATGGTCCGTCGAATTGTCCGCCGGGTCCCGATGTCGGCAGGGGGGGTCAGCCGCTAACGCGCCGCTGCCGGCGCCAGGTCTCGACGACCCGCTCGACGTCGAAGGTCGGCAGCCGTGTCCCGGTAGCGGCTTGCCGGCCCCGGGGAGGTTGTCGAACTCGCCGCGCTCCTGGGCCTCGCGGATCTGACGTTCGACCCGGGACTCGGGTCTGCTCGACATCGATCGTTCTCCCGTCCCGCCCCGTCGGCCTGGGCATATGTCCCCGCACCAATCCTAGGCCGGCCCGGCGGAACACCCCTTTGCTGTGGGCGGGCTCAGCAACGTGGTCGATGCGGCGCCGCCCGTGTCATGCTGCACCCACCCGGGGCGGCGACGTCGTCGGCGTACCCGGAGTTCCCGCCGACCGAGCTGAGGAGTTCCCCGCTGTGTCAGCCAGCGAAGCGGCACCCGCGGCACCCGCGGTACCGGTCGCACCCGCCCGGCGGTTGCTGCGACCACTGCTGTTCGGCCTGACCCTGACCGCCGTCCTGGCGCTGCTGTTCGGGGTGCCCTGGTGGACGCTGCTCGCCGCCGGCGCGCACTGGCCCACCCCGGTCTTCGCCGCCGGCACGGCGCTGTTCGCCGTGGCCCTCGCCGCGTTTCCGGTGCTGATGTACCTCGGGCACGGCCGGGGGCGGGACTGGGCGGCCCGGACCGGCGACACCCTGCTCGGCGTGGTCTGGGTGCTCTTCGTCTGGGCGGCGCTCGGCAACCTGCTGCGGGCCGGGCTGGCGGTCGGCGGCGTCGCCGACCCGGCCCGGTCCCGGATCACCGCCGCCGCGGTCGCGGTCGTCTCGGTGGTGCTGCTCGCCTGGGGGTACGTCGAGGCCATGCGGCTGCCCCGGGTCCGCCGCGTGGACGTGCCGATCGGTCGACTCGGCCCGGGGCTGGACGGTCTCCGGATCGTCCTGCTGACCGACACCCACTACGGGCCGATCGACCGGGCCGGCTGGTCGGCGCGGGTGGTCTCCGCCGTCAACGACCTCGACGCCGACATCGTCTGCCACACCGGTGACATCGCCGACGGCACCGTCGCGCAGCGCCGGGCCCAGGCCGAGCCGCTCGGGCGGGTGCGCGCCCGGCTGGCCCGGACGTACGTGACCGGGAACCACGAGTACTTCGGCGAGGCGCAGGGCTGGCTCGACCACATGCGCGACCTCGGGTGGGAGCCGCTGCACAACCGGCACCTCGTGGTCGAGCGGAACGGCTCCCGGCTGGTGGTGGCCGGGGTGGACGACGCGACCGCCGGCTCCTCCGGACGCCCCGGACACCGTCCCGACCACGCCGCCGCGCTGGCCGGGGCCGACCCGGACCTGCCGGTGGTGCTCCTCGCCCACCAGCCGAAGCAGGTCGGCGCGGCGGTCGCGCACGGCGTCGACCTGCAACTGTCCGGACACACCCACGGCGGGCAGATCTGGCCGTTCAACCTCCTGGTCCGGCTCGACCAGCCGACCGTGCGGGGGCTGACCCGACACGGTGACCGGACCCGGCTCTACACCAGTCGCGGTACCGGCTTCTGGGGGCCGCCGCTGCGGATCTTCGCACCGAGCGAGATCACCGTGCTGACGCTGCGCCGGCCGTGAGCCGCCCGGTCGCCCCGGTATGACGCGCGACCCTTCGGGGTAGGAGTCACGCCGACGGATCTCGATCATTCCGGAGGTGGCCCGGTGACCAGTCGCATCGCCCAGTGGACCCTCGACGTGCGCGACGTCGACCTGATGGCCCGGTTCTGGTCCCAGGTGCTGGGCTACCGGATCGAGCCACGGGACGACGGCAGCGCGAAGCTGTGGCCTCCGGACGAGGCGCCGATCACGGCACCGAGCATCTGGCTGCAACCCACGGCGCCGGAGAAGGTCGGCAAGAACCGGCTGCACGTGGACCTCGGGATGGACCGGGGCGACCCGGCTGCGGAGGTCGAACGGTTGGTTACTCTCGGTGCGAGGCGGGTGGACGTGGGGCAGCGCGGGACCGAGCCGTTCGTCGTACTGGCCGATCCGGAGGGAAACGAGTTCTGCCTGCTCGACCGCCCGACCCGCCGCGCCTGACCCGGGCGTCCGGCGGGTGGTGGTCGAATTGCCCAGAGATTGATGCTGGTGTATTTTCCCTGGCAGGATCCGACCGGATTTGGGCGGACCCGGCAGAGGGAGCGCGCATGTCCGTATTCGGCACATCCACCCTACGGCGGGGACTCTGCGTGTTCGCACTGGCGGCGATCTGTGCCTGGAGCGCCGCGCCGCAGCGGTCGGCCGCCGCGACCGCCCCGTCGTTGCCGGCCGCCTCCGATCGCGCGCTGTACGCGACGCTGCTGCCCGCCGCCGGGGAGGTCGAGACACCGCAACTCGCCGTCCGGTGGCCGGGCCGGCCCGGTGCGGCGTTGAGTGTCTCCCTGGGCAACGCCGGGCGGTACACACCGCTGGTGGCCGACCGGGTGCTCGACACCGGCGCGAACCTGGTCGCGCTGCCGCTGCCCGCCGGGGCGACCGGCACGATCCGACTGCTGATCCGGGACGTCACCGGAAGGGTGCTGCACCGCTCGACCCGGGACCTCGGCGCACTCCGGCAGACCTCCGCGTTCGGCTGGCCGGCCGGCGACACCCGGGCGGCTGCCGCCCCCGGCCTGTACGCGGGCGGCAACTTCACCCAGGCCGGTGGCGCCGCGGTCGACCGCCTCGCCACCTGGAACGGCTCCGCCTGGTCGAGGCTGGGCGCCGGGCCGGACGGCTCGGTCACCGCACTGGTCGTCTACGACGGCGACCTGATCGCCGGCGGCAGCTTCCTCACCGCCGGCGGGGTACGGGTGAACGGCATCGCACGCTGGGACGGCACCACCTGGTCGCCGTTGACCGGTTCGTCCGGCACCGGGGTGATGACCACCTCGCTCGACTTCGTCGACGCGCTGACCGTCTTCGACGGGGACCTGATCGTCGGTGGGCAGTTCCTCCGGGCCGGCGGGGTGGCCGTCAACCACATCGCCCGGTGGGACGGCGCCGAGTGGTGGCCACTGGCCGGGTCCGGCGGCACCGGGGTGGACGTACCCTCGGTCTGGGACCTGACCGTGCACGACGGCGCGTTGATCGTTGCCGGCGGGTTCAGCCAGGCCGGCGGCACCGCGGCCAACCGGATCGCCCGGTGGACCGGCAGTGCGTGGTCGACGCTCGGCACCGGCTTCAACGGCGACGTGCTGGCGCTGGCCGTCTTCGACGGCGCGTTGGTCGCCACGGGTGGGTTCACCCAGGCCGGCGGCACCGCCGCCGGCTATGTGGCCGAATGGACCGGCGGCGGGTGGGCCGCCCTCGGAGCCGGGCTGAACGCCGAGGGGCGGGCCCTCACCGTCTTCGGCGCGGCGCTGGTCGTCGGCGGCACGTTCACCGAGGCGGGCGGGGCGGCGGCGAACTACCTGGCCCGGTGGGACGGCTCCGGGTGGTCCGCGCTGGGCGGTGGCACCGAGGACATCGTGCTGGCCCTGTCCGTCCACGATGGCCGCCTGATCGCCGGGGGTTTCTTCACCCGGGCCGGCGGGGTCGCGGTGAACCACGTCGCGGGCTGGAACGGCAGCGCGTGGTCCGCCCTCGGCGGGACGGCCGGAGTCGGCACCGACGCCGGGGTGTACGCGCTACACACCGTCTGACCGCCTTCCCCGGCCACCACGCCGACGCAGCGGTCCCACCCGCGCGGGCATCGGTGTTTCGGCGATGATGCCACGGGGGCATCCTGATGACTCGGTGGCATCACGCTGACCGGGCATATGCCCGCGCCGAGACAACGGTGGCCGGGCATCTCGCGTCAGCGGCGCGCGGCCACACTCTCCGGCACTCCGTCGGCGTACGCGTCGACGAGCTGCCGCTCGGCGGTGCGCAGGTAGTCGTCGAGTACGGCGTGTGCCCGGTCCACCTCGCCGCGGCGGATCAGCTCCAGCAACTCCCGGTGTCGTTCCAGATAGGGCTGGTGGAAGGTCTGCGGCGCGGCCATCACATGGAACGCCAGCCGGATCTCGGCCAGCGCCTGCCGCATGATCTCCTCGATCCGGGGACTGCCGGTCAGGCCGGCGATGGCCTGGTGGAACTGCATGTTGGCGGTGCCGACGTCGAACCACCGCTGCTGCGCCGCCGCCTGTTCGCCCTCGACCAGCGCGGCCTCGAGCGCGTCCATCGCCTCGGCGGAGCTGTTGCCGGCGTTGCTGACCGCCGCGCACTCCAGCACCCGGCGCACCCGGTAGATGTCGACCACGTCCTGCACGTCGAGCACCCGGACGAAGACGCCCCGATTGAGTTCGTGCACGACGAGCCGTTCGTGCATCAGCAGCCGGAACGACTCCCGTAGCGTGTTGCGGGAGACCCCGAGTGCCGCCCCGATCATCTCCTCCGAGAGCCGGGTGCCCGGCAGCAGGGCCCCTTCGGTGATCCGCGCCCGCAGTATCTCCGCCACCCGCTGCGCGGTGCTCGCCCGGGTGATCAACGAGCGGTCGTCCTGGAGCTTCGCCAGCCACGTCACGCGGTCATTGTCCTTCATGCCGTCGGGCCCACAATCGAGAGAAGGTCCATGATACGACGAGGTTACAAGTCAACATGACCATTGACGGATTGTTCAACAGTCTGCCAATCTGAACTCACGGCGTTCACCACGGTCCCCCAGGAGGTGCGATGTCGGTCATCCTCGATCTGAACAGTGACCTCGGCGAAGGCTTCGGGGTCTGGCAGCTGGGCGACGACATGGCACTGCTCTCCGTCGTGACCAGCGCGAACGTCGCCTGCGGCTTCCACGGCGGCGATCCGACGATCATGCGCCGGGTCTGCGCCGAGGCGATCAGCCGGGACGTCTCCATCGGCGCCCACGTCGGCTACCGGGACCTGGCCGGCTTCGGCCGCCGGGCCATCGACATCGAGCCCGACCGGCTCTCCGACGACGTGCTCTACCAGCTCGCCGCGCTGGACGGGATCGCCCGTAGCGAGGGCGGCCGGGTCCGGTACGTCAAGCCGCACGGCGGGCTCTACAACCGCACCGTGACCGACCAGGCGCAGGCCGCCGGGGTGGTCACCGCCGTCTCCGCGTACGACCCGAGTCTGCCGATCCTCGGCCTGCCCGGCTCGCAACTGCTGCGCCAGGCCGACGAGGTGGGGCTGAAGACCGTCCGGGAGGCGTTCGCCGACCGTGGCTACCAGGCCGACGGCAGCCTGGCGAAACGCGGCAGTCCAGGGGCGCTGGTCACCGATCCGGACGCGGTCGCCCGGCGCTGCGTCAAGATGGCCACCACCGGGCAGGTGACCGCCGTCGACGGCGCTTCGGTGTCGGTACGCGCCCGCTCGATCTGCGTGCACGGCGACACCCCGGGGGCGGTCGAACTGGCCCGCCAGGTGCGCACCGCGTTGCAGGAGGCGGGCGTCAGCCTCGCCTCGTTCGTCTGACCTTCCGGGATCCACCAGCACGACCGCTGGATCGGTGACCGTCGGCCGGGCTGCCACCCGGCCGACGGTCACCGGCTCCCGCACCTCAACGGCTGCCGCGCGATGCCGCGGGCGGCCGCCTCAACCAAGTGATGCGCCGGCTCCACCTTCCGGTTGGCCTTCCAGATCCGGAACCGGCGCGGCTATCGAGGAAAGGTCGAAGATCACCTTGGATGTGCAGAAGTTGACCCAGAGTGTACGTGGCCGGCTGAGGC
The DNA here is from genome assembly GCF_033446045.1 of Plantactinospora sp. KLBMP9567. Classification (NCBI taxonomy): domain Bacteria; kingdom Bacillati; phylum Actinomycetota; class Actinomycetes; order Micromonosporales; family Micromonosporaceae; genus Plantactinospora; species Plantactinospora sp. KLBMP9567. The sequence goes on along the minus strand of NZ_JAWQRR010000019.1, from coordinate 66,385 downwards.
TGATCACCGCCACCGGTATCGGTGCCGCCCTGCTGCTGATGCCGGGCACCGCCGGAGCGCAGCCCGCCGGGCACGCCGGCCCGGCAGGCGAGTGCTACGACCGCACCCGCCCGACGACGTACGAGGAAACCCGGATCGACACGCCCGCCCAGCCGGGCGGGGTGCAGGTGCCGAGCACACTGATCGAGATCGGCGGCTTCACCTCGTTCGTCACCCGGCTCACGGCCGAGCTGTGCGGGGTGCGGTCGGTGGGCCAGGCCGACAAGCTGCTCAGGTCCCGTGGTGCCGAGCTGTGGCGGACCGCCGTCGAACGCGCCCAGGGCAAGCGCTGGATGGGCAGCATCGAGCGGTACGACGACCGGCCGCTCTACTGGTCGCGGCTGACCGCCACCCGTGACCTGCGACAGTGGACGCCGCGGTTCCGGCTCACCGACACCGCCCGGGCGGCCCTGCTGAAGACCTTCGAGTACGCCTCCCGGGGCATCTCCTCGACCGACTTCTCGACCAGCCGCTCGGTGACCCGGGTGCTGGTCAGCGGCTTCGACCCGTACCAACTCAACGGGGAGATCCGCCGGTCCAACCCGTCCGGCGCCTCGGCGCTGCAACTGGACGGGCAGGAGTACCAGGTCGGTGACCGGACGGTGCAGATCCAGGCCGTCTCGCTGCCGGTGACCTGGAGCGGCTTCGACCTCGGCTACGTCGAGGACGCCTTCGGACCGCACCTGACCCGGAGCAGCCGGGAACGCGCCGACCTGATCATGACGATCAGCCAGGGCGGTCGGGCCCGGATGGCCATCGAGCAGTGGGCCGGCGCCTGGCGCGGCGGCAGCCCGGACAACAACAACGAGGGCACCGCCGAACTCGTCCCGCAGGTGACGGACTGGCCGCAGCCGGCCACCAACCCCGAGTTCATCGAGACGACCCTGCCGTACCAGCAGATGATCGACGCCGGCACGACACCCTGGCCGACCGCGCTCAACCCGCGGATCTGCGAGTGGACCGGCAACACCCGGCCGGACCCGACCAAGGTCTCCTGCCACGACAACGGCCCGTCCCCGGACGCGCAGGCGCAGGCCGGCGGCGGCGGGAACTACCTCTCCAACGAGAGCATGTACCGGTCGAACCGGCTCCGGCTCGCCCTCGGTGCCACCGACGTCCCCGGCGGGCACCTGCACATCTCCTCGCTCGTCTATCCGCAGAACCCGCTGGACATCATCGACGCGCCGTTCGCCTCCGACCGCGCGCAGACCATCGAGCAGACCGTCGCCCTGGTGAAGGCCGCGGGCGCGGCCGTCTCCTGATGCGGCGGCCGGGCCCGGGGTGCCGGCAACCCCCGGGCCCGGCCGGCACACCTCCCTCTCGAAGAGCCCGTTGCGCGCCCCGGGTAGGACGGCGCCGGGCCTTCGCCATCGTCTTCGCCTAGAAAGGCCTGACCATGCGCAAGATCACCAGCATTGCGGCCGCTGTCGTCCTCGCCGCCGCGCTCGCCGGCTGCGGCGGGTCCGACGGCGCCGGCGCGACCGACGAGGTCAAGCTCGCCGGACTGTGGCCGCTCAGCGGGCCCAACGCCACCCAGGGCACCGACGTGCTGCACGGTGCCGAGCTGGCCGTGGAGATCATCAACAACGACCATCCCGGACTGGACCTGCCGCTCGGGCCCGGCAAGGGGTTGCCCGGGCTGGGCGGCGCACCGGTGAAGCTGATCACCGGCGACACCCAGGGCAAGCCCGAGGTCGGCGCCGGGGAGGTCGACCGGCTGGTCACCGGCGAGAAGGTGGCTGCGGTGATCGGCTCGTACCAGTCCGGGGTGACGCTGACCGCCAGCCAGCGGGCCGAGCGGCTCGGCGTACCGTTCGTCAACGAGGCGTCCTCGTCGGTGGCGCTGACCGAGCGGGGCTTCAAGTGGTTCTTCCGGACCGGGCCGACCGACGAGACCTTCGCCCGGTCGATGTTCGACTATCTCAAGGCCCGGCAGGCGGCCGGCGCCCAGGTCCGCTCGGTCGGCGTCTTCCACAGCAACGACCAGTTCGGCAACGACGGCGCCGGGGTGACCGAGAAGGTCGCCGCCGAGGCCGGCCTGCCGGTCACCGTCAACGTCGGGTTCGACCCGACCGCGGCAGACCTGGGTTCCCAGGTGGCGCAGGTGCGCAGCAAGAGCCCGGACGTGCTCTTCGTGCTCGCCTACACCGACGCGGCGATCAAGCTGATGAAGACGCTGGACCAGTTGGACTACTACCCGCCGGCGCTGCTCGCCTACGGCACCGGGTTCGCCGATCCGGCGTTCGCCACCGGGCTCGGACCGCTGGCCAACGGGGCGTCCACCCGGGCGGCCTGGTCCGGCGAGATCGCCGAGAAGCGGCCGGCCGCCAAGACCGTGGCGGAGCTGTTCCAGCAGCGGTACGGCGCCCCGATGACCGAGAACTCGGCGCGGGCCTTCACCGCCGTACTGGCGCTGGCGCAGGCGATCGACACCGCCAGGTCGGTCGAGCCGGCGAAGATCCGGGACGCGTTGCGCGGGCTGGACATCCCCGGCGAGAAGACGATCATGCCGTGGACCGGGATCACCTTCGACGACAAGGGACAGAACACCGGCGCCGCCGGGGTGGTGGAGCAGATGATCGAGGGGAAGTACCGCGTCGTCTTCCCGGCCGACCTCTCCTCGGTCGCGCCGATCTGGCCGATGAACCGGGCCCAGCAGTGAGCCGGGGGACCGGCGGGCACCACCCGGGGGAGACGACATGACCGACCTGCTCCAGTCGGTGGTCAACGGGCTGCTGATCGGCGCGGTCTTCGCACTGGTCGCGGTCGGCCTGACCCTCATCTACGGCGTGATGGACGTGATCAACTTCGCGCACGGTGAGATGGTCATGCTCGGCATGTACACCTCGTTCTTCGCCTGGTCGCTGCTCGGCCTCGACCCGTTGCTGTCGATCCCGCTCGCCGGGGTGTCGATCGCACTCACCGGCGCGCTGATGTACTTCGGCGCGGTCGGCCGGGTGCTCGGCAAGTCCCCGCTGGCCCAGGTCATCGTCACCTTCGGGTTGCAGGTGTTCCTGCGCGGGCTGGCCCAGTTCCTCTGGACCCCGAACACCCGGACCGTGCCCCGGCCCTGGGCCGCCGGGCTGCGCTGGGAGATCGGCCCGGTGGTGATCGGCGGACCGCAGGTCATCATGGCCGTCGGCGCGTTGCTCGCCACCGGCGCGGTCGCGTACTTCATGAACCGGACCCGGCTCGGCGGCGCCGTACAGGCCGCCGGGGAGGACCCGGCGGCGGCCTCGCTGATGGGCATCGACCCCCGCAAGATGTACGCGCTCTGCTGGGTGATCGCCGGCCTGGCCACCGGCGTTGCCGGGGCGCTGCTGATGAACTCCTACTCCGCCTCGCCCACCGCCGGGGTGAGTTTCGTGCTGATGGCCTTCGTGGTGGTCGCGTTCGGCGGCTTCGGCAGCATCACCGGGGCGGCCCTGGCCGGCCTGCTGGTCGGCGTCGCCCAGGGCGTCGTCGGGCTGTACGCCCCGAGCTACACCCTCGCCGCCGCGCTCGCCCTCTATCTGGTGGTCGTACTGCTACGACCGCAGGGACTGCTGGGAACCAGATGACCAACTCGATCGAGGGGGGACGATGAGCGCCCCGACCGTACTGGACCGGCCCTCGCCGGCCCGGCTGCCCGTCGCGGCGGCCCGGCGGCTGCCGTCCTGGAGCACCGTCGTGGTGATCCTGGCGGCGCTGGCCGCGTACCCGCTGGTCTTCGCGGACTCGGCGGCACACAACATCGGCATCCTGGCGCTGACCTTCGGGATCGCGGCGACCGGCTGGAACCTGCTCGGCGGCTACACCGGGCAGATCTCCTTTGGGCACGCGCTCTACTTCGGCACCGGTGCCTACACCACCGCGCTGCTGGTCAGGCAGGGCTGGTCGCCGTGGCTGGCGATCGCGCTCTCCCTGCCGCTGGCCGCGCTGCTGGCCGCCGCCGTCGGCTGGCCCTGCTTCCGGCTGCGGCACCACTACTACTCCATCGCGACCATCGCGGTCGCAGAGATCGTCTTCATCCTGGTCACCAACCTGCCCGGGCTCGGCCAGGCGAACGGCTGGGAACTGCCGGTGGTCGAGCAGTCCCTGGCCAACCTGCAGTTCTCGCTGCTGGACAAGCGGCCGTACTACTACGTGGCGCTCGGCTTCTTCTGCCTCGCCGCGCTGGCGGTCTGGCTCTTCCTGCGCGGCCGGGCCGGCAACTACGTCCGGGCCATCCGGGACGACCAGGAGGCCGCGGCGGCGGTCGGGATCAACGTGCACCGCTACAAGCTCGCCGCCGCGGCGCTCTCCGGCGCGGTCACCGCGCTGGCCGGCGGCTACTACGTGATGTACGTGCTCTTCGTCGACCCGCCCTCCGGGCTCGGCCTGGACCTGTCGGTGTCGTTCACCCTGATGGCGGTGCTCGGCGGGGTCGGCCGGTTCTGGGGGCCGCTGCTCGGCGCCTGGGTGCTGGTCTTCGTCCAGGACGTCACCCGGCAGGAGTTCTCCGGCAGCGGCCGCTCGATCGACCTGCTGCTCTACGGCGCACTGATCGTGCTGGTCTCGATCACCGAGCCGGGCGGGCTGCTCGCCATCGGGCAGCGGCTCTGGGCGCCGATCGTCCGGCGGCTGCGCCGTACCCGTGCCGGGAAAGCCGCTCCGGAGCCGGCCGGGTCTGCTGAGGTGAAGTCGTGACCAGGCGCGGCGGGAACAGCGGGTGGCCGGGTCACGGCGCCGACGGGTCCGACGAGGTGGGGCGATGACCGGGACGCTGCTGAGGATCGACAACCTCTCCTGCCGGTTCGGCGGCCTCTGGGCCAACCGCGACGTCAGCTTCGAGGTGGAGCAGGGGGCGATCGTGGGGCTGATCGGGCCCAACGGCGCCGGCAAGAGCACGCTCTTCTCGATGGTGGCCGGCGCCCAGCGGCCCACCTCCGGCCGGTTGGAGTTCGACGGCCGGGACGTCACCGGCTGGCCGCCGCACCGCGCCGCCCGGGCCGGCGTGGGGCGTACCTTCCAGCTCATGCGGGTGTTCGGCTCGATGAGCGTGCTGGACAACCTCAGCACGGCGGCGTTCGCCCGACATCCCCGGCTGCGCGACGCCCGGCGGCGGGCCGGCGAGGTCGCCGAGCTGACCGGGCTCGGCCCGGTGCTCGACTCGCCCGCCGCGTCGCTCACCGCCGCCTGGAAGAAGCGCCTGGAGATGGGGCGGGCGCTGGCCACCGAGCCGAAGCTGCTGCTCCTCGACGAGGTGCTCTCCGGGCTGACCCCGACGGAGGCGCGCGAGGCGGTCGAGATCGTCCGCACCATCAACCGGGGTGGCGTCACCATCCTGATGGTGGAACACGTAATGGAGGTCATCATGCCGCTCTGCCACCGGGTGGTCGTGCTGCACTACGGGCAGAAGATCAGCGAGGGTACGCCGGAGCAGGTCGCGCACGACCCGACGGTGATCGAGGCGTACCTGGGGAAGGCGCTGTAGATGCTGACCGTGCGGGATCTCCACGTGGACTACGCCGGGGTCGTCGCGCTGCGCGGCGTCGACCTGCGGGTCGAGGCGGGTGAACTGGTGGCGCTGGTCGGCGCGAACGGGGCCGGCAAGAGCACCCTGCTGGCGGCGGTCTCCGGGCTGCACCGCCCGGTACGCGGCAGCGTGACCTTCCTCGACGAGGACGTCAGCGGGCTGCCGGCGTACCGGATCGCGCGCCGGGGCGCGGTGCTGGTGCCGGAGGGGCGGCGGCTCTTCGGCCACCAGACGGTGGTGCAGAACCTGCTGCTCGGCGGCTACCACCGCACCGCCGGAGAGCGGGAGGCCGACCTGGCCCGGGTCTACGACCTCTTCCCGGTCCTTGCCGAGCGCTCCGGCCAGCGCGCCGGGACCCTCTCCGGCGGCGAGCAGCAGATGGTGGCGCTCGGCCGGGCGCTGATGAGCCGGCCCAAGCTGCTGATGCTGGACGAGCCCTCACTCGGCATCTCACCGAAGTTCACGAAAATGATCTTCGAGGTGCTGGCCGAGATCCGCCGCGCCGGCACCACCATGCTGCTGGTCGAGCAGAACCTGCGGGCCGCGCTGGAGCTGGCCGACCGGGCGTACGTGTTGCAGACCGGCGAGGTGGTGATGTCCGGCCCGGCCGACGAGCTGGCCGCCTCCGACGAGGTACGGCGCTCGTATCTCGGGCTGTGAGTTGGCTCGGGAGAGTGAACTGGTACGACGGGGAGTGTGCGACGGTGCGGATCATTCCGGTGGGGCTGCGTGCGCTGCTGCTGGAGGTGACCGAGCCGGCGCACACCGCCGCGCTGGTCGCCGAACTGTACCGGCGGCGGGACCGGGGCGAACTGGCCGGCGTGCAGGACGTCGTACCCGGTGAACTCACCGTGCTCGTCGACGGGCTCGACGACCCGGCGGAGCTGGCCGGGCGGCTCGCCGGTTGGCGGCCGACCTCGGCCCGGCCGCCGGACGGGCCGCTGGTCGAGGTGCCGGTCCGGTACGACGGCGCCGACCTGGCCGAGGTGGCCCGGCACTGGCAGGTCACCGAGGCGGAGGTGGGGCGGATCCACAGTGGTCCGGAATACCGGGTCGCGTTCTGCGGTTTCGCCCCCGGCTTCGGCTACCTGACCGGCCTGCCGGAGCGATACCACCTGCCCCGGCGGGCGGTGCCCCGGACCCGGGTACCGGCCGGCTCGGTCGCGCTGGCCGGCGGCTACGCCGGAATCTACCCCCGGGACTCGCCCGGCGGCTGGCAACTGCTCGGCAGCACCGACCTGGTCCTCTTCGACCCGGACCGGGACCCGGTCGCCCTGCTCACCCCGGGCGCCCGGGTCCGGTTCCGGGACGTCGACGCCGTCGGCGGGTGGGACGGGCGGACCGGTGCGCGGGAGCGGCACGGCGCCGGGCGCGGCGAGGCACCGGCATGACCGGGGGACGCTTCGTCGAGGTGGTCCGGTCCGGCGTACTCAGCACCGTGCAGGACCTCGGCCGGCCCGGGCACGCGCACCTCGGGGTACCCCGATCGGGCGCCCTCGACCTGCCGGCGCACCTGCTGGCGAACCGGCTGGTCGGCAACCCGCCCGGGGCGGCGACGATCGAGACGACCGTCACCGGCGTCGCGGTGCGGGTCGACCAGGCCGGCACCGTGGCGGTGACCGGCGCCTGGGCGCCGGTCACCGTGGACGGGCGCCCGGCGAGCTGGTCGGCCCCGGTCTCGGTGCCGGCCGGAGCCCACGTCGAGGTGGCCGCCGCCCAACGCGGGCTGCGCAGCTATCTCGCCTTCGACGGCGGGATCGCGGTCCCGCCGGTACTCGGCAGCCGGTCGACCGACCTGCTCTCCGGGCTCGGCCCCGCGCCGCTCGCCGTCGGGGACCGGCTGCCGCTGGGCGAGGTGCCCGGGCCGCCCGCCCCGGTCGACGTCGCTCCGACCGGCACCCTGGCCGAGGAGCTGACCCTGCGGGTCCTGCTCGGCCCCCGGGCCGACTGGTTCACCGACGACGCGGTACGTATCCTCGCTGCCGGCCGCTACCGGGTTTCCACCCTCAGCAACCGGATCGGGGTACGCCTCGACGGGCCCGCGCTGACCCGGCGGATCGGCGGGGAACTGCGCAGCGAGGGCGTCGTCCTCGGCGCGGTGCAGGTGCCGGCGGCCGGCTCGCCGGTGATCTTCCTCGCCGACCATCCGACCATGGGCGGCTACCCGGTGATCGGCGTGCTGCACCCCGACGACCTGCCGCAGGTCGCCCAGGCCGCCCCGGGCAAGCCGGTACGGTTCCGGGTCGTCGAGCCCCGGTGGCGGCGGGGTTAGACCGGAGACAAGATCATGCTTGGATGGCAGCAGCGGCCGGGTACGCCGCCGCCGTGGAGAGGAGCAGACGTTGACATCCTCCACCGCCCTAAAGGGCGGGGATTCCCTTGGTCACCCTCGGGTTTTCCTGCTTCGACACCGACTGCCTCGTCCGGGCGTCCGCCCGTTGAGGTCTTACCCCGGCTCCACAGGCCGTAACGGAGAGCCCCTCCGCCAGAATGTTGCGGGCCGCGTTGACGTCGCGGTCGTGGACGGTCCCGCATCGGCAGGTCCACGTCCGCACGTCCAGCGGCTTCCGTTCAGCAAGAACGCCACACGTCGAGCAGAGCTTGGACGACGGGAACCAGCGGTCCACCACGACCAAGTCCCGACCGTGCCAGTCGGCTTTGTATTCGAGCATGGTGCGGAACTGCCGCCAGGCCGCGTCGCTGATCGCGCGGGCCAGCGTGTGGTTCTTGACCATGTTACGCACGGTCAGGTCCTCGATCACGATCGTTTGGTTGTCACGAACGAGTCGAGTGGTCAGTTTGTGCAGGTGGTCCCGACGCCGGTCGGTGATCCGCGCGTGGATCCGGGCCACCCTCAACCGGGCCTTGGCCCGGTTCACCGACCCCTTCTCCTTCCGGGCGAGTTGGCGCTGGGCGCGGGCCAGGGCGGACCGGTCGCCGCGTTCGTGGCGCGGGTTGGTGACCTTCTCCCCGGTACTCAACGTGAGCAGGCTGTCCAGCCCGGCGTCCACCCCGACGGCCGTGTTCGCGGCCGGGGGCGATTCGATCACATCGTCGCAGAGCAGGGACACGAACCAGCGTCCCGCCGCGTCCTGCGACACCGTCACGGTGGACGGCGACGCGCCCTCGGGCAACGGCCGCGACCACACGATGTCCAGCGGCTCGGCCATCTTGGCCAGGGTCAGCCGGCCGTTGCGGCAGCGGAACGCGCTGGTGGTGTACTCCGCCGACTTCCGCGACTTCTTCTTGGACTTGAAGCTCGGGTACCGGGCGCGTTTGGCGAAGAAGTTGACGAACGCGCCTTGCAAGTGCCGCAGGGCCTGCTGCAATGGCACGGACGACACCTCGTTGAGGAACGCCAGTTCCTCGGTCTTCTTCCACCTGGTGAGCATCGCGCTGGTCGCGTTGTAGGTGATCCGTTCCCGCCGCAGGACCCACGCCTCGGTACGGGCCCGCAGGGCCAGGTTGTAGACCTTCCGGACGCATCCGAACGTACGCGACAGTTCCGCTGCCTGCGCCACGGTCGGGTAGAAGCGGTACTTGAACGCCCGCTTCACGGTCCTGGACACGCTCACACGTCAACGCACCAGCCGGTAAGCCCTGCGGTGACGCGCGCGGGTAGACGCCTATCCGCCCTGGCGGCGGATCGGCTATCCCCGCCCAGCTCCGCTCCGCAAGGGTGCCGTTTCCTCTCCGGCCTGAAAGCCGGAGTATCCACGGAAGGAATCCGATGACCGTGGCCACCCGTCCCGGCTTCCACCTGGCGATCCCGGTCGACGACCTGGCCCGGGCCCGCGCCTTCTACGGCGGCGTGCTCGGCCTCGCCGAGGGACGTTCGGCGGACGCCTGGGTCGACTGGGATTTCTACGGCCACCAGGTGGTGACCCACGTCGTACCGGCGGCCCGGCAGGCCGATGCGGGACGCAACCCGGTGGACGGGCACGACGTACCGGTGCCGCACTTCGGGCTCATCCTCTCGACCGACGACTTCCACGCCCTGGCGGACCGGATCCGGGCCGGCGGCGGCGAGTTCGTGATCGAGCCGTACCTGCGGTTCGCGGGCGAGCCGGGGGAGCAGTGGACGATGTTCTTCCGCGACCCGGCGGGCAACGCCCTGGAGTTCAAGGCGTTCCGGGACGAGTCCCAGATCTTCGCCAGGTGAGCCGAAAACCGCTGGACAGCGTACGGCGGCCGACCTAGCGTCTGCCGCGTCCGTGCCCCGACGTGCGAAGAGGTGCATTTCATGAGGGTCCTGCCCGCCCCGAGCGGCAACTCCGGGACGACCGCACGAATCCTCATCACCTCTTCGCACGAAAGGAATATCAGGAGTGGACCTACCGCGTAGCTTCACCATCCGGGAGAGCGGCCAGCGCATCCACGACCCGTTCGACAGCACCAAGCTCGCCACCCTGGGCGAGGTGCTGCGGCTCCCGCCCGCCGCCCGGCTGCTCGACCTCGCCTGCGGCTCCGGCGAGATGCGCCGACGTGGTGGAGATGGTTGTCGCCGACCAGGACAGCTGGGACCGCTACGCCGCGGCACAGTGGCTCAACCTCCGGCGCTGGCTCGACGAGAACCCCGGTGTCGAGCTCCACGCCGAACTGCGCGCGGAACTCGACACCGCTGCCGCCCGGCACGTCAGATACCAGCGGGAATATCTGGGCTGGGGCGTTTTCGTGCTGATGGACCGCTGAGTCCGGACGGGTCGTGCTCCGCCGCCGGAGCGCGGCCCGACGGGCGGCCGCCACGCCCGGCCGTCGTTGCGGGTCCGACAGATATTGACCGTCCGGGACGCAGCGGGGTTACATGATTCGGTGACCTCGTTCGAGGTGATCAGTATGGGGCAGGTGGGGGTGGACATCTATCCACTCCAGACCAACGCCCGGCTGCCCGACGTCGAGACGTTCAAAAAGTTTCTCGGTGGCAGCGCCACCAACGTCGCGGTGGCGGCGGCCCGGCACGGCCGGCGGGTCGCCATGGTCACCCGGACCGGCGCCGACCCGTTCGGCGACTACGTGCACCGCGCGCTGCGCGACTTCGGCGTGGACGACCGCTGGGTGAGCGCCGTTGCCGGGCTGCCGACTCCGGTCACCTTCTGCGAGATCTGTCCGCCCGACGACTTCCCGAGCTACTTCTACCGCTACCCCAAGGCGCCGGACCTGGAGATCCGCCCCGAGGAACTGGACCTGCCCGCGATCCGGGCGGCCGGGGTCTTCTGGTTCAGCGGCACCGGGCTCTCCGAGCTGCCGAGCCGGGACGCGCACTTCGCCGCCCTCGGCGCCCGGGGGCGTGCCCCGAACACCGTCCTCGACCTGGACTACCGGCCGGGATTCTGGTCCTCCAGGGAGGATGCCCGGGCGGCGTACGAGTCGGCGCTGCGGTACGCCACCGTTGCGGTCGGCAACCTCGACGAGTGCGCCACCGCCGTGGGGGAGCGCGAGCCGCACGCGGCGGCCGAGGCGCTGCTCGCCCGGGGCGTACGGCTGGCGGTGGTGCGGCAGGGCCGGGCCGGAGTGCTCGCCCGGACCGCCGACGAGTTGGTCGAGGTGCCGCCGGTGCCGATCGAGGTGGTGAACGGGCTCGGCGCCGGGGACGCCTTCGGCGGCGCGCTCTGCCACGGGTTGCTCGCCGGCTGGCCGCTGGACCGGACCGTCCGGTTCGCCAACGCGGCCGGCGCGCTCGTGGCGTCCCGGTTCGCCTGCTCCGCCGCGATGCCGACCAGTGCCGAGGTCGACGAACTGCTGGCCGAGCCCCGTCACCCGGTCGGTTAGCCGGTCAGGGCTCGACGCGCAGCCCCGCCGGGTCCGCGAGCCGCTCCCGGAACGAGGCCGTGGTGTTGAGCAGTGGGAACGGCTCCGCCGGCACGTCGACGCCGAGGAACCCGCAGAGCGGCTCCCAGCCCTGCACCACGTCGAACTCTCCGAGCCGTTCGGCCGGTACGGTCGCGCGCACCTCCGCGACGTGGTCCGCGTAGACCTTCAGGGCGTGCTCCCGGTCGTCGAACCGGCCACCGAAGGTGCCCTGCCAGATCAGCGCCTCCGTCAGCTTCGGCTGGTCCAACAGCTCCGGATGGGCCTCGAACGCCTGGCGCAGCCCCGGCGGCGCGGACTCCGGGTCCATGGTCCGGGACCGGTAGATGGTGCTGCGCACGCTGTCGTACCAGCGCTCCGGGTCGCGTACGGTCAACAGCACCCGGGCCTCGGGATAGACCTCGATCAGCTCCCGCCAGAAGTAGACGCTCGGCCAGTCCACGGTGCTGTGGTAGCCGTCCAGCAGCCTGGACCAGTCGACCGGCTCACCCCGGGCCGCCTGCAGCCAGTCATCGATGGTCCGCGGGTGTTCGAACAGCTCGGCCATGTGGTGGCACGGGCCGAAGCCGAGCAGTTCGAGCGCCTCCTTCGTCGACCTGGTGCCGGTACGCCCGAAGCCCACCCCGATGACCCGCACCTTGCCGCCTTCCTGTACCAGCCGTCCGTCCCGTCCCAGTCAACAGCGTCGGCCGGTCGGGCGGAACGACCGGCCGGACGCGATTTCACGGCGCCGGCCGGTCCGCCAGGTCGGCGGGATCGAGGCCGAGCGTCGCGAGCAGGCCCGCGTGACGGACGGTGTCGACCCGGTCCGGTAGCTCCCGGTCGATCCAGTCGGCCCTGACATTCTGACCGCGACCGCGCAACCATTCCATGATCTTCAGCTTGTCGATTTCCACTCGTCCCTCTCCTCGCACGCGATTTCGGTCAGCTGCGGTAGACCATGGGACGGATCTTGTCCGGTCCGTCGCCGATGGCAGCCGCAGGTCTGCCATCGAGCCTGATCCGGCCTGTGCTGACCGCCGACGTTCCGTCGCGTTCAGGTGAGCGCGTTGGCGGGCCAACCTCAAACAGTACGCCGTGCCGGAGCGTCGACGGGCGGCGTGGATCCTCCGGGGGCGACGGTGTGCCGTACCGAGCCGGCCGGAGCGACGGTCGGCGGATCCGGTGGCCGGGGCGCGCGGCACCGCCACACCCCGGCGCCCGGGCGCGTACCCGCCGATCGCAGGGGAGGTGGCATTGGCCGACCCGTTCTCCGGCCGACGACGAATTCCGACATTGAGGGCGTACGGGGAATCTGGTTCGGGGCTAGGCTGAGGTTGTTCCCCTGGACCCCGGCGCTACGGGTTTACGGACTCCGTGCACCACCGCCGAGATGAGGGTCCAGCGATGACAAGGTTCGGCAGCCCGGCGCGGTCGAACGGCACCGAAGCGGCCCTCTGAGCCCCCTGGCCGGCCGTCCGCGGAAGCCTTTCTCGCCACCCGCCCCGGCCCGGCGGTTCGCGCCATCACGACCGCCGAGCATCCGGCGGCCCCCACAGCACCGGCCCGGGCTCAGCACGCCAGCCGCCCGGGTCGGACGGTACGGGATCCTGGGCCTCGGTTCGAGGCCCAGGATTCCGCCACCGTCGGCTAACCCGGGCGTGCCCGCCCGAGGAACCGCCGGGCAGCGCCGGCATCCGGTTGCCAAGGTGAGGCCGTCCCGAGCCCGCCGATACTGATCGACCGCCTGGTAGCGGACCGTCGGAGCGCATCGGCCCGGCGGGCCGGCTCGCCGACGAAAACGGCAGCCGCCGGCCGAGCGCCGCGCAACCTCACCCCTGGACCGAGAAGGATGGCTGATGATGCTTACCGCAGCTCAACGCGAGACGAGGGTTCCGTCGGCACCGCCCTCGTCACCCCGACTGTCGCTTCCCCCCGCCCGAACCCGCGGGGCGGTCCTGGACGGCGGTTGGTGGCCCCGGTCCTGGGATCCGGTGGCTGAACTCCCCGGACTTGTGCTGGCTCTCTCCGGCCGCTACGGACGGATCCGGAACGTGGTACTCAACAGCAGCGCGTGGGACGTGCGGTTCCGCCGACTCGCGGCCGGCGACGACGTCGTCCGGGTGGGCTGGTTCAGCTCGCTGGATGCCGCACTGTTGATCGCCACCACCGACCGTGGAGACCAGCTCGACCTGCTCGTCGTGCCGCCCGGCAGCACGGCCGCGGCGGCCGAGCGGGCGATGGCCACGGCAGCCGATCCGACCAACACCATGCGCGCACCGGCGATCCTCGCCGAGGGTGCCGGTGCGGCTCCTCGAACGGAGAGCACCGGGCCACGAGGGCGGTGACAAGCCGAGCGGACCCCCACGGGTCCGCCGACGGGCGCGTCACTCCCTGACGACCGGCGCCGCCGGCGAGCCGCCCCGGTCGGCGAGGGCCAGCCTGGCGGCAGGTCCGGGCCGGTCAGTCCGACCGCTTCGCGCAGTCCTGCCCGGCGACGGCAGGACCGCTGGCGAATCCGTGCGGTGTCCCGGAGGATCCAGGTCGGGACGGATCGGCAGGACCGCCGTGTGCGAGTGCTCAGCCACGTCGGCCGGCTTTCCGGCATCCACCGGCAGGCGGTTGTCGAGGTCCTCGAACACGACGAGCACGGTTATGTGGCAGCCTCCGGTTTCGGCAAGCGCGCGGACTGGTACCGCAACGTCGTGAAGACCCCGGAGGCCACCATCCAGGTCGGCAACCGGACGCTCGAGGTGACCGCCGTGCCGATTCCCGCCGACGCGGGCGCGGAGATCATGGCCCGGTACGCGCCGCGTCACCCTGCGGCCGCCCGAAGGCTCTGCAAGATAATGGGCTTCGAGGTCGACGGGAGCGTGTCGGACTACCGCGAGGTGGGCAGGCGGATCCCCTTCGTGCGGTTCACGCCACGACGCTGACCGACCGTGCTCCCCCGCCGCCCGGCAAGCATCACCTGTCCCCGGCCGGGTCGGTCAGCAACTCGGTCGCGCCGGCCCGTTCGGCCAACCGGGCGCAGCCGGCCGGGTCCCGTTCGCCGTCGGCGACCACGACGTCGTAGCGGAGCCGTAGCTCGGTGCCGGGCACGAACGGGTACTCCTGGTCGAAGAACGGGGCCGGGCCGAGACAGCCGTACGGCTCGGTGCGGACGAACCACCGGGTGGGTGCGCCCGGATTCGCCGGATCGTCCCGGAAGACCAGCGTCGACGCCAGGGTCTCGGCCGGCCCCATGCCGTCGTGCCGGCCGACGAAGCCGAGCCACGGACCCCGCCAGCCCATCAGTTCGTCCGCGCCGACTCCGGTCGGGGTCACCACCCGGCCGCCCCGGAACGAGCGCGGTCCCTGCCAGAAGAGTCCGCCGTAGCCGGCATTGTCCCGGCCCTGGGTGGTCGGGCTGCCGATCGTGATCACCGCGTCGCCGTCGTTGCGCAATGCGGTCTCGAACCGCAACCGCCACGCGCTCTGGTTGGCCCACACCGCCACCGCCAGTCGACGCCGCTCCGAGACCACCGGGCGGCCGTCCCGGCCCACCCAGCGCAGCCGCTGTACGAGGCGTACGGCGTCGGGGTCGCTGCGCAGCGCCGGGAAGTCGAGGTGCTCGACCACCCCGATGTTGTCGAGCTTGCGGTACCCCTGGCCGCGCAGGTAGGTCGATCCGCCCCAGAAGTTGTCCGGCCCGAAGTGGGAGATGCCGAAGCAGAGCCCCTTGTGCCAGAGGTGGTCGTGCGGCCGGTACAGGCTGACGATGTTGCCGGCGAGGGTCCGCAGCGGGTGGAAGTAGGGTCGCGGCGCTTCCTCCCGGGGTTCGGCCGGGGTGTAGACGTAGTGGAACAGTTCCGCGCCGCCCCAGCCGACCCGCACCGACCGGCCGACGTCGTGGGTGACGGCCAACCCGTTCCCCGGACCGCCGGTGACCCCGGCCGGGTCCGGTACGGCGGCGGGCAGCGGCGGCCGGGCCGCCGGGACGGGCACGGCCGGTGGCGGTGTGGCCGCGGCGGGCACCAGTGGACTGCTCACCATCGCGGTCCGTCCCCCTGCATCCGCCGGTAGAACGGCGAGTGCTCACCCAGGTCGTCCGGCCGGACGGGTCTGCGGGTGAACGCCGACGCGTACACCCCGGCGACGAGTCGCATCGTCCGCCGGGTATCCGCCGAGGTCACCGGCGGCGGGGTACCGGCACGCAGGCTCCGGACCACCTGGGCGAACTGCGCCTGGTGACTGCTGCGGACCCCGGCCGCGCCGGTCCGCCAGGCCGCGAGCACCTCCTCGGCGTACTCCGGTGCGGGGGTGATCCGCCAGTCGTCGTCGCCGTAGCCGTACAGGTGGGTCACCTCGACCGTGGCCCGCTCGAAGTCGAACCGCAGGTAGCTCTCCTCGCGAATCGACAGCAGGCTGTTCACCACGCTGGCCACCGCGCCGTTGGCGAAGCTGACGTGCGCCATGCTCAGGTCCTCGGTCTCGGAGCGCCGGGCCTGCTGCCGGGCCAGGGCGGAGACCTCGGTCCAGTCGCCGAGGATCGCGCAGAGCAGGTCCATCTGGTGGATTCCGTGGCCCATCGTCGGGCCGCCGCCCTCGGTGTCCCAGCGCCCGCGCCACTCCACGTCGAAGTAGGACTGCGGGCGGAACCAGGTGGTGTGGCAGACCGCCATCAGCGGCCGGCCCAGCACCCCGGCGGCGAGCAGGGCGCGCAGCCGCAGCGCGCCGGTGCCGAACCGGTGCTGGAAGACGGTGGCCAGCGCCGCCCCGTACCGCTGCTCCGCCTCGGCCAGCTCGTCGAGTTCGCCGAGGTTCAGCGTCGGCGGCTTCTCGACCAGCACGTTGGCCCCGGCCCGCAGACCTGCGAGGGCCAGTTCGTGGTGCGAGCCGGGCGGGGTGCAGACGTGCAGCAGTTCGGGCCGCTCCTTCTCCAGCAGGCTGGCCACGTCGGGGTGCCGGGCCGGTACGTCGTACCGGTCGCAGAACGCCGACAGCCGGCCGGCGTCGGTGTCGACGGCACCGACGAGGCGCACCTCGTCGTCGAGTTGCCGCAGCGCCTCGGCGTGCAGCCGGGCGATGTTTCCGGTCCCGACCACGGCGACGCGGATGGGTTCCACAAGGTGCTCCTTAGCGACGTGGTGCAAGGGTGCTCAGTCGCGCCGGGCGCGGAGCGGGTCGTACGGGGAGAGGAAGCCGCACATGCCGAGCGTCGTCTGTTCGGGTTGGACGATCCGGGTGACGGTGGCGCCGGCGAGGTGGCTGTGGTCGCCGCCCCGCAGCGCGTCGAGCTGTTCTCCGGTCTGCCGGCTCACCGCCGCCGGCCCCTGCTCCCACCGCTCCTGCCAGGCGTCGAGCTGCGGGCGTACCAGGGCGGCGGCCGCCGCGTAGAAGTCGTCGAGCGCGGCGGTGTCGCCGGCCGCGCACCGGCGGCGGAGTTCGGCGAACCCCTCGATGGCGAGGTCGCGGCGGGCCCGGGCCCGTTCGGCCGAGGGCGGGGCGGATCCGTTCGGCCCGGTCAGCGAGACCGCCCGCCGGTACGTCGCCACGTCGGCGAGCTGTTCGGGCGGCAGCGTGAGGACCGCGTCGCCGGCCTCCGGCAGCCCGCTGTTCTGCATGATCACGACGACCTGGAGCGCGCCGTCGTCGTTGACCGCCCGATGGATGGTGCCCGGGGTGAACCAGAGCACGTCGCCCGGGGCCAGCGGCGATTCCTCGAAACCCCGCCGGGTCAGGGTCTGTAGCCGCCCCTGGCCGCCCACCACGACGTAGCACTCGGTGCAGCACAGGTGCACGTGCGGCGTGCCGCCGTGCAGGCCGTCGTCGGTCTGCCAGGGATAGACCCGCAGGTTGGTGATGCCGACGGCGCCGGGAAAGGGTGGCGGTGTGCCGTCGTCGGCGGTCACGGAGCGTGCTCCGCGGCGAACGCCTCGATCTCGGCCCGCTGCCAGGCCCGGTCGGCGAAGACCACCCGGTGGGTCAGCCGGAGGGTCTCGTCGGGGGCGAGCACCACCTCCTCGTCGAAGGCGGGCGAGGGGTTGACGGCCGGGAACGGGGTGTTGCGGACGAACCACTTCAGCGGGACCGCCGCGCTGGAGGTGCCGGCGAAGACGAGGACGGTGCCGCCGCCGTCGACCTCGTCGTGCTCGGCGGTGTACGCCAACCACGGGGACTGCCGGCCCATGGTCTCCGGGCCGCCGCCGCCGTCGGCGGTGATGATCTCGCCACCGGTCCAGCCGCGCGGCCCCCGCCAGAAGAACCCCGTGTAGCCGGCGTTCGGCCGGCCGTGCGTGGTCGGGCTGCCGACCCGCAGCTCCGCGCCGCGGATGTTGCGCAGTTCGGTACGGAAGTCGAGCATCCAGGTGCCGCGTCCGGGGTCCACCCCGTGGATCCGCAGTTCCCGCCGCTCCGCGACCCAGTCTTCGTCGGTCGAGGTGATCCAGGTCAGCGACTCCCGCAGGGTCAGCTCGGTCGGGCTGGCGTCGACCAGGTCGAAGGCGTCGTGCCGCATCCGGCCGACGTTGTCCCGCACCTGGTAGCCCTCGCCGTGCACGTACGAGTTGCCGCCCCAGAAGTTCTGCCCGGACAGGTGCGAGATGGTCATCTGGAGCCCCTTGTGCCACCGGTGGTCGTTCGGCCGGTACGCCGAGACCAGGGCTCCGTCGAGGGTACGCAGCGGGTGCAGGTAGGGCTTGGGTGATTCGAAGGCCGGGGTCGGGGGGTCGTACACGTAGGTCGCGATGTCCACGCCGTCCGCGTTGACGACGACCTGACGGCCGTGTTCGTGGGTGACGCTGAGCCGGGCGGTGGTGTGGGACGCGGAGGTCATGGAAGCGACGGTGCCTTTCGGTGGCGTGCGGTAACCGCTTTCCCGAGCTAACCGCCTTCCATCTGCAACGTCAAGATCCAGCACGGCCCGAAAGACTTTCGGCGGCCACTCCGCGACCTGTGCCGGCCGCTCGACCTGCCGGGGCGGACGGAGTGGGCTGGTCCGCTGCCGTCACCGGCCGGCTGGTGCGGTGGTAACCGGCCGGGAGGCCACTGTGGACCCGATCGCGGGGCCCGGCGGTAGGGTGCGGATGCCGGGCGGGGTCGCCGGCCCGGACGCCACACCGACCAGCTTCGCGGGGCAGCCACCATGATCAAGCGATCGTCCAGAACCGTCACGCTGATGGATGTGGCCCACGAGGCCGGGGTGTCGGTGGCGACGGCGTCGCGGGTGCTCAACGGCAGCGGCACCCGACAGGTGCGGGCGGATCTGATGGACCGGGTGCTCGCCGCCGCCGCCACGCTGAACTATTCCGCCAACGCGCCCGCCCAGGCGATGGCCCGGGGCCGCACGAACGTGGTCGGGCTGTTGGTACACGACATCGCGGACCCGTTCTTCTCGTCCATCGCGGCCGGCGTGATGCGCGCCGCCGAGCGGCACGGCAGCATCGTGATGATGTACAGCACCACCGGCCGGACCGAGCGGGAACTCGACTACCTGGCGACCCTGCGCGGCCAGCGGCCCCGCGCCGTCATCCTGGCCGGCAGCCGGACCGCCGACCGGGCGCTGCGGGACCGGCTCGGCGCCCAGTTGCGGATCCTGGAGGAGGCGGGCGCCCGGGTCGCGCTGATCAGCCAGCGCGTCCTGCCGATCGACACGGTGCTGCTGGAGAACCGGGAGGGGGCCAGACTGCTCGCCCGTCGGCTGGTCGAGCTGGGGCACCGGCGGTTCGCCGTACTCGCCGGGCCGCGGCACCTGCTCACCGCCCGGGACCGGCTCGCCGGGTTCCAGGCCGGGCTCGCCGACCGCGGTGTCACGCTGTCGAGGACGCAGGTGGCGTACGGCGACTTCACCCGGGACGGCGGTTACGCCACCATGCGGGAGCTGCTCGCTCGCGACCTCCGGACCGGTTGCGTCTTCGCGGTCAACGACGTGATGGCGGTCGGCGCCATCTCGGCGCTGCGCGACCACGGGGTACCGCTGCCCGGCGGGATGGCGGTGGCCGGCTTCGACGACATCGTCACGCTCCGGGACGTCACGCCGTCGCTCACCACGGTGCGACTGCCGCTGGAGGAGGTCGGCACCGCCGCCCTGGAACTCGTCATGCAGCCCCGGGCCGAACGGCCCCGACTGCGCCGGATCCGTGCCGAGGTGGTCGTCCGGGACAGTACGCCCGCGCTGTGCTGACCCGCTCGGAGTGGCTGTCGCGCCGGGTGGGTGGGAGCGGTGCCGGCCGTCCGGCGGCTCTGCGCGAGCAGCGCCGGGGACTGACCGGGGTGGTCGAGGAACTCGGCGCTCTGCCGGCGGCGACCGCCCGGTGAACTGGTCGACCGCTCAGAGCCGTCGCCACCAGGTCTGCTCCACCAGGTCGTGGCCGAAGCTGTGGTGTGGAGCCTGTTCGCGCAGCTCGAAGCCGGCCTTCTCGTAGATCCGCCGGGCGTCGGCGAGTACGTCGTTGGTCCAGAGCATGATCTCGCGGTAACCGGCCCGGCGGGCGAAACGCAGGCACTCGTCGACCAGACGGGTGCCGATGCCCAGCCCCCGGGCCTCCGGCTCGACCAGCAGCAGGCGCAACTGGGCCACCTCGTCGTCCCGGCGGACGCAGAAGACGCAGCCCACCGGCGCGCCGTCCAGCTCGGCGATCCAGGCCTCCTCGCGGCGGGGGTCGCGCCCCTCGACGTACTCGGCGACGATCCGGGCGGCCAAGGCCTCGCAGGTGATGTCCCAGCCGTACTCCTCGGCGTACCGGACGCCGTGCCGGTGCACCACCCAGCCGAGGTCGCCGGGACGGACCGGCCGCAGCAGGTACGCCCGGGGCGGCGTCGCCTCGCCGAGCACTCCCCGGATCGTCCGCATCGCCTCGACCAGCCGTTCCCGGTCCGCCGCCGGCAGCCGGGTCAGCAGGCCCTCGATCTCGGTCTGGGTCCGCTGGTTCAACAGGTCGTACGCGGCCCGCCCGGCCTCGGTCAGCGTGACCACCTGCCGGCGGGCGTCGACCGGTGACTGGCTGCGCTCCACCAGTCCGTCGGCGGCGAACCGGGACAGGATGCGGCTCAGGTAGCCGGGGTCCAGTCCCAGTTCGCGGCGGAGTGTCGGCACCTCGGTGGCCGGGCGCTGGGCCAGCTCGTAGATCACCCTGCCGTCGGTGAGCGAGAAGGGCGTGTGGACCATTCCTTCGTCGAGCACGCCGATGATCCGGGTGTAGAAGCGGTTGAAGTCGCGTACCGCGCTCGCCTGGGGTGTCAGCGGGGAAGCCATATGCCTATTTCAACAAATCCTTTGCCAATGTCAAGAGTCTTGCCTTCTTCGGTCCGACCGCAGCTAAGCCCAGGTCGGGTGCCGGGCGGCCGGTCAGGTCTCCGCGCCCCGGTAGTTGTACAGCTCGTCGACGAACCGGCGGCGCAGCGGCGGAAGCCGGCTGGTCACGCTGAAATAGCCGCGCGCGGCCAGCATCGCGAACCGGCCGATGACCGGCTTGTAGATCGGGTCGTCGCCGTTGGTGCCGTTGGTCCGCAGCGAGTCGGCGACCCGGGCGAAGCCGTACCGGATCATCTCCGTCTCGTAGTCCGCGATGCTCCCGAGCAACGGCTTGGCGCCGGCCGCCGCCGCGACCAGTTGTCGGTGCAGCAGCGCGGCGTCCCGCAACGCGGTGTTGGCGCCCACCCCCCGCCCCGGCGTCATGGTGTGGATCGCGTCGCCCAGCAGGGTCACATTGCTGCTCGGCCAGGGCTGCACCGGTACCGAGGTGGCGACCTTGATCGGGATGACGCTGCCGGTGTCGCTGAGCCGCAACAGTTCGCGCAGGTTCGGATGCCAGTTCCGGGTCAGCTCCCGGGCGACCTCGGCGAGGCGCTCGCCGCGCAACTCCAGCACGTCGGACGGGAAGCGGTCGGCGGCGCTCCAGATGATCAGGTTGATGCAGTCCCGGGTGTTGTCGAAGAGCAGCCCGGGCCACTGCCCGATCAGCCGGGCGTCGGTGACCCCGACCCCGGGCTTGACCGAGCCGCGCTGGTCCCACCCGAACTCCATGACGTGCAGTACGCCCATCACGCCGCCGGCACCGAAGATCAGCGAGATGCCCCGGTGCATCTCCTCGGTGAGCAGGCCACGGGTCTGCTCGGTCAGCGGGATCTTGCTCGCGATGTTGATGCTCCCGGCGTCCCTTACCTCGGCGTGCGGCAGGTACTGCCGGCGTACCGCGGAGTGCGTGCCGTCGGCGGCGACCAGCAGGTCCCCGGTGGCCGAGGTGCCGTCGGCGAAGTACGCGGTGACCCGGCCGTCGTCGTGCTGCGCGTAGTGCGTGAACGTCTTGCCGAAGTGCACTACGTCGTCCATACCGGTCAGCAGCACCTGGCGCAGCGTCATCCGGGAGACCGACTGGTCGATGCTGGTCGGGTCGGCCTCGGGGCGCAGCGCGAAGGAGGCCGTGCGGTGCAGTTGCTCGGTGAGCACGTTGAAATACCGGGGCGGCTGGGCGCAGGTGGCGAGGAACGTGGTGAACAGCTCCGGCGGCAGGCACTCCCGCAGCGCACGGCAGCCGGTCGGGTTGATCCCGACCCGGTAGCCGAGCAGGCCGTCGCCACGGTCGCGGTACCGCTCGTAGACGGCGACGCTGATGCCGGCCCGCCGGAGGCCGTGCGCCAGGCACATGCCCCCGGTACCGGCACCGATGACGATCACATGCATCGGGCTGGTGCGCATCAGGTCCCTTCCGCGGCCGTCGCGTCCGGGCCGTCCCAGCGGTAGAAGCACCGCGCCATCGCGTCGCGCGGCGACCGCCAGTTCGGCGAGTACGGCGAGATGTACGCACCCAGCCGCTGTTGCACGCCGACGAAGAGCGGATGCCGGTTCGCCTGCTCCAACCGGGCCGGCGCGGAGTCGTCGGTCTCCATCAGGTGCAGGCAGAGATCGTCGAGGTGGTAGAGCGAGCGGTGCCGCACACCGGTGACGGTGTGCAGGTCGGTGTTGTCGGACTCCGCGAGGATCTTCGCGATCTCCTCCTCGGTGCCCGGGACGATCCTGCCGACGATCAGTACGCGATTCATTGGACTCCTTCGGTGGATGCTCTCGCCGTCAGGCTGGGGAGGGAACGGAACCGCCGGGCGGGCTGGCCGCCCCGGACCCGGGTCCGGCAGGGCCTCCGGACCAGGTGCGGCCCGGACAACCTGCCGGCCGTCCGATCGGGCTCGATCACCATGCCGGCGCTGACGTCACCCGACCGTCACCGACCGCCGGCGCCGTCGTCGTCCTCCGGTGACGCGGCGGTGACGCCGCCGAGCCAGAATGCGCCGCCGTGCCGCCCGCCGCCGCGCCACGATGCGGCGCCGCGCCGCAGCGACGGAGAGACCGGCTGCCGTGCCGGTGACGCGGGGCCGGGGATCAGCGCCGCACCGGCATCGCCGGCAGCGCCGACCGGTCGGGGTACGCCCCCGCGCGCCCCGGCGACGGCCGGGCACCCGACAGGCGGGCCCCCCTCGGCCGGGCGATGGGCGCGAGCAGGTCACTGAGCAGGGCGGACATCGTCTCGGACGGCTCTAGCTGAAGTTCGCGGAGCAGCAGGTCACGGTAGACGTAGAAGGCCTGGAGCGCCTCGTACGCGTTGCCCTCGTCGAGGTGGATCTCGACGATCAGACGGTGCGGCGTCTCTCGCAGCGGTTCGGCGCGGACCGCCTCGAGAGCGGCCTGCAACGCCTCGCCGTGCTGCCCGGCGTGCAGGTGACCCCGGGCGATGTCCTCCAGCATGTGCAGGCGGAGCTGGCGCAGCCGCTCGCGCTCCAGCAGCACCCACTCGTCGTACCAGCCGGGGAGCAGGTCGTGCCGTCCGGCGCCACGGATCCTCGCCGCCCAGCGGGGGTCGCCGCCGTCGCGTACCCGCTCGGCGGCCCGGACGAGGTCGTCGATGTCCAGCCGTACCGCCGGATCGAGCCGGACCGTGTCGCCGGTGGTGAGCACCGGGCAACTGCCCTCCTGACGCAGCCGCCACAGCGCCGTACGCAGGGACGACATCGCCCGCTCCTCCGGGGTGTCCGGCCACAGCAGACCGGCCAGGTGTGCCCGGGTCGCGCCCGGCCGCAATCCGACCAGCGCGATGATCCGTTGCAGTCCACGGGGTACGACCACCGGAGTCCCGTCGTGCAGCAGGTTGAAGCCGTCCAGCAGGAACAGGTGGATCGTCCGGCCGAACTGGCGCGGTGACGGGTGGGCCGGTGCCCGGCGTGCCTCGTCGCGCGGCTCGCTCTCGTCAGGAGTCACGGCCCACCCTCCTGCACCCGGAACCCGTGTCCCGAAGTCCGCCCTGCCCGGACCGCCCCGCCCGGCTCTCCGGTATGCCGATGCCGCTCGGGGGGCGTCGTGCCCGGTCGGGCACCGACACCGCAAAGCGTGACGAACGTTATCAATCACCGTTACGCTCGGTCAATCCGCCGGTCGGCAATCCGACCTGGCCGTTCGGTCCCTGCACAACCGCCCTGAGCTGGGCATGAGCGGTCGCGGACGGTCGCCGCAGCGCTTCGTCCGAGCCGTTCTGCCCAGGCACGGGCGGGCATTGTGCCGGACCGCCGTCACCAGAGCGTCACCGTGTCGGGGAGCAGTCGTACGCGATCGGGTGACATTCCGTTGACACCCGGTGGGCAGGGTGGTCACCAGTCGTTCGGACGAGGTCGCAGTCGGGGGAGAAGCCGGGGGAGAGGCTCTTGTCGCGGCCGGGTGCCGGTGTCACCCATCCGGATCGCGGAATCGCCCAGGGAGGCTGCGTCATGGATCGCTCACTGATCGTCGCGAAGGTCGTGCCGGCCGCCGAAGGACAGGTCGCGCAGATCTTCGCCGAGTCGGACCGGACTGAGCTGCCCCGACTGGTGGGTGTACGGCACCGTTCGCTCTACCGGCTGCACGACCTGTACGTGCACCTGATCGAGACGGAGAGTCCGGGTTCCGCCGCCGTGGAGAACGCCCGCCGACACCCCGAGTTCGTCCGGGTCAGCGAGCGGCTGGCCTCGCACGTCACGCCGTACCTGGCGAACTGGCGGGTACCGGCGGACGCCATGGCGCGCTGCTTCTACCGCTGGGACGCCCCGACCGACCTGGGGGCACGGCGATGACCGGGGTTACGCCGACCGGCACCATCCCGCGCCGGCGTGGCACCGCCGACCTCGACCAGCAGCCGTGGACACGTTGCCGCTCCTGCCCGGCGCTGCTCTACCGCAAGCGGCTACGGCGCAACCTCGACGTCTGCCCCGAGTGTGGTGACCACCGCCGGTTGGACGCGCCCGACCGGATAGCCCAGCTCGTCGACCGGGACACGTTCCGGCAGTTGCCCGGCCCGGCGACCCAGGTCGACCCGATCGGATTTGTCGACTCGATGCCGTACCCGCAGCGGCTCGCCGCCGCCCGGGCGGAGACCGGCCTGGCCGAGGCGGTGCTCTGCGGTACCGCCACGCTCGGTGGGTACGGCCTGGTACTGGCCGTGATGGACTTCCGGTTCCTCGGCGGCAGTCTCGGCTCGGTCACCGGGGAGCTGATCACCCGGGCCGCCGAGCACGCCCTGACCAACCGCCTGCCGCTGTTGCTGGTCACCGCGTCCGGTGGCGCCCGGATGCAGGAGGGCGTGCTGGCGCTCATGCAGATGGCCACCATCAGCCAGGCGATCGCCGCGCTGCGCGAGGCGGGACTGCTGACCGTCAGCCTGGTCACCGATCCCACCTACGGCGGAGTGGCCGCGTCCTTCGCGACCTGCACCGACATCGTGCTCGCCGAGACCGGTTCCCGACTGGGTTTCGCCGGTCCCCGGGTGATCCGGGAGACCATCCGGCAGACGCTGCCGGCCGACTTCCAGACCACCGACTTCCTGCTCCGGCACGGCCAGGTCGACATGGTGGTGGAGCGGCGGGCGCTGCGGGCCAGGCTGCGCTGGCTGCTCGCCGCTGCCGCCTCGGCCCCGGGCCGTCCGGCCCGGACGGCGTCGACTCCGGACCGTGCGACCGGAGCGCTGCCGCCGCCGAACGGCCTGTCGGGCGCCGCGGCCGACCCGGCCGCCGGGACGTGGCGCGGGGACGCCGGCCCGGACGACTGGACCGATGCCTGGCGGATCGTCCGGTCCGCCCGGCACACCGGCCGGCCGACCACGCTGGACTACCTGGCCACCGCCTTCGACGGGTTCGTCGAGCTGCACGGTGACCGGCTCGGCGTCGACTGCGCGGCGGTCGTCGCCGGGCTGGCCCGGCTCGGCGACCGGTACGTCGCCGTGGTCGGGCACCAGAAGGGGCACCAGCCGAGGGAGCTGCGGGCCCGCAACTTCGGGATGGCCAGCCCGGCCGGCTACCGCAAGGCGATGCGGGTGATGCGACTCGCCGCCCGCCTGGGACTACCGGTGGTGACGCTGATCGACACGCCGGGCGCCTACCCGGGGGTGGAGGCCGAGCAACAGGGCCAGGCCGCCGCGATCGCCGAGAGCATCCTCGCGATGACCGGGCTGCCGATCCCGGTCGTCGCGGTCATCATCGGCGAGGGCGGCAGCGGCGGGGCGCTCGCGTTGGCCGTGGCGGACCGGGTACTGATGCTGCGCAACGCGGTCTACTCGGTGATCAGCCCGGAGGGCTGTGCCGCGATCCTCTGGCACGACCGGGCGGCCGTGCCGCAGGCCGCCGACGCGCTCCGGCTGACCGCACCCGATCTGCTGCGGCTCGGGGTCGCCGACGAGATCGTCGCCGAGCCGTCCGGGGGTGCGCACCGGAATCCCGCCGGCGCGGCCCGACTGCTCCGCCGGGCGTTGCTGGAGAACCTGGCGCCGCTGCTCGAGGTACCCGCCGCAGAGTTGGTCCGGCGCCGTCGGCGGCGTTTCCGCCGGTACGGTGCGGCGGCCAGCGTGCTGCCGTCGGAAGCGGGGCCGGAGTGACCGCCGCGGCGATCCCCGAACAGCCGGGCCCGGCCGGACCGGCGCGACCGGCAGCGGGAGAGCGGTGCACCGGCGACGGACGCGTGCCAGGGCCGGACGTCCCGGACAGCCGGCCGGTACGCCCGGACCCCCCGGACGGCGCGCGGGACCCGGGCGACGCCACCGCGCAGTCCGACCGGGGCACGGAACCGTCCGTGCCGGCCGACCGGGGGGCGGAACCGCCAGTGCCCGCTGACCGGCGGACGGAACCGGCCGTGCCGCTCGACCGGGGCACGGAACTTGCCGCACTGCGCCGGCAGGCGGGCCGGTTGCTGGCCGAGACGGCCGGACCCGTACGCCGGATCCACCTGCGTAGCGGCGACACCGTGCTGGAGATCGAGTGGCACGGCGTACCCGGTTCGCCGGGACCGGCCGGCGCACCCGGCCACGCCCCGGCGGACGCCGCCACCCGTACCGCGTCGACCGGCGGCGTCGATGGGGTGGCCGACGGTGACGGCCGCCGGACCGTCGTCGCGCCGATGGTCGGCACCTGCTACCGGGCCGCCGAACCCGGCGGTGCTCCGTTCGTCGAGGTCGGGGACAAGGTGGAGCCCGGTCAGGTGGTCTGCATCGTCGAGGCGATGAAGCTGATGAACGAGGTGGTCGCCGACCAGGCCGGCCGGGTCGCCGAGGTGCTCGTCCGGGACGGCGAGCCGGTCGAGTTCGGGCAGCCACTGATCGCCCTGCTACCCGCGTGACTTCCAGGACGGTGCGGCGATGTTCGAGAAAATCCTGATCGCCAATCGCGGCGAGATCGCGCTCCGGGTGGCCCGAGCCTGCCGTGAGCTGGGCGTACGCACCGTGGCGGTGTACTCGGTCGCGGACCGGGAGTCGGCCGTCGTCCGGCTGGCCGACGAGGCGGTCTGCATCGGGCCGCCGGAGGCCCGGCAGAGCTACCGCAACGCCGCCGCCATCGTCGAGGCGGCCCGCCGGACCGGAGCACAGGCCGTGCACCCGGGTTACGGGTTCCTCTCCGAGGACGCCGACTTCGCCGAGATCTGCGCCGACAACGGGCTCGTCTTCATCGGACCGTCGCCGGAGGTGATGCTCGCACTCGGCGACAAGGCGCGAGCCCGGGCGCTGATGTGGGAGGCCGGGCTGCCGCTGCCACCGGGCAGCCTGGCGACCGTCGAGACGGCGGCGAGGGCGCGCGATGTCGCCGACGAGATCGGCTATCCCGTGATCATCAAGTGTGCCGCCGGAGGCGGTGGACGCGGGATGACGGTGGTCTGGTCGGCCGACGAGTTCGGCGCGGCGTACGAGCGGACCAGGATCGCCGCGCAGGCGGTCTTCGGCGACGACCGGGTCTACCTCGAGCGGTATCTCGTCCAGGCCCGGCACGTCGAGGTGCAGGTGCTCTGTGACGGGTATGGCAACGGCGTACACCTGGGCACCCGGGACTGTTCGGTGCAGCGGCGGCACCAGAAGCTGGTCGAGGAGGGCCCGGCGCCCGCACTGTCGGCCAGTACCCTCGACGCACTCGCCGAGTCCGCGCTGGGCGGCGCGCTGCGCGCCGGGTACACCGGGGCCGGGACCTTCGAGTTTTTGGTCGACGACGCCGAACGGTTCTCGTTCATCGAGGTCAACTGCCGGATCCAGGTCGAACATCCGGTCACCGAGATGATCAGCGGGGTCGACCTGGTGCACGAGCAGTTGCACATCGCGGCCGGGGTGCCGCTGCGGCTCCGCCAGGAGGACGTCCGGATCTCCGGGGTCGCGGTGGAGTGCCGGGTCAACGTCGAGGACCCCGACCGGGGGTTTGCGCCAACCCCCGGTCGGTTGAGCAGGTTCGTCCCGCCGAGCGGACCGTTCACCCGGGTGGACACGCACGGCTACCCCGGCTACCTGGTGGGGCCGTACTACGACTCACTGCTCGCCAAGGTGGTGGTCTGGGCACCGGACCGGGATCTGGCGCTCGGCCGGATGGAACGGGCGCTGCACGAGTTCGACATCGAGGGGCCCGGCGTACGCACCACCATCCCGTTCCTGCGCCGGGTACTCGATGACGCGGGCTTCCGGAAGGGGAGGTACTCGACCGGTCTGGTCGACCGGCTGCTCGGCACCGCCGAATCGCCGTCCGATCCGATCCGGTCCGGTTCCGCCCTCCCCGAAGCCCCCAACGTTCCTGAAGCCTCTGCGGTTCCTGAAGCCTCACCCGTTCCTGCCCCTGCCGTTCCCGAAGCCGCCGCCGCTGCCGTTTCGGCCGCCCCTGCCGTCGCGCGGAGCGCCCTACCCACGACCGCCAACCATCCGAGGAGGAGCAGATGAGTGTGAGGCACGAGGAACCGACATCACCCGGGCCGACCCAGCGGGAGCCGGTTCCGGGGCCGGTGACGGCGGCGGAGATCACCGCGATCCTGGTCCGGCACTGCGGGCTGGACGCCGACGCCGCGGCCGCCGCGCCGAGCGCCTCGCTGGAGGAACTCGGCATGGACTCGCTGGCGCTGCTCGAACTGCAGGCGGTGGTGGCGGACCGCTACCGGGTCCAGCTTCCCGAGGAGGCCGGGCGGCTCAGCATCGCGGAGGTCGCCGAGCTGGTGGCCCACCAGTACGAGCCGGCAGCGGCTCCCGCGTCCGGGGCGGGCCGGCCGGGCCACACCGAGAACGATGTGCTGATCGCGGCCCCGTTGCCGCTCGTGTGGGAGCTGACCAACGACGTCGCGGGCTGGACCGGGCTGTTCACCGAGTACCAGTCGGTGGAGATCATCGAGCGGCGCGGCGACACCCTACGGTTCCGGTTGACCATGTATCCCGACGAGAACGGGGTCACCTGGAGCTGGGTCAGCGAGCGTACCGCCGATCCGGTGCGCCGGGAGGTGCACGCACACCGGGTCGAGACTGGACCGTTCGAGTACATGCGGATCCACTGGCGCTACGCCGAGGTGCCGGGCGGCACCCGGATGACCTGGACCCAGGATTTCGAGATGCGTCCGACGGCGCCGGTGACCACCGCCCAGATGACCGACCGGATCAACGCGAACAGCCGGGTCCAGTTGGACATCATCCGGGACCGGATCGAGCGGATCGCCGCCGAGCTGGAGGCGACCGCGCCGGCACCGGCCGCGTCGACCGCCGGGGCCGGCGATGAGTGAGCCGGGCCGCCGGTTGGTGGCCGCCCGCGACATCGCCCCGGACCGCCGCCGAGGTGGCGAAATCCGGGTACTGCTCGGCCCCCGCACTGTGGGCAGCGGCTCGGGCTTCCTCGGGGTGGCGAACCTCGCCCCCGGCGAGCGGATCGCCGAGCACTACCACCCGTACAGCGAGGAGTTCCTCTACGTCGCTCGGGGCGCGATCGTGGTGGACCTGGACGACGAGCCGGTGCCGGTCGGCACCGGGGAGGCGCTGTACGTGGCGGTGAACGTCCGGCACCGGCTGCGCAACGTGGCCGACGAACCCGCCGAGGTGGTCTTCCAGCTCGGTCCGCTGGCCCCGCGCCCGGAACTCGGACACGTCGACACCGAACCGTCCAGCACCGACCCGGCGGCCGGTCGGCCCGGGGCCGGTGTCCCGGCGGCACGGCCGGACGGCGCGGACCGGGTGGTACGGCCGGACGGCGCGGACCGGGTGCTACACCCGAGTGGCGCGGAACGGGTAGCACGGCCCGACGGCGCGGACCGGGCGGCGGCGGGCGCGGTGGCCGCCGGCCCGGAGGCCGGGCCGTGACCCGGCGCCGCAGCGTGGTGACCGGGATCGGAGTGGTCGCGCCGGGCGGGGCGACCCGGGACGAGTTCTGGGCGACCATCACCACCGGGCGCACGGCGACCCGCCGGATCAGCTTCTTCGACCCGTCGCCGTTCCGCTCCCAGGTGGCCGCCGAGTGCGACTTCGATCCGGTCCGGGCCGGCCTCGGCGTCGCGGAGCGACAGCGCGCCGACCGGTACGTCCAGTTCGCGCTGGCCGCGTCGATCGAGGCGCTGGCGGACAGTGGGCTGGAGCTGACCGACGCGACGCGGGAGCGCACCGGAGTGGTGCTCGGCTCGGCGGTAGGCGGCACCATGCTGCTGGAGCGAGAGTACGTGCAGGTCAGCGACTCCGGTGCGGACTGGCTGGTGGACCCGAACCGGGCCGGCCCGTTCCTCTACCAGGCGCTGATGCCGAGCAGCCTCGCCGCCGACGTCGCCTGCCGGCACGGTACGCACGGTCCGGCCCAGGTGGTCTCCACCGGCTGCACCTCCGGGATCGACGCGATCGGCTACGGCCAGCAGCTCATCGAGGACGGCGAGGCGGACGTGGTGCTGGCCGGCGCTTCGGACAGTCCGATCTCCCCGGTCACGGTCGCCTCGTTCGACGCGATCAAGGCGACCACGCCGGACAACGACGATCCGGCGCACGCCTCGCGGCCGTTCGACCGGGACCGGCACGGGTTCGTACTCGCCGAGGGCGCCGCCGTGCTGGTCCTGGAGGAGGCGGAGCACGCCCAACGGCGCGGGGCGCGGGTCTACTGCGAGGCCGCCGGATACGCCAACCGGAGCAACGGCTACCACATGACCGGGCTGCGTCCGGACGGCGTCGAGATGGCGCTGGCCATCAACGACGCGATGGCGCAGGCCCGGTGCGATTCGGCGGACGTGTCGTACGTCAGCGCGCACGGCTCGGGCACCCGGCAGAACGACCGGCACGAGACGGCCGCCTTCAAACGTGCGCTGGGTGCCGCGGCGTACCGGGTGCCGATCAGCTCGATCAAGTCGATGGTCGGGCACTCGCTCGGGGCGATCGGCGCGATCGAGATGGCGGCCTGCGCGCTGGCGATCGAGCACGGCGTGGTGCCGCCGACCGCGAACTGGGCCAACCGGGACGCCGAGTGCGACCTGGACTACACGCCGAACACCGCCCGGGAACTGCCGGTGCGGGTGGCGCTCTCCGTCGGCAGCGGCTTCGGCGGATTCCAGTCGGCGATGGTCTTCACCCGCTTCGACGGGCCGGACCGGTGACCGGCGGGGCGGATGGCGCCGGATCGACGACCCGCGCGGTGGATGGCGCCGCAGTGGTGACCGGCGGAGCGGACAACGCCGGGCCGACGACTTGCCGGGCGGATCGGAGCGGATCGGTGACCGATCGGGTGGACGGGGGCGGGGAGCGGCGGCGGGCGGTGGTCACCGGGATCGGCGTGGTGGCGCCGAGCGGGATCGGCGCCGACGCGCACTGGAAGTGTGTGCTGGCCGGGCAGAACCGGATCCGCCCGATCACCCTCTTCGACCCGGAGCGCTATCCCAGCCGGCTGGCCGGCGAGGTGACCGACTTCGACGCGCTGCACTACGCCGACAACCGGCAGTTGGTGCAGACCGACCGGTGGACGCACCTGGGGTTCGCGGCGGCCCGGCTCGCGCTCGCCGACGCCGGACTGCCGGAGACGGCCGACGATCCCTACGGGTACGCGGTGACCCTGGCCAGTTCCTCCGGCGGCAACCTCTTCGGGCAGCGGGAGCTGCAACGGCTCTGGCGCGGCCCGGCCCGGACCGTCGGGGCGTACCAGTCGATCGCCTGGTTCTACGCGGCGAGCGTCGGTCAGCTCTCGATCCGGCACCAGTTCAAGGGCCCGTGCGGGGTGCTGGCCGCCGAGTCGGCCGGTGGGCTGGACAGCCTGGCGCACGCGGTACGGATGGTCCGGCGTGGCACTCCGGTGGTGCTGGCCGGCGGCACCGAGTGCCCGCTGAGCCCGTACGCGCTGACCTGCCAGATGCGGAGCGGACTGCTGAGCACCTGCCCGGAGCCGGCGTTGGCGTACCGGCCGTTCGACGTGGCGGCCAGCGGCTACGTACCGGGGGAGGGCGGAGCGATCTTCGTGGTGGAGGACCTGGCGCACGCCCGGGCCCGGGGGGTGCCCGGCTATGCCGAGGTGGCCGGCTGGGGTGCCAGTCACGACGCCCGGCACACCGACCGGCTCGCCGCCGGAGACCCGGTGCAGTACGCCCGGGCGATCCGGCTCGCCCTCGACCGGGCCGGGGTGGCGCCGGCCGAGGTCGACGTCGTCTTTCCGGACGCGCTCGGCGTGCCCCGCTACGACCGCAGCGAGGCCGAGGCGCTGCGGGCGGTGTTCGGGACGCGGCCGCCGCCGGTGACCACGCAGAAGCCGCTGACCGGCCGGGCACACCAGGGCGGATCGGCGCTGGACGTGGCGACCGCGCTGCTCGGCATCCGGCACCGGATGCTGCCGCCGACCGCCGGGCTGGACCGTCCGGCGCCCGGTTGCGAGCTGGACTTCGTCCGGGAGTCCGGATCGCGGCGGGTGGACGTGGCGCTGGTCGGGGCGCGCGGATTTGACGGTTTCAACAGCGCCGTGGTGGTCCGGCGCGGTCCGGTGTAGGCCGGGGGAGCTTGCAGAGGAGGACCGGGATGTCGAAGGCCAGGGTGTTGTTCCTGATCCGGGTGCCGCGCGAGCGCACCGAGGACTTTCTGAAGGCGTACGAGCAGATCCGTTACCAGGTCGCCGAAGGCGTGCCGGGGCATCTGGTGGACCAGGTCTGCGAGGCGTCGAGCGATTCCGAGCAGTGGCTGATCACCAGCGAGTGGGAGTCGCTGGCCCACTTCGAGGCGTGGGAGCGCAGCCCCGGACACCGTGAGCTGGCCGCACCGCTGCGCGCCTGCATCACCGAGGCCAGGTCGATCCGGTTCGTGGTCCGGGAGGAGACCTCGGCCGGCCGCCGCTGACGCCGGCCAACCCTCGCGCCGGGTGGCGTGACCGGTGGCTTTCAGATCGATGGATGCGGATGTAAGTTGAATCCATTCATCTGGGAGCGCCCGGTGGCGCCCGGCGCGAGGAGAAGCCATGCCCGTCCCGTCGTCCCGCCGGGCCGCGTTGGCGGCGTCACTCGTCCTCGGGGTCGCCGTCGCGGCGGTGGTCCCGCCGGGGCCGGCGGTCGCGGCGGCCCCGGGCGTGACCCGGCTCGGCGACACCCAGCTCGACCCGACCGCGCTCTACTTCGTCTCCTACGACGGACTGGTCAACAACAACTCGTACGGCGACGGCATCGTCAGCCACGCCGGCTACCAGTACGCGGCCTGGTACACCTCGACCCGCAACGCCGTCCTCGCCCGCCGGCAACTGCCGTCCGGCGCGTGGCAGACCCTCCAGTTGCCGCACCGGCTGACCACCGACGACTCGCACAACTCCATCGCGCTCGGCATCTCGGCGGGCGACGGCCGGCTGCACGTCGCGATGGACACCCACGACAGCGAGATCTACTACGTCAAGTCCGAGGCCGGGCTGGTCTCCGCGCCGGGCTCCCGGAGCTGGCTGGCCAGCCGGTTCGGTGCGGTGCAGCGCAGCCTGGACGGGGTCGGGTTGGGCGCGATGACGTACCCGCAGTTCCGGGTCGCGCCCGGCAACCGGCTCCAGTTCAGCTACCGGACCGGGCGCTCCGGCGACGGCACCAACGAACTCGCCGAGTACGACGGCTCCACCTGGCGCCGGCTCGGCCGCTGGCAGTCGGCGACCGGCTCGTACAGCGCGAACGGCGCCACCAGCACCACCCGGAACATGTACCTGCACGGGCTGACCTACGGTCCGGGTGGCCGGCTGCACGCCGCGTTCACCTGGCGGGAGGGCAACTCTGCGGTCACCTGCAACAGCGGTGGCCTGACCAACCACGACACCGGGTACGTCTACAGCGATGACCAGGGACGGACCTGGCGCAACAATGCCGGAGCGGCCGTCGGGACCACAAACTCCGGCAACCTGGTGTCGATCACCAGTCCGGGGCTGGTGGTCGACCCGCTGCCGCCGAACTACGGGCTGATCAACCAGGAGAGCCAGGACGTCGACTCGACCGGCAACCCGCACGTGATCATCAGCTACGTACCCGGCCGGTTCACCTCGTGCGTCACCTCGTACGCCTCGGCACGCCGGGCCAACGGCCGGGCCTTCCACCTGTTCCGCGACTCGTTCGGGACCTGGCGCAAGACGGAGATCCCGGTGCCGTTGAACGCGACCGGCCGTTCCCAGATCGTGCTCGACGCCGCCGACAACGCCTATGTCGTGCTGCCGTACGGCCGGATCGTCACCGCCAGCCGGGCCAGCGGCTACACCGACTGGACCGTACGCTTCGACGGCGCCGGGTTGAACGCC
This sequence comes from Plantactinospora sp. KLBMP9567, assembly GCF_033446045.1. Classification (NCBI taxonomy): domain Bacteria; kingdom Bacillati; phylum Actinomycetota; class Actinomycetes; order Micromonosporales; family Micromonosporaceae; genus Plantactinospora; species Plantactinospora sp. KLBMP9567. The sequence goes on along the minus strand of NZ_JAWQRR010000019.1, from coordinate 32,091 downwards.
TTCGGCGAGGTGATCGTGGACCGGACCCGGGTGGAGAGCGACGGGGTGCTGTCGATCCTCTACCAGCGCGCCTCCAGCGGCACCACGCCGTCCCCGATCCGGGTGGTCGACTTCCGGCTCGGCTGACACGGCGCAGGGGCGTCGGCAGCGGCCGTGACCCGCCGCTCGCCCGTTCGGCGCACCTGACGGCGCGTTCGCCGCTGCGGCGTGCGCCCGACCGTCGGGGTGCGCACGTCGGCACATTCAATGGATCTGATCGAAGGTGATGGATGCATTGGAGGTGGGTACCCATGTCGGCGACCATGCGCCGGTGTGCCGGTGCGCTGCTGGCGGCCGTACTGGCGACCGTGGCGATCCTGCTGCACACCGGCCATCGGGTGGAGGCGGCTGCCGGGGTCCCGGTACTGCCACTCGGCGACTCGATAACCGACGGCTTCAACGTGCCGGGCGGATACCGGATCGACCTCTGGCAGAAGGTGGTCGCCGGTGGTTACACCGTCGACTTCGTCGGTTCCCAGGCCAACGGCCCGGCGAGCCTGGGCGACCGTGACCACGAGGGCCATTCCGGCTGGCGGATCGACCAGATCGACGCCAACATCGTCAACTGGCTCGACACCTACCAGCCGCGCACCATCCTGCTGCACATCGGCACCAACGACATCTTCCAGAACCGCGACCTGCCCAACGCCCCGAACCGGCTGGCCGCGCTGATCGACCGGATCACCACCACCGCGCCGGAGGCGAAGCTGTTCGTCGCCACCATCGTCCCGGCCGGGTCCGCGAGCACCGACGCCCAGGTGCGCAGCTTCAACGCGGCCATCCCGCAGATCGTGCAGACCCGGGCGAACGCCGGCCGGCAGGTCCACCTGGTCGACATGTACGCCGCGCTGACCGCCGCCGACCTGGCCGACGGCGTGCACCCCAACGCGACCGGCTACAGCAAGATGGCCACCACCTGGTACAACGCCCTGCTGGCGGTGCCCGGCAGCCTCACCGACGGCGGCACCACCCCGACCCCCACAGCCACCCCCAGCACCCCGCCGACCGGCGGTCCCAGCACCCCGCCGACGAACCCGCCGGCCGGCTGCACCGCATCGGTCTCGCTGAACTCCTGGAACGGCGGCTTCGTCGCGACGGTACGGGTCACCGCCGGCTCCGCCGGCACCACCGGCTGGACGGTCGACGCCACCCTGCCGTCCGGCACCACGATCACCAACGCCTGGAACACCCAGCGCAGCGGCAGCAGCGGTGCCGTCCAGTTCACCAACGTGAGCTACAACGGACGGATCGCCGCCGGCCAGTCGACGGAGTTCGGCTTCCAGGGCACCGGCACTGGCGCCGGTCTGACGCCGAGCTGCGTCGCGAGCTGACCGCAGCGCGAGGCGCCGCGCACCGGTTCCGGACTGTTCATCCGAACCGTGTCGATCGCGACCGCCGGCGTCTCGACCCGACCCACCTGTCCCGGGCAGGACCCGGGGCAGGTGGGTCGTTCGTGCGAGCCGTTCACCAGTGAACCCCTTCGACCTCCCCGTGCGGTCCGTCATGGCCGGAGTTGATGTCGGTTCAGGTGGAAGGTGCTTCAGTCTGGTGGGATCCAATCGAGGAATCGGGCAGTCCCCGGAAGCTCGCGTACCGGCGCAACACCATGAGTCGGGCCGCCCCGGGCGGTGAGCCGGTCCGTACTCCTATCAGGCAGCAGAGTTCGGCCGCTGCCGTCACCGTGCCGGGCACGGCCCATTCAGCTCGGCACGCGTCCGGCATGTCGCGACCGGGCGGCCGGCGGGGCCGCCAGCCGGGCGTTCCGGCCCCAGCTCCAGGTGGTGCCGACCCGGGTCGGCATGTATCCCGGCTACGGCGGGCCGTTCACGCTGGCCGACCTGCCGGACAACCGGCGGGTGGGTCACGCGGACAACCAGCTCGCCGCGCGAATCGTCGACGGGGCCGACGAGATTGCTACCCTCGTCGGAAGATGGGAGCAGATCCGGGGCTACGCGCTCCCGGTGGACCAGTCACTAGAGCTGATCAAGAAGGTAGCGACGTCATGGAGCTGACCGGCGCCGTCTGGCGCAAGAGCACTCGCAGCGGCAACAATGGCGGCAACTGCGTGGAGGTGGCCCGCAACCTGCCCGGGGTGGTCGGCGTACGGGACAGCAAGGACCCGCAGGGACCGGCGCTGGTGTTCGGGTCGGCGGCGTGGCGCGGCTTCGTCCAGGGCCTGTCGACGCGCTGACCGCACCGGAGGTGCGCCGGTCACCCGTCCCGGCCGGCGTTTCCGCCGAGGATCAGCGCTTCCGGCCGATGCCACCGGCCATCAGCAGCTCGGCCACCGTGAGATCGTGGTCGACGGGAGTCTCCGGCCGCCATTCCGGCAGCGGCACCAGACCCGGCTCGACCATCTCAAGATCGCCGAAGAACCCCTGAAGCTCCTCCAGCGTCCGGAACCGGCCGGTGCCGAGCACGCTGAGGTACGTCTCCTCAAGCTCGGCCGCTTCCGGGAAGGACGCGCAGAAGCTGGTCATGAAGAGGTGACTGCCGGAGGGCACCGCGTCCATGTACGCCTGGGCGACGCCCTTCGGGTCCTCGCTGTCGTGCAGGTGGTGCAGGATGCCGACGAGCAGCACGCCGACCGGCTGGGAGAAGTCGATGAGACGGCGCACCTCGGGGTCGGCCAGCACGGACTTGGGGTCCCGCAGGTCGGCCGTGACCACGGTGGTGTTCTCGTTCTCCACCAGCAGGGCCCGGCCGTGGGCCAGCACGATCGGATCGTTGTCGACGTAGACGACCCGGGCGTCGGGCGCCGACCGCTGTGCCACCTGATGGGTGTTCTCCCGGGTCGGCAGCCCGGAACCCAGATCCATGAACTGCCGGATCCCGGCCTCTTCCACCAGATAGCGGACCCCTCGGCTGAGGATCTGCCGGTTGTAGGCCGCCACCTCCGGAAGCTGCGGCACGATCTTCAGCATCTCGCCGACCACCGCGCGGTCGATCGCGAAGTTGTCCTTACCGCCGAGCACCACGTCGTAGGCGCGCGCGATGCTCGGTTTCGAGGTGTCGACGCCGGGAGAAGCCGGCCGTCCCTGGTCCGCCATGAATCCTTCTTCCGGAAGGTCACATCCGTGTGTCCCGTGGGATCCTATAGGAAGTCCGGTAGCTCCCTCTGTGGGGTCTCTGACCATCGTGGACGGACGGCGCGCGGGCCGGATGCGCGGATCAGCCAGGCTCGACCGTCCGGTACGTCGCCACGTCGAAGTCGGCGTACGCCCCGTCGGCACCCAGATCCTGCACCCAGAGCCCGACGAAGGCGCCGGTGAAACCCCACGCCTCCGGCTCGCCCTCGCCGGTGCTCCTCGACGTGTACTCGTCGGAGAGGATCGTCGCGTCCAGTGCGACGGGGAGTCCCTGCCACTCGTCGCCGGGCTCGGCTCCCTCCGATGTGGAGACGAACGAGTAGCCGAACGTGACGAGCGGGCCGTCGAGCTGCACGCGCAGCCGTACCCGGTCGGCTCCGGTCGCGTCGACGCGGCAGCCGGGGTGCTCGACCAGCCGACCGGTGTCGCAGGAGAGCACGTCCAGCACCCGACGGCCATCGTCGTCCACGCTCAGGTAGAGGTAGTGCCAGTTGCCGCTGTTGTAGTACGCCGTGATGCCGGCGAGCTGCCGGAAGGTGCGCGGCCGGAACTCCATGGTGGCGTCGAGCACGCAGTGTTTGGCGGTCACCCGGCGGGCGACGATGCTCGGGCGCTGCCGGCCCACCGGGGACTGCCCGCCGTAGACGCGCAGATGCGACGGGCGGGCGTCGAGCCGTACCCAGTCGGGGGTGGCCGGGCGGCGCAGGGTCGACCAGTCGGCTCCCAGCACCGGAGCGTCGAAGTCGTCGCGCGCCACGTACCCCTCGGACCGGTCCCCGGCGGTCCCCTCCGGCCGCTGGCCTGCTGCCGTCGTTCCGACCGGTGCCGGAACGGTCTCGGCCGGAACGCCACCGTCGATGCGTGGCCAACCGGCCTCGTCCCAGGTCACCGACTGGATTGCGGTCTCCCGCCCGAGCACGCACCGGCCCAGCGGGGAGTACGGCCGGGCCACCAGGTGAGCCATGAACCACTGCCCGTCCGGCGTGCACACCAGGCTGCCGTGCCCGGCCTTCTGCAACTCCAGGTCCGGGCGCCCGGCGGAGGTGAGCAGCGGTCCACCGGGCGCCACCTGGTAAGGGCCGGTCAGCGCCCGTGACCGGGCGACGGTGACCTGATGCGTCCAACTGGTGCCGCCCTCGGCGGTGACCAGGTAGTACCAGCCGTCCTTGCGATAGACGCGCGGCGCCTCGGTCAGCCCGGCGGCGGTACCCTCGAAGATCATTCGCTCCTCGCCGACGAGCCGGCCGGCCGCCCGGTCGTACCGCTGGAGCTGGATGCCGGCGAACCGGTTCCGCCCCGGGCGCCAGTCGGCGGCCATGGAGAGCAGCCAACTGCTGCCGTCCTCGTCGTGGAACATCGACGGGTCGAAGCCGCGCGCGTGCAGCGCCACCGGGTCGGACCACGGCCCGGCCAGGTCCGTGGCGGTGGTCAGGTAGTTCTGCGAGTCCCAGTAGCCCCCGGCGAAGCTCGACACGTCGGTGAAGACGAGATAGAACACACCGTCCCGATAGCTCAGGTCGGGCGCCCAGACCCCGGCCGAGTCGCCGGCACCGCCGAGGTCGAGCAGCCGGCGCTCGGTGAGGATGCCGCCGAGCGGCCGCCAGTGCACCAGGTCGGTGGAGTGGTGCAGGCGTACCCCTGGATACCACTCGAAGGTCGAGGTCGCGATGTAGTAGTCGGAACCGACCCGCAGGATGCAGGGATCCGGGTGGAAGCCCGGCAACACCGGATTGCGGATCAGGCCCTGCTCGCGCAGCACGGCCCCCGGCTCTGTTCTCGCGGATGTCATGTCGTCCCTTCCCCGTGGCCGGAGCCCTCGTCCGGCGTCAGCCAACCGCAATCATGCACATCAACATCCGGGAATGGGGATCGGGATCCCGCCGGTGCGACCCCGGTCGCGGCGGGCCGGTCCGGAGGGATCGCCGAGCAACCCGTTCCGGGGCCGGCCGGGCGGGCCGGATCGGTGTGTCCCTCCGACGACCGTCCGAGCCGGCGACGGCGCTCCGTACCGCCGCTACCAGTGCTGATATCAAAAAGGATATCGGCAGATCGCCCCGATGGTCTTGGACGGCGAGGGCCGGCCGGTGATTGGGTTTCCGCACTCGACCGCCGGACCGGGGCGTGCCGGCGCTGCTCAGGCGCACACACCCGGTCGGGCCCGATCGGAGGGGAAACTCATGCCCGAAACTCGACTCGACCGCCGGGGCCTGCTCCGGACCGCCGCCGTCGGTGCCGCCGCGACCGGGCTCGCCGCCACCGCCTCGCCGGGACTCGGGACAGCCGCCGTCGCCGCGCCACGCCCGGCTCCGGCCGGCCGTACCAGATCGCGGGGTGCCGGTGCGACGTTCCGCTGGTTCGGTACGGCCGGCTGGCGGATCGACATCGGCACCCGGACGGTACTGGTCGACCCGTACCTGAGCCGGTACAGGACCGGGCTCTTCGAGGGCGGGGCGGACCTGGCCACCCCGCTGACCGTGGCCACCGCCGCCGTCGACGAACACGTGGGCCGGCCCGAGACGGTACTGGTCACCCACTCGCACTGGGACCACTTCAACGACGTACCGCACATCGCGACCACGACCGGGGCGCGGGTGCTCGGCACCATGACGACGTACCAGCTCGGCCTGGCCTCCGGTATCCCGTCCGGGCAACTGGGGCTGGTGAAGGGCGGTGAGGTGCTCGACTTCGCCGACTACACCGTCGAGGTGGTCGCCTCGCTGCACAGCCGGAACGCGGCGTACTCGATCGGCATCCCCGGAGTGCGACTGAGCCGGCCGCCGAAGCCCGCCACCGTCGCCGACCTGCCGGAGGGCGACACCCTCGCCTTCCAGGTGACCGTCAAGGACGGTCCGGCGGTCTTCTTCATGGGCGCCAGCGACTTCGTGGAACGCAACGTGACCGGGCTGCGGCCCGACATCGCGATGATCGCGATGGCCGCCAGCACCTCCACCCACGAGTACCTGCCCCGGCTGCTCGCGGCGCTGGACTATCCGGAGATCGTGGTGCCGGTGCACTGGGACAACTTCGAGACCGAGTTGCGGAATCCGCCGCCGATCGCGCCGGCCGACCGGCCGCGGTTCGAGGCGATGCTCACGGCGATCCGGAGAGCGGCGCCGAGGAGCCGGATCGTCGTTCCGGAGTACCTGACCGGCTACACCTTCGGCTGATCGGTGCCGCGTGCACGCACCCGGCCATCCGCGATATCGGGATTGATATCGTTCCTGCTCAGCAGCCTGCCCGCACCGTGAAAGGAGCGGGCGGCGCACTCGACGAGACCCCTCAGGGGTCAGGAAGGCAACGCATGACGATCGGCATCCCGCCGTCCCACCCCGGGCGGATGCGCCGGCTCGGCACACTGCTCGGCACGGCCGCGCTGCTCGCCGCGTGCGGCACGCCGAGCAGGCCGCCGATACCGGAGCCGACCCTGACCGCCGATCCGGCGCCGACCGCCGTCGAGTGCCCCGACGGCTTCCTGATCACCGCCGGTGAGGTGGAGCCGGCGCTCGGCCTGCGGGCACTCGGGATCGAACTGCGCAACTGCGGCACGGCTCCGTACCGGCTCGACGGTTATCCGGCGGTGCGGGTGCTGGACCAGGAGCGGCGGGCGCTCGATGTCACGGTCGGCAACGGGTCGGCGCCGGTGAGCAGCCCGGACAGCTACGACGTGCCACCCCGGCCGGTGGTGCTGCAGCCCGGCGAGACGGCGAGGGCCCGGGTGCTCTGGCGGAACACCGTCACCGAGTCCACCGAGCCGGCCACGAACGCGAGCTACCTGGAGATAACGCCCGCACCCGGCTCACCGGCCCAACTCGTCGCGCCGCGGGGCGGGATCGACCTGGGCAGCACCGGCCGGCTGGCGGTGAACGTCTGGCGGTGAGCGTCGGGCGGTGAACGTCTGGCGGTGAGCGTCGGGCGGTGAGCGTCTGGTGGTGAGCGTCTGGCGGTGAACCTGCGGCGGCGCGGGACAGGACCGGCTGGACACCATCCGGCCCGGCCGCTTGTGGCGACCGGGCCGGATGCGGTGCCGGGATCAGGCCGGAAGTCGCCAGACCTGGTTGGCGCCGCCGAAGCAGTCCCAGATCTGTAGCCGGGTGCCGTCGGCCGAGCTGTTGTCGGTGGCGTCCAGGCACTTGTTCGAGGCCGGGTTGCGCAGGGTGCCGTTACTCTGCGCCTGCCACACCTGCGCGCCGGTGCCGTTGCAGTCGTAGAGCTGCACCTTCGCGCCGTTGGTGGTCGCGGCGGCGGTGATGTCGGCGCACTTGCCGAGCGCCCGCAGAGTGCCGTCGGTGCCGACCGTCCAGCGCTGGGCGTCGCTGCCGTTGCAGGCGTAGAGCTGGATCGCCGTGCCGTTCGCGGTGGAGGCCGCCGCGACGTCGACGCACTTGCCGCCGATGCCGGTGATCTGGCCGGTCCGGCCGCTCGGCGGCGGGGTGCCGCCGCCCATCACCGTGTCATAGATCGCACTGACCAGCGAGGTCGCGTTGTTGGTGTCCTGGGACAACTCCCAGTTCATCATCCCGCCGGCATTGGCCAACGCCCACTGGGTCTTGCGCTTCACCGTCGGGATGCCGTTGTAGCACTGCTGCGCCCCGCCGGCCGTGGTGCAGTCCCGGTTGGCGTTGGCCGGGTCCATCGCGACCAGTGCGGAGTAGGTGTAGTAGCCGGGCCGGCTGTAGAACGGTACGCCGAGCACGGCCTTGCTGGCCGGCAGGCCGCGCGACTTCCAGCCGTTCACCGCGTTGATCGACCAGTCGTAGTTGGCGTGCGGGCTGCCGCCGTCGTACGCCATGATGTTCAGCCAGTCGACGTAGCCGAAGACGGCCGGTTGCACCCCGTTGACGGTACCGCCCTCGGAGACCACCGCCGCGGTGAGCAGCTTGCCGCGGCTGCGGAGCTGCCCACTGAGCTGCTGCATCAGTGCAGTGAAGTTGTTTGCCGAGGTGCCGGGGTCCGGGTACTCCCAGTCCATGTCGACACCGTCCAGGTTGTACTGCGTCACGAAGCTGATCACGCTGTTCACGAACGTGGTCCGGCTGGAGGCGTTGGACGCGAGCGCCTCGAAGGCCGAGTCGTCCCCGTTGTTCCAGCCGCCGATCGCGATCGACACCTTGACGTTGCCGCTGTGCGCCCGCGACACCAGTGAGGAGAGCTTGCTCGGGTTCTCCACGGCCCGCAGTGTGCCGTTCGCGTTCGGTAGTACGAACGCGTAGTTGATGTGGGTCAGCTTGTTGTACTGGATGGCGTTGACGTCGCCGGCCCAGCTCGGCAGGTAGCCGACGCTCTTGAAGTTGTTGGGCAGCACGACGGCCTCGGCGGAGGAGAGCGGTGCGAGCGCGACGGCCGTGCCGGTCGCGGCGGTGGCGAGCGCGAGTGCTCCGGTGAACAACCTGGACCGGATGCCGGGGCGGCGTCCCGGCGGGCGGACCCGCTCGGCGCTCAGGGTGGGTGACATCGACGTTCCCTTCTGTCGCAGGCGCCTCAGCGACTCGATCCGGCCTGGTGGGGGTGGGGGTCGCTGCGGCACCGGCGCGGCGGCAGCGAGGTTCGGCGCCGGCACCGGGCGAAGCGGGATCGGGATCGATGTTGCTGAGTTGCTGAAACATTAGGAAAGTTAACTAATAAAGTCAATGCACCGTTTCAGGTGAGCCGAGGTCGCTCGGCTGGTCGGGTGAATGGGGACCGCTGCGCGTCGCTCGGCGGGCATCCGTCCCGCCGTCGCCCGGCGGTGACCCGGTTCGGCCCGTGGTGGGTGTCTGGTGGCTCGAGGCCCGCCGTGCTCCTTGCTGGGCGCATGGACGGGGCAGCTCGACAGTGTGCCTACCAGGTTCGGTGCCGGGGCGGAGGACGCCGGGCCGGGCGGCGGTTCAGCGCGGCCGGAGGCCGTCGAGCAGCAGGTCGCAGACGGCGTCGAGCTGCTGCTCGATCTCCGGGTCGGCCCACTGGGCGCTGTGCGTCGGATCGTGGAACCGTGCGGTCGCGTGCAGCACCGCCCGGGCTGCTCGCGGCACGTCGCCGACGGCGAAGTCGCCGTCGGCGACCCCGTCCGCGATGATCCGGGAGAGCTGCGCGACCAACCCGTCCAGCGATGCGGCGATCACCGTACTGGCCTCGCCGACCAGCACGATGTAGGTGGCGAAGAGTTCAGGGTCGTCGAGCGCCGTCACGCGCTTCGCGCCGTGCAGCGTGTGCAGCCAGGACCGCAGCCGCTCGGGCGCCGGCGCGGTACTGGCGGTCACCGCCGGCAGGTCCGCGTGCACCCGGTCCAGCCACCGGTCGGCGACCGCCTCGCGCAACGCCGTCTTGCTGGCGAAATGCCGGTAGACGCTGCCGTGGCTCACCCCCAGTGCCCGGGCGACGTCCACCACGGTCGCCTTGGCTGGGCCGAAGCGGCGGAGGACCTCCTCCGCCGCTTCGAGGATCCGTTCCGGGGTCAGCGTCGAGTCGGCCATGGGCACTATTTCACCGTTCGCTGTCCAGGTGCTCCATCAGGGGGGCGGCGTAGCGGGCGCCGGCGGCGGAGTCGACCGGTACCGCCCGCTCGATGGCGGCCAGGTCGTCGGCGTCGAGCTTCAGGTCGAGCGCACCGAGCGACTCGGCCAGCCGGTCCCGGCGCCTGGCCCCGACCAGCGGCACGATGTCGTTGCCCCGGCTGAGCACCCAGGCGATCGCCACCTGCGACACGGTCGCCCCGCGAGCCTGCGCGACCTCGCGCAGCGCGTCCACCAACAGCAGGTTCGCCTGGAGGTTGTCGCCGGTGAAGCGGGGGCTGAACGAGCGGAAGTCGCCGGGGGAGAGCTGGCGGTCGGCGGTCCAGTGCCCGCTGAGCAGCCCTCGGGACAGCACCCCGTACGCCGTCACGCCGATGCCCAGCTCGCGACAGGTGGGCAGGATCTCCGCCTCGACGGTCCGGGACAGCAGCGAGTACTCGATCTGCAGGTCGGCGATCGGGTGTACGGCCTGCGCCCGGCGGATCGTCGCCGCGCCGACCTCGGAGAGGCCGATGTGGCGTACCCGGCCGGCGGACACCTGCTCGGCGATCGCGCCCACGGTCTCCTCGATCGGCACCGCCGGGTCGAGCCGGGAGAGCCGGTACACGTCCACGTAGTCGGTGTCGAGCCGGCGCAGGGTGTACGCGAGGAAGTTCTGTACCGCCTCGGGGCGACCGTCGATGCCGTTCCAGCCGCCCTCCGGGTCGCGCAGCGCGCCGAACTTGACACTGATCGCGACCTGGTCGCGGGCGCGCTCGCGCAGCGCGCGCCCGAGCAGCATCTCGTTGTGCCCGGCGCCGTAGAAGTCGCCGGTGTCCAGCAACGTGACCCCCGCGTCCAGGGCCGCGTGGATCGTCGCGACGCTCTCCGCGTCGTCGGCGGGCCCGTAGAGGTCGGACATCCCCATCGTGCCGAGGCCGAGGGCGGAGACCGTGGGTCCGTTGCTGCCGAGTGTCCGGTTCTCCATGTTCTGCTCCTGTTCGTGTCTGCCGGTCGCTGCTTCGGGCGGGCCGGCTGCCGGGTTCCGGCGGCGTCGGGATGCGGCGACTCCAGGCTGGCCGGTGGGCGGGCCGGGTGCCGGCGCTTCACCAAGTATGGACTGTCAACTGACAGAATCCAAACTCTGTCAGCCCAAGTGCCGAGCGCGGCTGGACTGATCGGCCGGTTATCGGTCCGGGGCAGGGGTAGGAGAGCCGGGGTGCGGAGAAGCCCCGGTCAGGAGGAAGCCATGAAGACCACCTGGAAGCCCGTCGACCAGCACGGGGTGATCAGCAGCAAGCAGTCGCGGGAACTGCCGGACAGTGCGTTCGCCTTTCCCGGCAAGCGCAAGGAGCCGCTCACCGACGCGTCGCACGTGCGCAACGCCATCGCCCGGTTCGACCAGACGCACGACGTCAGCGACGCCGAGCGGGACCAGGCGTTCGCGAACATCCTCGCGGCGGCGAAGCACTACGACATCCAGGTCGCCGAGTCCGACTGGCGGCAACTGGGCAAGCGTCCGCACACGCCGAATCCGGCACACGGTGGACGCAGCTCACGCGGTTGAGCGGCGCGGGCATCGCCCGGTGCGGTCAGGCCGCCCGGTGGTGGGTGTGGGCCTGGGTCGTCCCGGGCCGGGCCCGGACCAGCCGTAGGCGCGGCGGTGCCGGTGCCGGCTCCTCCTCGAACGTCGCCCGCCAGCCCGGCCCGGTCCGCTGCCCGTGTCGGGACGGCGGCTCGCCCGATTCCATCGTCGGGCGGGACAGGCCGAGAATGATCAGATAGCCGGCCAGGATCAGCCCGTGACTGAGGATCCGGTTCGGGTCGACCCGGCCGGCGATCGCGTCGTTGACCGAGAGCAGGGTCAGCACGGCGACGAACGCGGTCAGCGTGGGCACCAGGCCCAGCGGCCGGGTACGGCGAAGTGCGATCCAGGTGAATCCGGCGCCGAGCGCGACGTTCCAGGCTGCCGACTCGTGCCACAGGTGGTCGGGGCCGCCGCCGAGTACGACCTCGAGGCCGTGCGGATGCCCGGTCGCGCCGATGCCGGCGATCTGGGCCGCGCCGAGCAGGAACTGGGCGACGCCAACCACCCCGAGCGCGACCCGGAGCGTACCGGCCAGCCGGGCGGCCCGCCCCGGTCCGGGAGCGGCCGCGAGGAGCCGGTCGTCGATCTCCATCGGCGGCGGTACGACACTGGTCCGGGCGAGCCTGTTCAGCGCCGTCGCGCTCTCCAGCCAGCTCCGGCACTCCGCGCAGCCGGCGAGGTGGCGGTCCACCCCGGCCCGCTCTACCGGAGCCTCCTCGCCGTCCAGCCGGGCCGACAGGGCTTCTCGATACTGTTCGCACCGCACACACTCATAGTCGGGCCTGACGGTCCGCCGGTTCCCCCGGGGGTAAGCATTCTGCAGCCGAGCCTGCTCGACCGGGGTTCACCAGCATGATCGACCCGTTCGGCGATCAGATGCCCACCGGGGGTATTCGAGGTGGCCGCCGGTACCGGTAGCTTTGGGGCATGCCTCCCTCCGGCGTCGAGAGCGACGAGATCACCAGGCTTGCGCTGGCCGCCAAGGCCGGCGACCGCTCGGCGGCAGCGGCCTTCATCCGGGCGACCCAGCACGACGTGCAGCGGTTCGTCTCCCACCTGGTGGGTGCCGGCGAGGCGGAGGATCTGGCCCAGGAGACCTACCTGCGGGCGATGCGCGCACTGCCCCGCTTCGCGGCCAGGTCGTCGGCGAAGACGTGGTTGCTCTCGATCGCCCGGCGGGCCTGCGTCGACCACGTCCGGACCGCCATGCGCCGTCCCCGGGTCGCATCGCTGTCGGACTGGCAACTCGCCGCCGATGCCGAGCTGGCCCGGGGCAGCACCGGCTTCGAGGGCGCCGTGGAACTGGCCCGGCTGCTGGCGGACCTGCCGCCGGACCGCCGGGAGGCGTTCGTCGCCACCCAGGTGGCCGGGCTGAGCTACGCCGAGGCGGCCGAGGTCTGTGACTGCCCGGTCGGCACCATCCGGTCCCGGGTGGCCCGGGCCCGGGAGGACCTGGTCGAGGCCATCCGCGCCGACGGCTCCGGCCGCCGGCTCCGCTCGACGAGCTGACCGCCGCCGGCTCCCCTCGACGAGCTGACCCGCCCGCGCGACCGTGCGGTCCGCCCGCCGGAACCGGGGGCGGTGCCGGCCGCCGGATCAGGAGAGCGCGGCCTCCGCCGCGCCGGGCTCGGGCCCGGAGATCGGCAGGCAGACCCGGAAAGTGGTACGCCCCGGCTCGGACTCGACCCGGATGTCCCCGTGGTGCTTGTTGACCACGATCCGGTACGAGATGTCCAGCCCCAGCCCCGTGCCGTCCCCGATCGGCTTGGTGGTGAAGAACGGCTCGAAGATCCTGGACCGGACGTCGGCCGGGATGCCCGGTCCGGTGTCGACGATCTCCACCACGATCGAGCCGTCGTCCCGCCCGGTGCGTACGGTCAGCACACCCTCCTCGCCGATCGCGTAGAGCGCGTTGTCGACCAGGTTGGTCCACACCTGGTTGAGTTCGGCGGCGTAGACCGGGATCGCCGGCAGGCTGCGGTCGTACTCCTTCACCACCTGGACACCGGGCTTGACCTTGGCGCTGAACATCGCCAGCGTGGCGTCGAGCAGGTCGTGCACGTCGACCGTCCGGTGCGGGGCCCGGTCCAGTTGCGAGTACTGCTTCGCCGCCCCGACCAGCCCGGTGATCCGGCTCAGCGCGTCGTCGATCTCGCCGAGCAGCAGTTCGGTCTCGACGGTGTAGGTCAGCCACCGGATCGCCGGTTCCAGGTCGTCCGGGCGTACCGCGGCGCTGACCTGCTCCAGCCACGGCACGTCGATGCCTCCGGCGGTCAGCGTCGGGGCGATGTCCCAGCCGCCGGTGACGTCGTGCTCGTCCAGCCAGTCGGCCAGGGCGTCCTCGGCGTCGCTGGTCTCCAGCGGGGAGAGGGCGGGCGCGGTGACGGCCTGCTTGACCGCCTTCTCCTGGAGTTCGACCAGGCGTTGCAGCCGCTCCCCGTCGAGGCGGCCGTCGGCGATCATGGCCAGCTTGTGCCGCATCCCGGCGACCCGGTCCCGGAGCACCGAGCTGGCCCGGACGGCGGCGGCGGCCGGATTGTTCAGCTCGTGGGTCAACCCGGCCGACAGCGAGCCGAGGGCCAGCAGCCGTTCCCGCTCGCCGACGACGGTCTGGGTGGCCCGCATGCCGATGAAGAGCCCGTCCAGCAGGTGCATGGCCATCGGGAACCAGCGCCGCATCGCCGTGCTGATCACCTCGGCCGGCAACGTGAAGAGCGTCACCTCGGTGATCGCCCGCATCCCGTTCAGGTAGGTCTGCACCCGCTGCTCGTTCAGGTACGGCTGGGTCGCCCCGCCGTACACGCCGCGCTGGTCGGTGCGGGTGATCTCGACCCGGTCGCCCTGCACCATCCGGATCAGCGAGACGGTGCCGTCGAGCAGCACGTAGAAGCAGTTCGCCTCGGCGCCCTCGACGAAGATGTCGGCCCCGGCCGGCAGCCGCTGCACCCGGCCGTGCTCGTGGATGTAGCCGAGCTTCTCCTCGTCCAGCGACTCGAACAGGAAGAGCGTACGCAGTTCCTCGATCGCCAGCCGTTCGTCCGATCCGCCCATCTCGTCACCCGATCCGTGTTCGTGAGCCGTCTTCCACTCGACAATGCTTCACTGCGCCGCCAGGTACTGGTGGGCCAGTGAGACCACCATCGCACCCTCGCCGACGGCCGAGGCGACCCGCTTGATCGAGTCGGCCCGGACGTCCCCGGCGGCGAATACCCCGGGCAGGCTCGACTCCAGCGGGTACGGGTCGCGGGGCAGCGACCACCCGGCCGGCCGCCGGCCGTCGCTGCTCAGATCCAGCCCGGTCAGTACGTATCCCCGGGCGTCGCGGGCCACCACGTCGGCCAGCCAGTCGGTACGCGGCTCGGCGCCGATGAAGACGAAGAGCCAGGAGGCTTTCACGGTGCGCTGCTGCCCGACCCGGTTGTCGCAGATGACGAGCTGCTCCAGATGGTCGGTGCCCTCGCCGCCGACCACCTCGGAGTGCGGGTGCACCTCGATGTTGCCGATCCGTTCGATCTGCTCGATCAGGTAGTGCGACATCGAGCGGTGCAGGTCGGGGCCGCGTACCAGCAGGTGCACCCGGCGGGCGTGCCGGGCGAAGTAGACCGCCGCCTGCCCGGCCGAGTTCGCACCGCCGACGATGTAGACCTCCTGACCGGCGCAGTTCGGCGCCTCGGTCGACGCCGAGCCGTAGAAGACGCCCCGGCCGGTCAGATCGGCCAGCCCGGGTGCGGAGAGCTGCCGGTAGGAGACCCCGGTGGCCAGCACCACCGTGTGGGCGGCGATCGACGAGCCGTCGCTGAACCGGAGCAGCCGGGTCGCCCCGGCCGCCTCCAGCCCGATCACGTCCCGGGCGGTCAGTAGTTCGGCGCCGAACTTCAGCGCCTGCCGGCGGGCCCGGTCGGCGAGCTGCGATCCGGAGACTCCGTCCGGGAAGCCGAGGTAGTTCTCGATCCGGCTGCTCTGCCCGGCCTGGCCGCCGGTCGCCTGCCGCTCGACCAGCACCGTCCGCAATCCCTCGGAGGCGCCGTAGACCGCCGCGCCGAGCCCGGCCGGGCCACCGCCGACCACCACCAGGTCGTAGAAGTCGGCGGCCGGGGTGGTGGAGAGCCCGCACCGGTCCGCCAGTTCGGCCTCGGTCGGCTTCACCAGCGCGCTGCCGTCCACGGTGATCACCACCGGCACGTCGGCCGGGTCGGCTCCGGCGGCGGTCAGCAGCCGCCCGCCCTCCGGCTCGTCGGCCAGCAGCCAGCGGTACGGCACCAGGTTGCGGGCGAGGAAGTCGCGGATCTCGAACGACGGCGCGGACCAGCGGTGGCCGATCACCCGTACCTCGTCCGGGGCGGCTTCCGGGGTCGCTGCCCAGGCCTCCAGCAGGCTGTCCAGCACCGGATAGAGCTTCTCCTCCGGCGGATGCCAGGGCTTGAGCAGGTAGTGGTCGAGGTCGACGACGTTGATCGCGTCGATCGCCGCGTTGGTGTCCGCGTAGGCGGTCAGCAGCACCCGGCGGGCGGTCGGAAAGAGGTCCATGGCGGCTTCGAGGAACTCGATGCCGTTCATCTGCGGCATCCGGTAGTCGGCCAGCAGCACCGCGACCTGGTCGCCCCGGAGTTTGATCTCGCGCAGCGCGGTCAGCGCCTCCTCGCCGGAGGAGGCGCGGACCACCCGGTACCGGTCGCCGTAGCGCCGCCGTACGTCCCGGGCCACCGCGCGCGACACCGCCGGGTCGTCGTCGACCGTCAAGATCACCGGGTTCGCCATGGCACCAATGAAAGCATCCGGAACGGGCCTTGACGAACGTCGATAGCGACCCGCCGGTAGCGTCGGGCGGTTCAGTCCCGATTCGGTTGGATCAGCCGGATGCCGCCGACCGCCGGCCGGTCCAGGGTGGCCAGCGCCGCCGGTGCCTCGGCCAGCCCGATGGTCTGGGTGACCAGTTCCGCCGGTCGGAGCACCCCGGCGCCGACCAGCGCCAGCAGTTCCGGGTACGCGTGCGCGGCCATCCCGTGGCTGCCGCGCAGTTCCAACTCGTACCCGATGACCCGCTCCATCGGCACCGCCGGGTGCCCCTTCGCGGCCGGCAGCAGCCCGACCTGCACGTGCCGGCCCCGGCGTCGCAGGCTCTCGATCGACCCGGCACAGGTCGGCGCGCTGCCCAGCGCGTCCAGCGACAGGTGCGCGCCCCCGCCGGTCAGTTCGCGGACCGCCCCGGCCACCGCCTGCGGGCCGGGCAATGAACCTTTTTCCATCTCCCCTTGCGGTCCGTCGTGGCCGCAGGTGGAAGTCGGGGGCGGTTCAGGTGGAAAGAGGTTCAGCGTGCCGGCGTCCAGGCAGGCGGTGGCACCGAACCGGCGGGCCAGCTCCAGCGCGGCCGGGCTGACGTCGACCGCCACCACCCGGGCGCCGCAGGCCACCGCGATCATCACCGCGGAGAGTCCCACGCCGCCGCAGCCGTGTACCGCCACCCACTCGCCGGCGGCCACCCGGCCCTGCGCGACCACCGCCCGGAACGCGGTGCCGAACCGGCAGCCGAGCGCGGCGGCAGCGGCGAAGCTCAGCTCGTCGGGGAGCCGGACCAGGTTCACGTCGGCGTGCTCGACCGCGACGAGGTCGGCGTACGAGCCCCAGTGGGTGAAGCCGGGCTGGGTCTGCCGCTCGCAGACCTGCTGGTCCCCGGCGAGGCAGGCGGGGCAGGTGCCGCAGGCGCAGACGAACGGGGCGGTGACCCGGTCGCCGGGCCGCCAGCCGTGCACCGCCGGACCGACCGCCGCGATCACACCGGCGAACTCGTGCCCCGGCACGTGCGGCAGGCGGATGTCCGGATCGTGCCCCTGCCAGCCGTGCCAGTCGCTGCGGCACAGCCCGGTCGCCCCGACCTCGATCACCACGCCCGCAGGGCTCGGCACCGGATCGGGCACGGTACGCAGCTCCGGCCGCCCGCCGAACTCCTCGAACACCACCGCCCGCATGTCGATCATCCTCACACGCGTGAACCCCCGGACCCGGCCGGGCCCCTGCCGTCGGCTCGCGACGAACAGGGGCCCGGCTCGACCGGGTCGAACTCAGGAGCGGCGCTGGTCAGGATGGACCGCAAGGGAAGGTCGAGAAAGGTTCGTCGTCTGGCCAACGTGGACCCGGCGGGTCATCGAGGTGAGTGGTTACACATCAGGAGAACATTTAGTATTGGCGATGATCTACCCAAACGATCGCTCAACCGGCACCCTTTCACCGCAATTATCCGGTCCGCTGGGGGCGGTTGCAGCCTACCAGGCCCGGACGCGGAGACCGCGACGCGCGACGTGACCGGATCGGGGTCGGTGACGCGGCGTGACGGTCGACCAGTGGGCGTGACCAGGCAGCAAAGTGCAGGTGGCAACTTGCAATCTGGCATCTTGCCGGCCTCCGGCCGGGTGTGGCCGTCGTCGCGCCGGAGCGCCAATACAATGGCACAAGCCGATACCTTGACTTACCGTCGGCCGCAGCGCATCGTGAGATTCCAGATGTCGTTGGGAGTTACGGGGTAACTCATTCCCGGTGGGCCAACTATTGCCGCCGGGGCCCTGCCATCGGAACCCTACGACAGCGCCCGAGCGTGGGCCAGGAGGCGGCCATGGAACTCAGCCCGTTCGCTGGTACCTATCTGACCGACCCGGCCACGGTGTGGCGGGATCTGCTGGACCGCCCGGAGAGCGTGCACTACGCCGAGGACCTGGGCATGTGGTTGATCAGCCGGCACGAGCACGTCCGGCAGGCGTTCGGGGACGCGGACAGTTTCGGCAACGCCCTCACCCTGGCCCCGGTCTACGAGATGTGTCCCGAGGCGCTGGCGATCGTGATGCGGCTCGACGTACCAGCGACGACGGCCGCGGCCGACTCTCCGGTGCACACCCGCACCAGGCGGGCGCTGCGGGCCACCTTCGCCAACACCGGCCCCCGGGTCGCCGCCCAGTACGGGCCGATCGTGCGGCGCCGGGTCGACGAACTCGTCGACGCCGTCACCGCCCGCCGGGGCGAGGTCGTCGACCTGATCGGAGAGTTCACCGCCCTGCTGCCCCTGCTGGTGGTGCTGGACATCCTCGGCGTACCCGATCGGGACGTGGCCCGGATCCGGCAGTGGGCCGACGGGCAGATCGCCCTCGTCTGGGGCCAACCCGACCCCGCCGAACAGGTACGCCTCGCCCAGGGCCTGCTCGACTTCTGGCACTACTGCCAGGACCTCGTCGGCCAGCGCGCCGACGGCGACCTCGACGGCGACGACTTCGTCTCCCGGGCACTGCGCTACCGCGACGGCGACGACGAGATCCTCACCGTCGGCGAGGTCGCCTCCATGGCGTTCAACCTGCTCGTCGCCGGCCACGAGACCACCGCCGGACTCCTCGCCCACGGCCTGGAACAGGCGCTGTCCGTGCCGGGACGGTGGGAACGCATCGCCGACGACCCGGCCGGCGTCCCGGCCTTCCTGGAAGAGGCGCTCCGGTTCGGTCCCGCCATCGACGGCTGGCTGCGGGTGACCCTGCGACCGGTCACCATCGGCGGCGTCACCATCCCGGCCGGCCAACGGTGCCTGCTGCTCATCGGCGCCGCGAACCGCGACCCGGCGACGTTCACCGGTCCGGATCGGTTCGATCCGGACCGGGACGACGTCAAGGATCATCTCTCCTTCGGTTACGGTCCGCATTTCTGCATCGGTGCCGCACTGGCCCGCCTCGAGGCCCGGATCGCGCTCGTACGGCTCGCGGAGGCAATTCCCGGCCTGCGTCTGGTGCCGGGTCACGTAAGTACCTACAAGCCCAATGTCGCGTTCCGTGCGCACCGGGTGCTGCCCGCGGTCGTCGATATCGGCAGTGCGCCGAGGGAACGGCAGGAAGATCCACCGGACGCGCTTACCGCCCGTGCCGCCTAGCCGATCCCGTGCCGACCGGCCAATTCGCGTCCCGAGTCCCGGCCCGCCGATACCGGCCCGGCTGACGGCGGGGCCGGGTCAGGGCATCCGGGTACGCCGGACCGGGCGCGCCGGAGTCGGCCGACTCGGATCACGCTCTGTCAATGAGCCGCAAGGGATCGATCGACATCGTCACATCGACGGATGGCCGGTGTCTCCGGTCTCCGACCGATGATTGCGGAGTGTCGCCATTCGCCGCTCACGGCGGAAGGGATGAATCCGGGCAACCGGTGGTGGTCCGTTCCTTCGTAGATCGTTTTCGTACCGTCAAGTAGATCGGCGTGCGAGGTTTTTCACTTACCGTCAACGATAGGTGGCGCGTAAGGCTTCACACCCGTCGCTGCGGAGGTAAGAATTGGCCCCGGCAAATGCCGGGTCATGATCTGTGCTGCGCGTCTCATGATCTGGTGCGAGTGATCGGATCGCTGACCAACGAAGGTGAGCAAATGGACGCTGCGTCGTCAGGTACCGCTGAGTCGATGGCCACCCGACAGTTCCAGCGCGAACTGCGCCGCTGGCGTACCCGCAAGGGGCTGACCCAGCGCGCCCTCGCCGACCGCGTACGGTTCAGCCGGGAGACGGTGGCGGCGGTGGAGGCGGGCCGCCGGTACGGCAGCCAGGAGCTGGCGGTGCGTTGTGACGACGTACTCGGGACCGGGGGTCTGCTCACCGCGCTCTGGCCGCAGGTGGCGGTCGAGCAGATCGCCGCGGACGGACGGCGCGGGCCGCGCGGCGCCGCAGCCGGACGGGTGGACCCGACCGGGGCCGACCCCGAGTCCACCGTCGAGTCCACCGTCGGGGAACGACAGTCCGTGGTGGACGCGATCGACGAGCTGCGGGGCCTGATCGACCAGATGTTGCGGGTGCACTTCCCGGCGGAGTCCGACCGGCGGCCGGAGGAGGTGCACCGGCTCACCGAGGAGGCGCACCGCCTTGCGGCGCAGGTGCACCGGTTGCACGACGACGACGCCGGCGACCCGGACGACCCGCGGTCGGCGGAGGAGTCCCGGCAGCCGGTGGCCGAGTCGCGCCGGCCGCCCGGCGAGGCCCGCCGGCCCTTCGCCGAGTCCCACCGGCGAGGTCGGGTCGGCGCACTGCGCCGCCGGCACTGAACCGCTCTCACCTGACTGTCGTGCACCAGCAGACGCGGGTCGGCGAGCGCGTCGACCAGCCTCCCGGGTATCGCTGCCTGCGGAAGTAACTGCCTGTTCATCGGCGGGTACAGATAGTGGTACGAGCTGTTTGTACCACGGTTAACCCTGTTGCCCGGCCCCGCCGGTCCGGCGCAATGGGACTTGCTAACTGCAAGATGCAGATCTCCTCGATGACGAGCCGTGGGAGTCAGTCTTGGCCTCGACCACCCGATCCCACGCGGCCCGACCCCAGCCCGTACGCCGACGCGGCTGGAAGATCGCCTCTCGGATGCGCATCATCGTGGCCGCGCCGTTGGTGGCGGTCGTCGGGTTCGCCGGACTGGCGCTGGCAGACAGCGCCCGGCAGGCCGAGCAGGCCAGCGACCTCGGCGTACTTGCCCAACTGGGCGCCGAGGCCGGCCGGCTGGCCTACCAGCTCCAGCGGGAACGGGCGGCCGCGGCCGACCTGCTGACCGCCGCCACGCCCCGGCAGCAGGACACCTACGCCCGGCAGGCGGCCGCCACCGACGAGATCGTCGCGCGTTACCAGCGGCAACGGGCGCTCGCCCCCGAGCCGGCCGCCGGGCCGGGCAGCGTACTGGCCCGGATCGACAACGCGCTGGCCGACCTGTCGCCGCTGCGGACCCAGGTGCGTACCGCCGCACACGCGGCCGTCTCCGCCACCACGTTCAGCTACCGGATCGTCATCGCCGACCTGCTCGCGTACCGGGAGTCGATCGCCCAGGGCGTGATCTCCGCCGAGGTCGCCGACGGGATCCGGGCCGCCGCCGCGCTGTCGAAGACCGCGGAGGCGCTCGGCCAGCAACAGGTGACGGTGCTACGGGCGATCGCCGCCGGCCAGCTCACCCCGGCGATGCAGCAGGACATCACCGCCGCCCGGACCGGCTTCACCGAATCCAGCCTGGCCTTCCTCGGTCTCGCCCCCGGCCAGTGGCAGGTCTGGTGGGAGCAGGCCGGCAGCGGCAAGGAGGCGCTCACCCTGCAACGCCTCCAGGACCAGGTCTCCCGGGCCGAGATCGGCGCCCCGCTGGAGGTCGAGACCAACGCCTGGATCGGCGCCACCCAGGGCTGGGCCGCCCGGCTGTTCGAGGTGCAGCAGCGGGTCGACTCCGCCGTGCTGGCCGAGGTGGACGCGGCGCGGGTGGAGCAACGCTGGCGGGCCGTCGCCGAGGGCGCCGCGATGGCGGTCGCGCTGCTGCTGACCGTACTGGTCACCTGGGCGGTCGCCCGGCAGATCACCCGACGGCTGCGCCGACTGCGGGACGCGGCGCACGCGGTGGCGTACACCGAACTGCCGGCGATGGTCGCCGAACTGCGCAGCCTGGACAGCGCCGGCATCCATCCGGAGGCCCTCGCCCGGGCGTCCGCCTCCACCCTGGAGGCGTCCAGCGGTGACGAGATCGGCGAGGTCGGCCAGGCGTTCGCCGCCGTACACCAGGCGGCCGTGCGGACCGCCGCCGAGCAGGCGGTCATGCGGGCCAACACCGCGGACATCTTCGTCCACCTCAGCCGCCGCGAGCAGCGGCTGGTGGACGCGGTACTGGCCCAGGTGGACAAGGTCGAGCAGGACGAGACCGACCCGGAACGGCTACAGCAGCTCTACACCCTGGACAGCCTGGCGACCCGGATGGGACGGATCAACGCCAGCCTCCTCGTGCTCGGCGGTGTGGGCGTCGGGCGGGTACGCCACGAGGACGTACCGATGCAGAAGGTCGTGCAGGCGGCGCTGTCGCAGATCGAGCACTACACCCGGGTCCGGATCGGCGTCGTCGACCCGGACGTGGCGGTCGCGGCCGACAAGGTCGACGAGGTGGTGCACCTGCTCGCCGAGCTGATGGACAACGCGACCGCGTACTCGCCGCCGGAGACCGAGGCATGGGTGACCGCGCGCAGCCTCGGCGACCGGGTCATCGTGCAGGTCAGCGACGAGGGTGTGGGGCTCTCGCTGCAACGGCTGGCACAGCTCAACGACCTGCTGGCCCGGCCGCCGGCCACCGACGTGGCGGCGGTCCGGGCGATGGGTCTGGTCGTGGTCGGCCAACTCGCCGGTCGGCTCGGGGTGGCTGTCGAACTACGGCCGGGTCCCAAGCTCGGCACCATCGCCGAGATCTCGCTGCCGGCGACGCTGATCCGCCCCGTCCCGCCGGAGACCCAACTGCTGGCGCCGGGCCGGCTGTCGGCGATGCCGGAGGGCCGGGCACGCGGCACCGCCGTACCGGTCTCCTCGTCGACCGTCACCCCGAACGGCCCGGCCCGGCGGCCGACCTCGGAGCGGGCGCTGCCGTCCGGGTCGGTCTTCCGGCCGGCGGCCCAGCGGGCCGACCGGGGCGACGACCCGACCCAGGAGCTGGTCATCTTCGAGCAGGTCAACAACTGGTTCCGTACCGACCGGTCGGGCACTCCGGTCGGGGCGTCCACGGGCAACGGCGCGGGCAACGGCGCGAGCAGCCCAGTGGGGGTCAGTCCCGAACCGGTCGGCCCGCCGGTCGGTGCGTCCAACGGGACCGGTGGATCCAACGGTGGCTACGCCACGACGGGCTGGCAGACCCGGGGCGACGAGGGGTGGCGGGCCGCCACCGGGCTGGCCAACCCGGACATCTCCGGGACCACCCCGTCCGGGCTCCCGATCCGTCAGCCGCAGCGGCACCTCGTGCCGGGCGGCGTCGCCCCGCCACCCGAACAGCAGCCGGTCTCGGAGCACCGCGACCCGGCCGAAGTGGCCAACGCGATGGCCGCCTACGCCCGGGGCGTGGCCGCCCGCCGTCCCAAGCTGGTGAACGCCTCGGCGACAAGCGACGCGACAGGGAGTACTACGTGAACCAACGAGATCTCGGCTGGATGCTGGACAGTTTCGTCGAGCGGGCCCCGGAGGTCAGCCACGCCATCGCCATCTCCAGCGACGGCCTGATGGTGGCGTCCACCCGGAACCTGCCACCGGACCGGGCCGACCAGCTCGCGGCCACCGGCAGCGGCCTGGTCAGCCTGCTCCGGGGCGCCGCGGGCTTCTTCGAAGCGGGCGCGGTGATCTCCAACGTCACCCAGCTCGAGGGCGGCTTCATGTTCTCGATGGCGTTCAACGACGGTGCCTCGCTGCTGGTCCTCGCGGCGCCCACCTGCGACGTCGGCAAGGTCTCCTACGAGATGACGGAACTGGCGAACCGGATTGGAGACGTACTGACGCCGGCGGCCCGCGCCGCGGTGGCGCAGGGACGCTGACGGCGGCGCGGCGCCCGATGGCCGGAGCCAGTTCCGACACACCGTGCCGCCGCACCGCCAGGTGGCCCGGGCCGGCCTCCCGCGAAAGTCGTCGTCCCGGCACCACCCTCCGGCCGGCTCCGCCAGCCCGGCGGCCACCACCCCACGACCACACCTTCCCCACAACCTTTCTCACCCCTCGACTGGAGAAGTCATGCCTTTCCCCACCGGTACGAGCCGGCGTCGCGCCCTGACCGGCGCGCTGCTCGCCCTCGGGTTGACCGTGGCCGGTAGCGCCTGCAACAGCGGCGACGGCGCCGGCGGCACGCCGGGCACGATAAAGATCGGTCTGCTCGCCTCGCTCTCCGGCACCTACGAGGCGGTCGGCACGGAGATCCGCGACGGCTTCGAGCTCTACCTGCGGATGCACGACGGCAAGCTCGGCGGCCACAAGGTCGACCTGATCGTCGCCGACGAGGGTAACGGCGCGCAGACCGCCGTACCCGCCGCCACGAAGCTGATCAAACAGGACCGGGTGCAGGCGCTCACCGGGATCGTCGGCGGCGGCTCGGTGGCCGGGGTCGCCCCGGTGCTCGCCGAGGCGAAGATCCCGTTCGTCGGCTCCAACGGCAACCCGGGGCTGAAGGACGTCTCCCGGTCCTGGTTCACCTCCTACCTCTCCGACGAGCCGGGCGCGGCGATCGCCGAGTACGTCCGGGACAACGTCAAGGGCGAGGTCTTCGCGATCGGCCCGAACTACCAGGGCGGCTGGGACGAGCTGCGCGGCTTCACCGACACCTTCAAGGAGATCGGCGGCAAGCTCGCCAACCCGGACGGCAAGACCCTCTGGACGCCGTTCCCGCAGACCACCAACTTCCTGCCGTACTTCGCGAAGATCAAGGCATCCGGTGCCGAGGCGGTCTTCACCTTCTACGCCGGTACCGCCGCCGTCGACTTCGTGAAGCAGTACGCCCAGTCGGAGATCAAGGACCTGCCGCTCTACGCCGCCGGCTTCCTCACCGAGGGCGGCGTGCTGAACGCACAGGGCGAGGCGGCCCGGAACATCTACTCCGTACTCAACTACTCGCCCGACCTGGACAACGCCGAGAACCGCTCCTTCGTGGCGGCCTGGAAGGAGAACCACGACGGTTCGCCCACCACCTACGCGATGGCCTCCTACGACGCGGCGGCGGTGCTGGACAAGGCGATCGGCGCGGCCGGCGACAACCCCACCCCGGAGGAGATCAACAAGGCGATCGCCGGACTCGGCCAGATCGACAGCCCGCGCGGCACCTGGCAGTTCTCCAAGGAGACGCACTCGCCGGTGCAGAAGTGGTATCTGCGGCAGGTCCGGCAGGACGGGCGCGCACTCTCCAACACCGTCGTCGGTGACCTGGCGACCGTGGGCGGATGATGCTCGAATCGGCGCGGGTCCTCGGCCCGGTCGACCCGTACCTGATCCCGGCTCTGGACGGTGTCGCCTACGGGTTGCTGCTCTTCGTCGCGGCGTCCGGGTTGGTGTTCTGCTTCGGCGTGGCCAACATCCTCAACCTGGCGCACGGGCTGCTGTACGCGATCGGCGCGTACCTCGCCGCGGCGCTGCTGGACGGCGGCTGGGGCAGCCTGCTGCTCGCCCTGGGCGTGGGAACGCTGGCGGCGGCCGGTGCGGGAGGCCTGCTCGCGGGCCTGCTCGCGCCGGTCGCCCGGCGTGACCACCTGACCCAGGCGCTGCTGACCTTCGGAGTGGCGCTGGCCGGGGGCGCCCTGCTGGTCACGGCGTTCGGCCCGGACAGCCTTCCGGTGCGGATCCCCGCCGCGCTGGACCGCTCGGTGGAGGTGGCCGGGCACCGGTACGCGGCGTACCGGCTGGTCTTCATCGGGGTGGCCGCGGTGATCGCGGTGCTGCTCTGGCTGGCGGTGACCAAGACCCGGGCCGGGATGCTGGTTCGGGCGGCGGTCGACGACGCCGACATGGTCGCCTGTCTGGGGGTGAACCCGGCCCGGATCCGGCTCGGCGTGCTCGCCGCGGCCGGCGCGCTGGCCGGTGCCGCCGGGGTGCTCGGCGCGCCGATCATCGGTCCGGCGCCGACCACCGGCGACACCGTGCTGCTGCTCTCGCTGGTCGTGGTGGTGCTCGGCGGCCTCGGCTCGGTCCAGGGCACGCTGGTGGCCGCCCTCGCCGTCGGCGAGATCCAGAGTCTCGGCGTCTCGCTGGCGCCGACCGCCGCGCCGTTCCTGCTCTTCGCGGCGATGGCTCTGGTGCTCGCCGTCCGGGCCCGTGGGCTGCCCGGTCGGTTCCTGCGGCTCCGACCAGGGGGTACGACATGACCCCGGCCGCCCGGCGCTGGCTGGCCCGGGCCGGGGGAGCCGGACTGCTCGCCGTCGCCGTCGCGGTGCCCTGGTCCGTGGACGCCTACACCACCTCGCTCTTCGCCCGCACCCTGGTGCTGGGGCTGGTCGGGGTGAGCGTGGCGCTGCTGACCGGGCTGGCCGGGCTGCCCACGCTCGGCCAGACCGGGCCGTACGCCGCCGGTGCGTACGCCAGCGCCCTGGTCGCGATGCACGTCTCGTCGATCGGGGTGGTGCAGGTGCTCACCGGGGCGGCGGCCGGCGCGCTGTTCGCCCTTCTCACCGTGCCGCTGGTGGTGTACGCCCGAGGCGTGGTCGTCCTGATGATTACCCTGGCCATCGGTGAACTGACGGTGACCGCCGCCGGTCGGTGGACCTCCGTCACCGGAGGGACCGACGGGCTCGCCGGAATCCCGGCGATCCAGCCCGTCTGGGGCATGGCTCCGCTGGCCAGCGACCGCGCACGCTATCTGTACACGCTGGTCGTCGTCGGGGTGGTGATAGCGGCCATGGTGATGCTGTTGCGTACGCCGGCAGGGCTGCTGTTGCGGGCCAGCCGGGACGACGAGGCGCGGACCCGCGCCTCCGGACACCGGGTCACCGGCTACCTGGCGGTGACCTTCGTCGGGGCCGGGGCGGTGGCGGGGGTCGCCGGCTCGCTGCTGATCACCGCACAGCAGTACGTCTCGCCGGCCGACTTCGGCTTCGACGTCTCCGCACTGCTGCTGCTCGGCGTGGTGATCGGTGGTGCGGCGTCGATCGGCGGCGCGATCGTCGGTACCGCCCTGGTGATCGCGGTACGGGACTGGCTCTCCGGCCTGCTGCCCGGGTACGCGCCGCTGCTGCTCGGCGGTCTCTTCGTGCTGACCGCCTATCTCTTCCCCCGTGGCGTGGCCGGTTTCTCGACCGAACTCGCCAACCTGGTCAGGTCCCGTTCGCGGGGCCGGACCGGGCCGGGGGATCGCCCCGGGACGGGAATCCAGGGCCGCCCGTCCCGGGGCGAACCCGTCGGGGCCGCACCGACGAGCGGGGAGACGCGATGACGGCACTCGCGACGACACCACTGCTCACGGCCGAGGCGGTGGTCCGCCGGTACGGCTCGCTGATCGCGGTGAACCGGGTGGACCTCCGGGTCGCCGACGGCGAGCGGCATGCCCTGATCGGGCCGAACGGCGCCGGCAAGACCACCCTGCTCGACCTGATCGGCGGGGCGACCCGGGTCGACGGCGGGCGGATCCGCTTCGCCGGCCAGGACATCACCCGGCTCGGCCCGGCCCGGCGGGCCCGGATCGGGATCGGCCGGATCCACCAGCGTCCGGCCGTCTGGCCGTCGCTGACCGCACTGGAGAACGTCGTGGTCGCCGGCTGGCACCAGGCCGGCGGGTTCTGGGACGTACGCTCCCGGAACCGGTTCCGGCGGCGGCTGCGCGGGCCCGCCCTGGCCCTGCTCGACCGGGTCGGACTCGCCGGCACGGCGTCGACCACGGCGGCACACCTGTCGCACGGGGAGCGGCGCCAACTGGAGATCGCGATGGCGTTGGCCGGCCGTCCCCGCCTGCTGCTGCTCGACGAGCCGGCCGCCGGACTCTCCGGAGTGGAGGTGCACCGGCTGGCCGAGCTGCTGGCGGAACTGCCCCGGGACGTGTCGGTGCTGCTGGTGGAGCACCGGCTGGACCTGGTGTACGCGCTGGCGGACACGGTCACCGTGCTGCACGACGGGCGGCTGGTCGCCAGCGGCGAGCCGGACGAGATCCGCCACGCACCCGCCGTCCGGCGGGCGTACGCCGAGGCGGTGCGGTGATGCTGCGGGTGCAGGGCCTCCGCGCCGGCTACGACGGCGGTACCGTGCTGCACGACGTCGACCTCGAGGTGCCGGTCGGTACGGTGCAGGCGCTGGTCGGCCGCAACGGCGCCGGCAAGAGCACCCTGGTGCACGCCGTCGCCGGCCTGCTGCGGCCGTACCGGGGAATCGTCTCGGTCGACGGCGCGGACCTGGCCGGCAAGCCGGCGCACCGGGTGGCCCGGGCCGGCGTCGGCCTGGTGCCGCAGGGGCGCCGGGTGTTTCCGCGGCTGACCGTCTCCGAGCACCTGACGCTGGCCGCCTCGCTGCGCCGCCGTGGCCGGTCGCGGTCCGGTCCGAACTGGACGGTCCCGGGAGTGCTGGAACTGCTGCCCCGGCTGGCCGAGCGGTTGGGTCACCGGGGCAACCAGCTCTCCGGCGGGGAGCAGCAGATGCTTGCCATCGCCCGGGCCCTACTCACCCAGCCCCGGGTGCTGCTCCTCGACGAACCGGGCGAGGGGCTCGCCCCGGACCTGGCGGCCCGGGTCCGGGAACTCGTGACCCGGCTCGCCGGGGCCGGGTTGTGCATCCTGCTCGTCGAACAACAGCTCCAGCACGCGATCGAGGTCGCCGACCGGATCGCGGTGCTGGACTACGGCCGGCTGGTCTTCGCGGACTCGACGGCCGCCGTGCGCGCCGACCCCGCCCCGGTGGAGGCGGTACTCAGTGTGGCGGGCGCGGCCACGCCGGCAGGGACCGGACCGGTCCCGTCCGGCCAGGAGTCCACGGTCCCGACCGGTCCCGACTCCGCCCGCTCCGGGCCAACGGGAGGCCCGGGCACGCTCGTGTCTGATTCCGACCCCTCGGCGGACCCCAGGGCCGCCCCGACCACATCCTCTTCGTCACCCGCACCCTGAGAACCCGTCGGATCCCGACGTTCGTCGCACCGCTGACCTCCGTGTCGGCACCGGTACCCCCACGTTCCTCCGGTGCTGACGCGCGATGACGCGTGCCCGGATTGTCGTCACAGATCATCACGAAGGAGGTACCGATCGTGACTGCCACCCCTGTCAAGAGCAGCTACGCGTTCGACAACCGCTCTCCGGAGGCCGAGGCGCAGATGCGGGCGCTGGAGTCGTTCCTCGATCCGATAACGGCGGAGCGGCTCGCCCCGGTGCTGATCCCCGGCGCGAGGTGCTGGGAGCTGGGCGCCGGGGGCGGTTCGATCGCCCGGCACATGGCCCGGGTCGTCGGACCCACCGGGCTGGTCATCGCGACCGACATCGAACCGTCCCGGCTGGAGCCGGAACACAACCTCGTCGTACGCCAGCACGACGTCCGGACCGGCGCGC
This sequence comes from Plantactinospora sp. KLBMP9567, assembly GCF_033446045.1. Classification (NCBI taxonomy): domain Bacteria; kingdom Bacillati; phylum Actinomycetota; class Actinomycetes; order Micromonosporales; family Micromonosporaceae; genus Plantactinospora; species Plantactinospora sp. KLBMP9567. Next base: position 3,139 of record NZ_JAWQRR010000019.1, on the reverse strand, counting down.
CGGAGGGCGGCCCGTTCGACGTCATCCACGCCCGGCTGGTCCTGCTGCACCTGCCGGAGCGGCGACGGGTACTCGCCGAGCTGATCGGTGCGCTCGCCCCGGGCGGCGCCCTGGTCGTCGAGGAGTTCGACTGCACCGCCGGGCTGCGGGTGCTGGCCGCGCCGACCGACGACGCGGCGAAGCTCTTCCAGCAGGTGATGGAGGCGACCCTCGGCATCCTCCAGGACCGGGGCGCCGACCTGGCCTGGGCGCAGGACGTACACACCGAGATGGTGCTGGCCGGGCTGACCGACGTGGACACCATCACCCACTCGCAGAGCTGGCCGGGCGGCTCGACCGGGGCCTCGCTGCACGAGACGAACTCCCGCCAGCTCGAACCCCGGCTGCTCGCCACCGGACTCTCCCCGAACCAGTTGGAGGGGTTCCGCGAACTCGCCAAGGACCCGGCCTTCGCCTCGCTGTCGTACCAGTTCGTCTCCACCCGGGGCCGGCGGCCGAGCCGGGGCTGTGTGAACTGAGCATTTTTCCGCGCCAGCGGGCGGCGAGTCGGGGCCGACGGCGGCCGCTCCCTCCCCGGCGGCATGACCGCAGGACCCGCCGATCCGGCTGGCCGGTCCGGCGGTCGACCGGAGCGCTACGGTCGACCGCCGGACCACCACGTCCCATCCTTCAGGAGCGCTGGCTGCCCCAGACCGCGCTGGAGGTCGGCGTCCTTTGGGGCGGCGGCGGGGGAGGGCGGAGGCGCTCCGGACCGAGGTACCGTTTCGCAGACTGTCGAGCTGCCCCGCCTGGGCACCCGGGTCTGCGTGGCACTGCCCGCCGCCGATCAGAGGCCCGCCCCGGGTCGCCGAAGGGAAGCGGCGACCCGAGGCGGGCCGGTCGGGTGAGCTCCGTCCAGCCGAGTCCGGCCCTCTATAGAGGCGGTCAGCGGCGGCGGGGCACCCAGTAGAGGATCTGCCCCGCGAGCAGTGCGGGATGCGTGTCGGGCAGCTCGCGCAGCGCGCGGGCGAGGTGCGCGCCGAGGTACACCATCAGGCCCACCCGGTCGTTGCGGTATGCGGTGGCCAGCGCCAGTCGGGCGGACTGGCAGGGCCAGGGGTTGGCGCACCTGCGGCACCGGTACGACGGGTGCGTCGGGATGTGCTTACGCCAACGCTCCTGCGGGCCGATCACCGGTCACACCCGCGTACCGTGCCGAGCGCGATGCTCCTGAGCGGGCGTCAGCCCACCTGGGCGGCCGTTCGCCAGATGTGAGCGGGTGGGCGCATCCCATTCGGGCCGACGGTTGCTCGCCCGAGCCCGGGCCGGCGGCGGGGTCGCTCCCAGGGTGGCGGGCGGCGGGGGCGCTTCCGGGATGGTGGGCGGCGGCGTGGCCGACAGAGTCCGGATCTCGGCCCGCTCCATCTCGGTCAACTGGACCGGGGGCGGCGGCTGGTAGGGCGTGGGCACCAGCTCGACCGAATCCGGGCAGCGCCAGCGCCAACCGCAGTGGCAGTAGCGCCAGAGCCGGCGCCAGTCCCGGCGGTGGTAGGGCCGTGGTCCGGTCAGATGCCGGAGCAGCCTTTTCATCACAACCTCCTCGGGGAGTTGGAGGGGAGCCGGTCCCGGTGGGGGGTCGAGACCGGCTCCCGGGGCGAGTTCCACCCGGGCGCTTGGCGGTCACCGAGCGGTTCTGCTGGGTGACACTCTGCTGTGGACGGCACTAGGCTCGGAAGGCGATCGAGCAGGTCACGGCGCAGGTCTGCTGAGCCGGCGGCGGCGCCTGGCGAACGCCTGGTGATCTAGACAGAGTTCTGGAGGTCCGATGGAACACGAGGATGATTTCGCCTTCATTCGCGACCAGCTCCGCCGGCAGCGAGCCCTGCGCGGCCAGTCGCAGGAGGAGTTCGGCAAGCGGACGAACTACTCGGCCTCGACGGTGTCCGCTGTGGAGACCGGTACCCGAGCGATCGACATGCCGTACGCCACCCGCGCCGACGAGATCCTGGAGACGGGCGGGTTATTCGTGCGGTTGCTGAAGGCGGCGCAGCGGGACAGTGAGCCCACCTGGTTCAGGCCCTGGCTGGACGCCGAGCGCGCCGCAATGCAGCTCCGCTACTACCACCCGACCCTGATCCCCGGCCTGCTCCAGACCGAGAACTACGCCCGCGCGGTTCTGCGCTTCGACGCCACCCGGCCGGAGGAGGAGGTCGAGAAGCTGGTCGCGTCCCGACTCCAACGGCAGGAGATCCTGACCCGGGACCAGCCGCCCCTGGTGATCGTCGTCCTCGATGAGTCGGCGCTGCGGCGCCGGGACGCCATCATGGCCGAGCAGCTCGCGCACCTGCTACGGATGGCCGAGCGACCCTACATCCAGCTACACATCATTCCCGACGACGCTGGCCTGCACGTCGGCCTCTCCGGACCGCTCGCCCTGGCCAGGTCCGCCGACGGTGGCTGGGTGGGGGATCTGGAGAACCAGCTTGCCGGGCTCGTCGTCGACGACGAGGAGAGCATCGCTACGCTCCTCGCGCGGTGGGAAAGTGTGCGCGGCGTAGCCTTGCCGCAGAACCTGTCGCTCGCCCTGTTGAAGAAAGTGGAGAGCCAGCATGCACCTCAGTGACGCCCGGTGGCGGAGGTCGACCCGCAGCGGCACCAGCGGCGGCAACTGTGTCGAGGTGGCCGACAACCTGCCTGGCGTGGTTGCCGTACGCGACAGCAAGGACCCGGCGGGTCCGGTGCTGACCTTCGGGCCGGTGGCGTGGCGTGCCTTCGTCGGCCTCGCCGCCAGGCAGGGCTAGGCTGTGCTGGTGGCCACGGCTCGGTGGCGTTTGAGCTGGTTGCTATCGCATTCGACAGTAGCGGCTTCAGTGCCGCCCCGGGCAACTCCTCGATAGGACCTTGAGGCATTGCCATAGGGTGATCCCGTGGCATTGGGTGGATATCGTCTCGGGGTCGATTTCGGTACCTCGTCGACGGTGGCGATGCTCGCGGGTCCGGACGGGCGCACGAGGCCGCTGCTGTTCGACGCGTCTCCGCTGCTGTCGTCCGGGGTGTTCGCCGGCCCCGGCGCCGGCCCGCTGCTCACCGGGACGGACGCCGAACGGGCTACGTCCACCCACCCCGCGGGCTTCGAGGCCAACCCGAAACGGCGGATCGA